>JAZDHV010000024.1:0-15566 GCA_043805595.1 Candidatus Woesearchaeota archaeon
TGTCAGAAATATACCACTGGACTGCATGATCAGTGGACAATATTCCACAATCCATTTTTGGAAGGTGGTATATTTCTGAGCATGCTCAAAGTCAGCAGGGTGAAATGTTAGTTAAATATTATTCATGCTAGTTAAATGTTATATTCAAATGAAGTAGTTAAATATTATTCATGCTAGTTAAATATCATATTCAAATGAATTTATTAAATCTAACACCAATCTCCAAAGGAAGTGAAGGGGTCAGTATGTTTAAATCATAATAATATTTATAAATAGTGCAATCTTGTTTTTTTTAATGTCGCAAAAACCATTAAAAAACTTTTTTGATAATTTTATGAAAAAGAATGCTATGTTTCTTAATAAAAAAGTATTACAAAGCCAATATACACCAGACAATATAGAACACAGAGATGAACAGATAGATCAAATAGCAAAAATATTAGCTCCATCATTAAGATTAGAAAGGCCCTCCAGCCTATTTGTATATGGAAAGACAGGAACAGGAAAAACATTATCAGTCAAATACGTAACAAACCAATTATTAGAATCAGCAAAGAACAGTAATATCCCAATCAAAATAGTTTATATCAACTGCAAACTGAAAAAGGTAGCAGATACAGAATATAGGCTCATAGCCCAGGTTTCAAGGAATTTTGGAAAAGAAATCCCTCCTACAGGTTTGCCAACAGATGAGGTGTATAAAATATTTTACAGCGCCCTTGAAAAACAACAGACCCTGCTGTTATTAATATTAGATGAGATTGACCAATTAGTCAGCAAGGCAGGTGATGAGATACTTTATAATCTTATCAGGATAAATGAAGAATTGAAAAATTCACAGGTTGGGATTATTGGCATATCCAATGACCTAATGTTTATAGATAATGTTGATCCTAGAGTAAAATCTTCATTATCAGAGGAAGAAATTATCTTCCCACCTTATAATGCACTTCAAATAAAATCAATATTAGAAAAAAGATCAAAGATAGCATTCAGAGATGATGTGATAGACCAAGGGGTTATTGAAAAATGCGCTGCGTATGCTGCAAGAGAGCATGGTGATGCAAGAAGGGCATTAGAGCTTATGAGAGTTTCTGGAGAGATTGCAGAGAGATCTGGGCATGATAAAATCAGTATGAAACATCTGGACATGGCTGAAGAGAAAATTGAGAGAGATAGGCTTTCAGACATTGTATTCACTCAACCAAAACAATTCCAAGCAACAATGTATTCAATCATAAAAATATCATCTGAAAAAAAAGGCGTGCTTTTTACAGGAGAAATCTATGAATTATACAAATCAATATGCCAGACAATAGGATTAAGGCCTTTAACGCAAAGAAGGATTTCAGACATATTATGTGAAATGGATATGCTTGGGCTAATAAATGCCAAAATAATCTCAAAAGGAAGATATGGCAGAACAAGAGAGATCACACTTTCTATTCCCCCTCAATCATTTAATATCATAATCAAAATCCTTGAAGAAGGTCTAGGATTAAAATAAGAAAATCAGTTTTTTCTAATAAAATGGAAGAAAAAAAAGATATCATAAACTTTTTCCTACAAAGAAACATATTGCTAAATGATGAAGTTGTTGACCATCTTATCAATAAGGATCTTGATGAAATCTACAACAAGATCCAAAATATGATCAAGAATGATAACTTTCTAGTCCTTAACAATGAATTATTAAATATTGTAGAAAATAATCAAGAGATTGATGTCAATTGGAATGAATTTGACAAGGCAAAAGTGCTAAAGGAAAAAGAGAAGAATCTTGAATTATACAGCAAATTTTTAGAAATTCTTGAAGAAGATAAACACGTGAAGGATTTAGATGCAGTTGAGAACATAGATGATGACACTTCTGTAAAAGTGACTTATAACTATAATGAACCAGAAAAAAAAAGAGAGATGAATGATTTTGTAGCTTATTTCAATAATAGATACAACCAAATTGAAAAATTATTCCAAGGAAGGCAAGATTTACAATCTTTAGTATCTATAAACAGGGTCTTAAACAAGAAGGAAAAGGAAAACATATCCCTAATATGCATTATCAAGGAAAAAAGGACAACAAAAAATGGCAACATAGTCATGGAAGTAGAGGATCCCACAGGGACAATAAATATACTTGTCAATAAAAACAAACCAGACCTGTTCAAGATGGCACAGAATCTAGTGTTAGATGAAGTAATTGCAATAAATGGAGCCAATAGTGACAGGATAATATTTGTTAACAGCATATATCATCCAGATATCCCACTTAACAGGGAAATTAAAAAATGTAAAGACGAATCATATGCCCTAATCCTATCAGACCTGCATGTTGGATCAAACTTTTTCCTAGAAGACAAATTTAACAAATTCTTAAAATGGATAAATTCTGAAGTTGGCAATGAAAGCCAGAAAATTATTGCAAAATTAACTAAATATATATTTATTGTCGGAGACCTGGTTGATGGGGTAGGTATCTATCCAGGGCAAGAAAAGGAATTAAAAATACAAGACATATATATTCAATATGATTCATGTGCAGAACTGCTGCAAAAGATACCAAAAGACAAAAAAATCATCATATGCCCGGGAAACCATGACTCAATCCGAATCTCAGAACCTCAGCCACAAATCAGCAAGGAATTCACAAAAAAATTATGGGATATGGATAATGTGATAATGGTATCAAATCCTTCAACTGTAAACATCCATTCAAGCGATGATTTCAATGGTTTTGACGTATTAATGTACCATGGGTACAGTTTTGATTATTATGTGGCTAATGTCGATGACATAAGAAACCAAGGAGGGTATGACAGGTCAGACCTTATCATGAAATTCCTGCTGCAAAGAAGGCATCTGGCTCCAACACACACTTCAACATTATACATACCTGAGGTTAGAGAAGACCCTCTAGTAATCAATAAAATCCCTGATTTTTTTATAACAGGGCATGTCCATAAAAGTTCAGTCTCAAACTATAAAAATGTGACATTAATCGGAGGAAGCTGTTTTCAGACAAAAACACCTTTTCAGGAAAAAGTAGGGCATAATCCTGAACCTGGAAAGGTTCCGATAATAAACTTGAAAACACGGGAAATAAAAGTGCTAAAATTTTAAGTTTAAAATGTCAGAATTTTCCATCCAGTCTTTGACTGGTGGCAAGCTTTGCCTGCTTTTAACTTCAAAAGCTGGAAAATGCGCAAAAATGCAGGGCATTTTTGGCATGCCAGAAATTTCTAAAAAAATTTCTGAGCATTCTGAGCACTAAGAACCACCAGTCCTATCATAATGTAGTTGTGGATTTAATGAATCCCACCAGTCTCTGACTGGTGGTTCTTTAGTATTCAGCACAAACTCAATTTATGTTTATTAAAATGGCAGACGAAAAAACATTTAATCCAGATGAATATTTTAAGAACATAGACAATAAGCTGAAAGAATGCTATAAGGTTGCACAAGAAGCAAGGAAAAAAGGGCTTGACCCCATGGACAGTGTTGAGATACCTATTGCATCCAATATGGCAGAGCGTGTAGAAGGCCTAATATCAGCAGTATATCCAAAAATCATAGGCACAGGAATATCTAAAAGACTAACACAATTAGAGAAGAAATATGGAGCTTTAGACTGGAAAATATCCCTTGTGATTGCAGAGGAAATCTCCAGGGAAAAATTTTGCAAATTCAAGGATAAACTTGAGGCAATGGAAGCAGGGATTAGAGTAGGGCTTGCATATCACACAATGGGATCAGTGTCTTCCCCAATTGAAGGATTTACAAGACTACAGGTAAAAAAAAGGTATGATGGCAAAGAATATCTAGCCATATATTTTTCAGGTCCAATAAGAAGTGCAGGAGGAACTGGAGCATCTGTTTCAGTGCTAATCGCTGATTATATAAGAAAAAAATTCGGGTATGAATCTTATGATCCAACAGAAAATGAAATAAACCGGATTGCAACAGAATTACATGATTATCATGAGAGAGTCACAAATCTTCAATATCTACCAAGCCAGGAAGAAATAAAATTCTTGGTAAAACATCTAGCATTACAAATTGATGGAGACCCTTCTGAAAAATTTGAAGTATCAAACTATAAGGACCTTAAAAGGATAGAAACAAACACAATAAGGAATGGGGTGTGCCTGGTCATAGGGGAAGGAATTGCACAAAAAGCACCTAAATTATGGAAACAACTGGAAAAATGGGGAAAAGAATTTGATTTAGAAAATTGGAATTTCCTAGAGGAATTTATTAAACTTCAAAAAAGAATCAAATCTGGCAAGGAAACAAAAGGGGAAGAAAGCAAATCAAAAGTATCTCCTGATTACACATTTATCAAAGATCTTGTTGCAGGCAGACCTATCTTGACACATCCGATGAAAATCGGAGGATTTAGACTAAGATATGGCAGAACAAGAACCTCAGGATATTCATGCTATGCAATCCATCCTGCAACAATGCATTCATTGAAAAAATATATAGCAATTGGAACCCAGCTGAAAGTCGAAAGGCCTGGAAAAGGATGCACTGTCACATCATCAGACTCAATTGAAGGCCCAATTGTCTTAATGGAAAATGGTTCTGTCGTTAAACTTGACACAGAAGAGGATGCAAAAAAACATATGGATAAAATAAAAAAAATATTATATCTAGGGGATATGCTCATAAATTATGGAGATTTCTTTAATAGGGCCCATGTTCTGATACCTCCAGGGTATTGTGAAGAATGGTGGGTGCAGGAGCTTGAAAAAGGCATAGTCAACCTATTTGGAACCCTAGACTTTGACAAGACATCTGAAATTACAGAGATACCGAGCAATGCATTAGAATCATTGGTAAAAAATCCATTCAAAACAAAAATAAGCTCAGAAGCTGCTATTGTCTTATCAAAAAAATTAGATATCCCTCTTCACCCTTTTTATACATATCATTGGAAATCAATATCAATAGAAGAATTCAATACAATATTAAAATGGCTCCTAAAAATTAGTATACAAAAAGAAAATAACAAAGTGATAAAGATCATTTTTCCATATGACAAAGACCTAAAGAAAGCATTAGAAAAAATAGGAATACCTCATATTCTTGTCAATCAAGAATTTGTAGTAATAGACAAAGAGAATTCAAAATCATTCCTCATCCAATTAGGAGCTGATGACAGAATTGAAGCAGATAAACTAATGAAAATAGCCACAGAAAACCATTTTTCTGATACCCTAGAAATAGTAAAAATAATGTCAAACGTGAAATTGAGGGATAAATCAGGATATTTCATAGGGGCAAGAATGGGAAGGCCGGAAAAAGCGAAAGTAAGGCAATTAACAGGAAGCCCACATGTACTATTTCCTGTAGGAGAAGAAGGAGGAAGATTAAGAAGTTTTCAATCAGCATTAGAAGTTGGAAAAATAACATCAGATTTTCCAATTTACAAATGTGCAAAATGCGAGAGAAATACAATATATCCAAAATGCAATATCTGCTCAAGAAAAACAAAAAAGATGCATTATTGCAATATCTGCGGGGATATAGAAAAAGAGGAATGCCCAAAACATGGAATCACAACAGATTTTAAAACACAAGACCTTGATATCAACCATTATTTCGGCAATATGCTAAAAGACCTGAAAATTGCTGATTATCCAAATTTGATAAAAGGAGTAAGAGGCACATCAAACAAGAGCCATACACCTGAGCAGTTAGCAAAAGGCCTATTAAGGGCTTCACATGATGTTTATGTCAATAAGGACGGCACTACAAGATATGACATGACACAACTGCCTATAACCCATTTTAAACCAAAAGAGATCAAGGCATCAGTAGAAAAATTGAATGAATTAGGGTACAAATGTGACATATATGGGAAACCTTTGATCAATACAGACCAAATATTGGAATTAAAAGTGCAGGATGTGATATTGCCTTCAAATGATGGATCGCAGGATCCTGGCGCCAATAAAATATTATTTAATGTGACAAAATTCCTGGATGATCTGCTAATAAAATTCTATGGCCTGGGCCCATTCTATAACCTGTCATCAGAAACAGATTTAATAGGGCATCTTGGCTTAGTCTTAGCCCCACACACTTCTGCAGGAATCATTGTCAGAATAATAGGATTCTCAAAAACACAAGGCTTATTTGCCCATCCTATGCTACATGCAGCCACTAGAAGAGACTGTGACGGAGACGAAGCTTCAATATCACTGCTTTTAGACATGCTGATAAATTTTTCAAGACATTATCTGCCTGCTCATAGGGGGTCAACACAAGACACATGCCTGGTAGCAACATCTAAACTAATCCCTGGAGAAGTTGATGATATGGTTTTTGACATGGACATTGCATGGAAGTATCCTTTAGAGTTTTACAATGCATGCCTTGATTTTAAAATGCCATGGGAAGTTGAAATAAAAAAAGTGTCAAATGTCCTGAACACCCCTAATGAATATTTTGGCATTGGCTTTACAACACCTACTGATGACCTGAATCAAGGAGTGAGATGCTCTGCATATAAAACAATACCCTTGATGGAGGACAAGCTAAAAGGACAGATGGAATTGGCTGAGAAGATTGTTGCAGTTGATGAAAACGATGTCGCGAGGATGGTAATCGAGAAACATTTTTTAAAAGACATCAAAGGGAACTTAAGAAAATTCTCAATGCAGCAATTTAGATGCGTGAAATGCAATGAGAAATTCAGAAGACCCCCTCTTGTAGGGAAATGCACCAAATGCGGCGGCAAGATCATTTTTACAATCTCAGAAGGCTCGATAATAAAATATCTAGAACCTTCAATCTCTTTAGCAGAGAAATATGATGCTCCAATATACCTTAAGCAGACCCTAGACTTGTTGAGAAGAAGGGTTGATGGAGTTTTTGGAAAAGACAAAGAAAAACAGGAAGGGCTTGGAAGATGGTTTGGCTAATATCTGATTTTGAATGAATCAAATTCCTGATCCATATCCACTTTTCCTGATATCAATTCATTGACTTTGGAAATGCCTGGACTTGATTTTATGAATTCAATCAATCTTTTTATCTGAAATTCTGATCCTTGGCAAATGACAAGAACAGTCCCATCTTCCTGATTTTTGACATAACCTCTTAATCCAAGCTCAAGAGATTTTCTTTTGATATGAACCCTAAAACAAACTCCTTGAACCCTGCCTGAAAAAACAATCTTATACATCATATTCTTAGATTGGACCTAATAAACTGAACCTAATATATCTGACTTGAAAAAAATCTAAACAAACTTAACACATTGAGCATGAGGAATGCTTTTAACCATTATGATTGACTTTTTTTCAACTACTCCTGCCTTAATCCCCACATCCATAGATTCTTTTCCTACTATATTGATAATTTGGGCCTGAGCCATCAATTCAATCAAGTTTTTTTCATCAACTTTTTTACCATTGTAAAAACTCCCAGTAAGATCAATCTGCATGCCTTTATCAGAAAAAATTTTACCAAGCAATGATTCATCACAGACTGCAAGAATCATCCTATGATTAGAAACATGTTTTTTAACTAAAATCCCCATTTTATACTTTAAATCTTTGATTTTACAATCCTTTTTGCACCACAAGCCTGGCACTTAAGATTAAGGAATTCCCCTTCCTTGATAAGTTTTGTATCAGGTTTTCCACACTCTTTACAAATGACAAACTCTTCAACATATTTTTTAATCTTTTCATTAATCCTAGCAGCACTTGTCTTTGTCCCGATCATCAAAGCATTCCTTTTCAAGTCACCAGGAGTTGCCAATTCTTTCAGAATGTACTTCAACAAATGTTCTGGAGGCCTCCTGATAGTCGAAGCAATCTGATAAAAATTGCCAATAACAGTCTTGTTTCCCTGAATATGCCCTCTGACTTTAGGCACTTCAAACCTCTCTTTTTCCAAAACTGCGTCAGGCAGATTCTCATAAGCTCTTTCAAGAGATTTTTCATAATCCATTATGGATAATAAGAATAGATATGATTATTTAAATTTAATGATTATAGCGGGTGTTAAAATTCCATAAGTTTTCACTATTGAAAAACCTTTATCTTTTTAGGATGAAATAAATCAAAATATTTTTAAACATCTAAGATTTAAATGTAAATAATGGTCCTTGAGTCACTTATCAATCCGTTTAAAGCTGAGAAAAAGCCTTGGGAAATGGTATTTATAGGCTTTTTATATGCTTCTGTAGCAGCATTCCTCAGCCTATGGATATTTAGGCAGTATTCCTCATTAGTAATGGTATTCTTAACAGTGATTGCATCAGTCCCTTTGATATTTGCAACATTGAAAGTAGAAGAAAAAAAAGATTTGTTCATAAAAGGCGAAGGAAAACTTTTAAAAGAACATTCTAAAGCATTGACTTTCTTTATGCTTTATTTCCTCGGAATAACAATTGCATTCACATTATGGTCTGTACTCACTCCCCAGAATATTGCTGAGTCATTATTTAAGGTGCAAATACAAACAATTCTTGACATAAACAATAAAGTCACTGGAAATGTGCAAGGATTCACCCAACTGCAGATATTTACAGAGATATTCTTCAATAACATGCAGGTGCTGATATTCTGCATCATCTTTGCATTTTTATACGGGGCTGGAGCCATCTTCATCTTAACCTGGAACGCTTCTGTGATAGGAGCAGCTATAGGCATTTTTATCAGAACAAAGCTTGCAGAGACAAGCGGATATTTTGGGATAGCATATTATGGAGTCCTAAAATATATTGTGCATGGGACTCCAGAGATACTTGCCTATTTTATTGCAGGACTGGCAGGAGGCATAATCTCTGTAGCAGTAATAAACCATGATTTCAGAAAATCAACATTTGAAAAGGTATTATTAGACTCATCAGACCTGATTATAATCTCCATAGGATTCTTGTTATTGGCAGCATTGCTAGAAGTTTATGTCACTCCAATACTATTTTAGGCTTTTTAATGATGTTTGTTATTCCAGAACCTTTAGCTTTCCCGGAGATACTTCAAATATCTCACCTTCTTTAAGAAGAAAATTAATAACATCCTCAGCATTTTCAACATTTGATTCTTTTATGACCAAATCTTGATCTGCTCCAGGGCCTTGGTCAAACCTCCTTATTAAACCAGTGATCAAAAAATGGCCTGAACCTGAATTATCATTCTCTTTTTCATCTTCAATCTCTTCTTCTGAGCCAATAATATCATTATCAACAATATCTTCTTTAACAATCTCTTTAACATCTTTGCTCGAACGATTATATTCAACAGTCAAATCAGCATCATCAATAATATGCTCATCACCATTGATATCCTCACCTTGAGGATTGTGATCAAGCAATTCCAATTCCTTTTTCCTATAATTAAACCATCCATTATTCAATGGTTTAATAATCTCAGGAATTATATATTTCTCAGAACCATAACTTCTAGGCCTTCCTATAACCAAAACAATATCACCAATATCAACTTTTAAAAATTCATCATTCTTTTCAAATGACCTGCATGCAATCTGGCTATCCCCATCATCAATCAATAAATAAAATGAATCAAACTGATTTTTCTCTGACTTGCCAATGATGAATGAAATCAAATTCACCCTTGAAATCTTCTTATTTAATCTAGTGAGAATATAGCTTGGATCCCAACCTTCAGTCTTGACATACTCACCTTCAAGAATATCCCTTATCCTCACTTTGAAGGCTGTCTGCCTCTTTTGCTGATTAATATTCTTTTCCATATTAATACTCCATTATATCAAAAAATAACCATTACATTTAAAGTTTTATATATCAGAAATATACCATCAGCCTGTCACTAACAAACAAATCATAATACCCTAGAGATAAATAACATTTCTGAAGATGATCTCATATACGGGCAATGAATCCTGACTTTGGCTCGAACAAATCACCAGAACGCTTTAACTTTTCAATAGCCTCTTCAACAACCTCTTCATCAATACCTTTTTCATTCGCTTCCTTGATAATATCCTTAATAGGGATAGTCTTACCAATCCTGCTTTCCAGCTCGCTAATGATATCCTTCACATTAATTATATGGCTTCTTTGGGATGCGCTAATTCCTGTGGCTATCCTATCAATATCTATCTTGCCTGTCTCAGGGTCAATTCCTATCTGGCTTAGGCAATAATGCATCAGTTCCACACCCCTTTTTGCATCCTTTCTTGTCACTTTATCACTTAACCTGATCTTTGCAACACCTTCACTAAGACGCACCAAAGCTTCAAGCTGTCTCGGAGAGATCGGCACTGATTTAACAGCGCTTTCCCCTTCACCACCAGCGTTTCTCATATCAACATAATATTTCTTGATCTCATCTATTGCCCCTTCAGTTAGAACTGGAAAACAATTCCTTTTGGTATATGAAATATATTTTCTTAAAATCTTAGTATCAATCTCAGGCTCTTCAATATCAGGATTCTGGTGAAGATTAAGGATGTGTTTTGCCATCTTCTCATCCTTATCACTATCAGGAAGGTCTTTAATGGTGAATATCAGGTCAAACCTGTTGATCAGGGCAGGAGGAAGATTTATCTGATTTGCAATAATATCATATGGGTCAAAACGACCAAATTTTGGATTAGCAGCTGCAAGAACTGTTGTTTCACAACGAAGAGTTGCCTGAATGTTTGCCTTACTGATGCTAATAGTCTGCTGCTCGAGTGCTTCATGCATTGCACTCCTGTCATCAGCACTCATCTTATCAAGCTCATCAATCATACACATACCCTTATTTGCGAGCGGAAGGGCACCTGCTTCCAAAGCCCAACCATTGAGAAATTCATCCTTGACAACAGAGGCAGTCAGCCCAGCTCCAGAAACACCTTTTCCAGAAACATACCTTGCCTTAGGAGCGACATTTGAGATTCTTTTAAGTAACTGCGATTTACCAGCCCCAGGATCTCCAACAAGCAGGATATGCATATCACCCCTAGTGATCATCCCGTCTGAACGAACTTTCTTGACCCCGCCGACAAGCTGGAGCAATAATGCCTCTTTGATGATGTCATAACCATAAATTGATGGAGCAATAGAGTCAATGAGCTTTTTGTAATATTTTGGGTCATTGGCAATCTCTATAATCTTTGCCTCTTCTTCTTTTGTAATCTCAATCTCTTGATAATCCTCTTGAATAGGCTCAATAAAGTTTCCTTCAATCATCAGGTCAAACCTGGTCAATTTTCCTCCATCTCTCCCTATAAGCGGAACTTCTTTAACAGCACCAGTCATCCTAACTTTAGATCCAGGATTAGTCTGCTTCTCAGTCATAGGAGAAACCAAGTCATCTTTCAAAAGAACATTGATCCTTTTAGGCTGTACACCTCCCTCTAGATCAGCAGGATCCTCTTCAAGAACAATGCCTTGGGCATCAATCATCTCCTTGCTCAACAACCTGAATTTTCCTTTCCTTCCACAGCCGCATTTTGAAGGCTCCATAAACTTCTTGTCAATCTGGAGTATTGAAATAATATTCCCGCAGCTCGGGCATTCAAATTTTGCAGAAGTCATCTGAGGCCTTACATCAGACTTTTGCCTTATAATGCCTTCAAATTGATACAATTTGTTAAGATTTTTGCTTCTAATATTTCTGATAAACATCTTTTGGCTTTCAGGAAGATTCTTAAGCCTGGCCCTTATATTTTTCTTCTTCACTTCAAATTGAAAACTATCAAGTGCAATCTCTATGCATTTAATACTATCTTCTGGATCCTCCAGAATCTGATCAGCAAGGTCAGGGTCAAATTTGGATATCTCTAAGAAATCAATAATAAACTTTGACTCACCTTTTCTGATTGACTCAAGAATCCCAGTCTTATAATTTTGTTCAAGAAAATCACTGAAACCTTTGATCATATCTTCACTTTCTTTTTTAGGCTTATGATCCATATTACATCTCTTTTTTTAAGGTTGTTTATATTGTTTTTCTAAAAAAACCCGGATAATATTTTCCGATAACCAAATCTTTTCGGAAACCAACCTATATTTTTTAATAATTCCCCCCTTTTTAATAAAATCTTCAAAAAAAAATATAAATATTTTATATGAATAAACTCTTAAGTAATCTATGACTTCTTATTCACCTTCTTCAGGTTTTCAATAAGCATATCAAGTGCCTTGTGAACCTCTTCCTTACTCTTTGTCCCTGTGCATACCACTTTTCCATTGCTGAACAATAGGAAAGTTGCTTTTGCAGCTGCAAGCTTATACACTAAACCTGGAAACTGTTCTGGTTCATACTCAGTGTTCTGCAGTTTCATAGCAAGAACATTAAGGTTTAAGTCCATGCCAATCTCACCAGATGCGACAATATTCTGGATTTTTATCACAGGATCAACCTTTATCTTGATGTTGATCTTCTCTAGGCTTTTTATAATCTTTTTAATGCTTGCCCTAACATTTTCCATAGTTCTTGCGCCTGTGCATACAACTTTACCAGAACTGAATATCAGTGCAGATGTCTTAGGATCCTTAATCCTAATAACAAGACCAGGGAATTGTTCTGGGTTGTATTCAGTATTGGATAATGTTGCAGCCATCTTTTCAAGCGGAATATCATGCTCTAAAGATGTTGAAACTACTATATTAACGATTTCTATACTTACTTTACCTTCTTTCTTCTTCATTTTTGCACCCCCTCAATAAAATAGCTTATTTTCATAATTAAAGGCTTAATTAGTTTGTATAACCTTTTTATTTATAAATGTTTAAAAAGGGGCAAAGTATTTAAATAGTATTGTTTTTAAATGGGCTTGTTAGAGTTTATAAACCCCCTTGATTTCCTGTGGAGAATTAGACATAGATGGGATCAAGCATAACTAAATATAAATATTTTCTATACTCGAAGAATAATTGTTTGTGGCAAACACTGTTTATTGCACTCATGCTTACGCTTTTTGATCCATTAGGAAGATTTACTACAGAAATAACTGTTGGGCTTAATGAGGCAATCATAACTTCTCTTTCATCATTATAAGAGACACGTAGAATGGCACATCCTTGGGAATTTTCAAATTCAATAAAATCATAAGGAAGAAGAGCAAAAGACCTAATCAATTCAGAGATATCATACCTTGTCCTAAATGAAGTAGGGTCTTTAGAATCACCTACGAGTTCTGGATCCTTACTGTCTATTAGGAATTCGACTTTTTGTGTTAGGCTCATATATTTTTAGAATAATTATGATTTTATAAAACTTATATTCCCCCTAAGGGGATGTCAATTGGAAAAATTTAAAAAGTTCATAATATTATAGACGCAAATGGAGATATTTAAGAAAATAGGATTAACTGATGGAGAAATTAAGGTATATCTTGCATTACTTAAAATTGGTTCAAGCACTACTGGTCCTATTGTTGACAAGTCAGGGGTTTCAAGATCAAAAGTTTACAACCTCCTTGAAAGATTAATGAGAAAAGGATTGGTATCATATGTTATTAAATCAAAGACAAAATATTTTCAAGCAGCTGATCCTGAAAAACTTGTAGAGTTCTTGAATTTTAAAGAGATGGAAATTAAGGATAGCATAGAGGAATTAGAAAAAATTATTCCCAGTTTGAAACTTGAGCAGAGCTTGAATATCGAGGAGGAAGCTGAGATTTTCAAGGGATTAGAGGGGATTAAGTCTGCAAGAGATCTCGCATTGAATGTATTAAATAAAGGAGAAACATTTTATTGTTTAGGGGCTAATAAAGAAAATCAGGAACCATTAAATGCATACTGGATTGAATTTCATAAAAAAAGAAAGAGAAAAGGTATTAAAGCCAAATATATTGTGCAAGAAGATTCAAGAAAAACCTTAGGGAAACAAAAGGAAAAGTCCGGATTAATTGAGGTAAAATATTTGGATATCGCAGGACCTGTTCATATAGACATTTTTAATGATTATGTTGTCACTTGCATTATGAAGGGAACTTATACTTCATTCTTATTAAAAAATAAATACGCGGCAAGGTATTATAGAGATTACTTCGAGAAAGCATGGGAATTGGCAAAGAAGTAATATAGACTATAGTATCTCAGATGAACAACCAAAAATATTATAAATAACTTAAGAAAGACTTATGTAATGGGAGAAAATAATAAAGGAAATACTGAAGTACACAATGAAGTGAACAGAGAAGTTAGTAATGAAAAAAGTAAAGAAGTTATTAAAGGAGTTTCTGCTATCATCTATGATGATAATGGGCAGTTCTATTTTTTGATACTGCATAGAATAAGCTCATGGAAAGGCTGGGAGTTTGCAAAAGGCAAGATTGAAGATGGCGAGAGTGAAGAGGATGCAATCAGAAGAGAGATTTCTGAAGAGACTGGGTTAAACCAGTTCAAGATAGTCAAGAAGATGGACTTTACAAGATCATTTATCCATAAAAACATCCCTCATGAGTTCTCAATATTCATGGTTGAGGCAAACATGAATGTTCCAATACATCTGAACTGCAAGGAAAAAGAGCATGACAATTACCTATGGGCTACGGGGAAATCAGTTGCAGGCAAACTCCATTGGGAAGATGAGAGAAAGGCTTTTGAGATTGCTCTTGAAGAATTGAAGAATAAGTGAATAAATTTTCTTTAATCTCTCCTGTTAAATCCTATATTTTCTTATTGTTGTTGAACATAACTTAATTTAATTTTTTAGGAATTCGATCTGGATTCCTGTTCGAATCGAATTCCAACTTGATTTTTTTATTGAATTCTGACTTGATTATCTTTTTCCCTTAACACAGGTCATAATAATATTCAAAAGACTTTTATATTTGATTCTCATTTTATTCTTATATGAGAGATATAGTGTTTCCTAACAATAATGAAGAGGAATTCCTTAAGATAGCTGAAAAACTGGGTTATGATGAGCTGATGCTTGTCTATCATTTTGATGAAAAAAATACGGCACAGAAAAAAGAATTGGAGGCACGGATTCTGGACCTGAAAAAGCTGACCAAAATAAAAATCTATTATGGCATGAAGGCAAATAAAAACAACATAATAAATGCAAAGAAAATGAACATAATAACCCTTGCAGAATCAAACAGAGAAGATGACAGATGGATTATTGAGAAAGGGAAACCTGCCATAATCTACAATCTTGAAAAAGATGCAAAAAAGGATTTTATCCATCAGAGGAATTCTGGGCTGAATCAGGTCCTGTGCAAGCTGATGAAAGAGAATGATGTGGGTTTAGGGATTTCATTATCAGCAATAATTGAGGCAGACAAAAAGGAACAAGGCAGGATATTAGGAAGGATTATGCAAAATATTAGATTAGCCATGAAATATAAACTTAGTACATCTGTTGGGAGCTTTTGTGATAATCCATATCATATGAGAGGAGTGAATGATATTATTTCTTTATTGTCAAAATTAGGGATGAACCAGAGTGAAACTAAAAAGGCACTTCAAAGTTAGCAATACAGGCATAGTAGAAAAGTTGTTGGATAACTTTTTTGATTTTTCTTAGGGTGGCGATTGCTAGTATTTTGAATCTTATTTCTTGGTTTTGTGCTTTGACTTTTATTGCACGTACAGTACTGCCAACCACTCTTTTTTGAGAGTG
>JAZDHV010000025.1:0-34442 GCA_043805595.1 Candidatus Woesearchaeota archaeon
CCAATCTCTGACTGGTGACAATCTTTGATTGATTTAGCTTTCAGGAGTGAAAAATTCCTGAGCACTAAGAACCACCAGTCCTATCATAATGTAGTTGTGGATTTAATGAATCCCACCAGTCTATGACTGGTGGTTCTTTAGTCCATTTAAGCCATTGCCTGCACAGAGGTCATAAACTTTATCAAACTGCTTTTGAAAAACTTGAGAAACCTGTTCAGATAAACATTCACAAAAGGCCCCGTTGCCTCAGCCCTGTCAATCTCTGCTGGATCAAATCTAGCATCTTTTGCTATCCAGCTGCTTATCTCAGGAGGTTTTGAATACCATTCTGCAGAAAGATTCTGGCAAGCAAATGAGATGTCTCCAAACCTCGGATCAGCTATCCTCACGTTCTGTATCACCCTCTCTTCAGGATAATCAGTTCCAATCAGATCACAAAGAGAGGATACAACTGTTTCTTTAGTTTGTTTCATTAAACTTAGGGAAATAATGATCTTTATACAGCTTTTCGAGAAATTTTCGAAAATATTCCGTCTAAAAACTTAGGATTTCCATAGTTTTTGGTAGATCCTCTTTATTTATGACAAATATTGTGTCTGTCCAGCATGACAATGTCTCAATAATATTGATATCATTCTCGCCAAAAAGAGAATATATGTATCCCATGACTCCTGGAATTGATTCTAGCCTGGCAGGGCTTTTTAGGACTATCTCAACCAAATTGTATGAGACCTTTAATATCTTGTTTCTGAAACTTTTCTCGATTTGGCTTAAAAAATCATCTGTAGCTATTAGAGTGATTGCATTAGCTCCCCTTATGACATGCATGACCTCATTTTTTTCATCAACCTCTTTTTGGATATCTAATATGCTCTTGAATGATGCATCTGGCTCAAGTATCACAGCAATGATATTGCTTCTTATTGACAATTTGCTTCCTTTAAGGATGTCGATTATTGATAACCCTGACTCAATCTTGCCTAATTTTTCATAGTATCTTCTGCATGCGATCAGTATGGCATCAAAATTTTTTATGTCTTTTTCCTTTGATATTAGCCTTGATAGCTTTGAGTAATTGATTATCTTCTTCTTTATTCCCTGTTTAACATAAGGATGGGTTTTGATATAATTTTCAGTCTCTTTTGTGATATTTACCATGCTTATAGGAATTATTCCAAAATATATAAATGTTTTGTTTCGGACATTTATGTTTATTCTGTCCCATTAGGGTCATTAGCTTTAAAAACAAAAGCTATCTCCTAAATTTCATGAAAGACGTAATTGCAGCAATCCTTGGAGGGATTGGAGAAAGAGAGAAACAGTATTATCTTGATAGGTTTCGTCATGAAGATCCATCCAAGTTTGCAGTTATAAAAGTGAGCGGAGAGTGTGTAAGGGATAGTCTAGACCAGATAGTGTATGACCTTAGCCAATTGCAAAAGCTTGATCTAAATCCTATTGTCATTTTTGGATGGGGTGAAATTTTAAATCAAAAACTAACTCAAGCAGGTATCATTCCAAAATTCATAGGAGGAGACCGAGTCACAGATCTTGCTACATTGGCTTTAATACAAGAGACTGTTGCTGAGATCACAGGTAATTTTCTGTCTGAAGCAGCAAAATATGATCTTGATCTTGCTGATCTGACATCACGCCATATATTTGATGCAGAGCAATTTCATCCTGATCTTGGGTATGTTGGGCATGTGACAGGAGTTGATATTGGCTCAATCGTAGCTGCTTGTCAAAATCATCAGATTCCATTGGTAGCTCCTTTAGGCTATCAAGGTTCCCAGGTTTTGAATATCAACGGAGATACAGCAGGAAAAGCCCTTGTTGTCTCAATTAAACCTGATAAATATATTGTTTTAACATCTAAAGGAGGTATTCTGGATAGTCAAGGAAATCTCTTGAGAAAAATGAGCATTGTTGATGATTATGACAGATTAGTACGTGAAGGGGTCATTACAGATGGCATGTTAAAGAAAGTTGAAGATGCAAAAGCCTTGCTTGAAGAATTAAGAGATAGCTATTGTGTTGAAATCGCATCTCCTAAAAATCTGTTTGTAGAATTATTTACTTATCAGGGGTCTGGTACAAAAATTGTCCTTGGTTATAATACACATATTCACTCTTCATTGGATGGCATTGATCAGGATAAGGCTAAGCAGTTGATTGAGGCAAGCATAGAAAAAACCTTAGCTCATGACTATTTTTCATCAGAGCAATTGATAGCAATTGTTTTGGAAGAGGATTATGATGGAATAGGCATTGTCCAGAACCATAATGGATGGGCTTATATGGATAAATTTGCTATCAGCAGAAAATCCCAGGATCAAGGATTAGGTACTAAAATATTTTCGGAAATATTAGGAAATCTCGGAAAAATTTCGGGAAAGCCCGGAATGTTTTGGCGTTCAGATCCGCAAAATCCTAATAACAAGTGGTACTTTAATAGAGTGTTGGAGAACAAGGGAGGATGCCAAGTTTCAGGAGGATGGGTTGTCTATTGGATAGGCATACCTCAAGAGGAAATTCCTGATATTATTCAATATGCATCAAACAAAGAACCGACAATGTTTAAGAAACAATGAGGTAAAACAATATAAATATGAAAATTTAATATGTCAGGAATATGCCACTGGCCTGCATGACCAGCGGACAACAGTCCGCAATCCATTTTTGGAAGGCGGTATATTTCTGAGCATGCTCAAATCCAGCAGGGTGAGCGAAGCGGACATGCCACCATCTTATTGACTGGTGGTCCCTGCCGACTTTGGCATAACAAAGGTGAAAAATGAAAAAACAAAATAAAAAAGTAATTTTGGCGTATTCAGGAGGTTTAGATACTTCTGTGATCCTAAAATGGCTTATAGGCAAGGGTTATGAAGTTGTTTGTTATATTGCAGATGTTGGACAAGATGATGATTTTGGCAATTGGTAATCTTATTATAAACAAGGAAAAGTGTGAAAAGGCAATTACAAAGGAAATGTATGCAACTGAGGAAGCATATAATCTTGTTAAGAAAGGAGAGTCATTTAGGCAAGCCTATAATCAAGTTAGTTCAGAATTAAATAAAAAATAATTTCCCCCTATCTATCTGCAGGTATATGCAGTGGCTTTTGTTGGTTATTCACATTGTGGAGAAGCATCATTAGATCCATCATGCACTATGAAATTTCCAAATTCTATTCCTGAGGATCTCGAAGCTCAGGCAAGATACAGAAGAAGGATGGGTATTCAGTTTTGTCCAAATCATGGAAGAGGGAAAAGAAATAATTCTTGGCACACTTATGATCTTCAATGGAATCTAACTCATTCAACAGCATTTCCAGAAGTGCAAAGACTGTATGAAAGTGTCATGGCTTGAGATCCAGAAGCATTAAAGGCAGTTGATTCAGGTAGATTGTCAAAGCTTGAAACAAGAGTCAGATTAGTCTGATCTTCCACAGTCATTAATTTTACCATAACTTTTATATACAAATAACTGACTTCTTTATCATATGCCCCCGTAGCTTAGCCTGGCAAACTTTGCCTGTGGCATTGTTTAGGGCAATGGAGCGCTGCTCTTATATGACTGTGTTTCATGCAATTGCTGGAACACTGCTTGGTTAAGCAGTGGTCGTGAGTTCAAAAGAAATCATTTGATTTTGGAAAGTCTCGCCGGGGGCATTTATCCTTTTGACTAAATAACCTTGCACTCTTTCAAAAACTCTTAAATCTCGTTCTCAATCAGAGAAAAATCAATATTATATCCTTTTTCCTTTCTTTTCATTAATTCTGACCTGACTTTCAATAATATTTTGTTCTTAATTTGTTTTGAATATTTTTCAGGAAAGGCATTATGCTGGGGATTTATTTAGTTCCTATACTTTATGGAGACTTCAATATCCCTTTTGGCTTCCTTTGTATAATATTTTCTTAGATCTTCCTCTAATTCTGTTCTTATTAATATCCTGTACACAATTTTATTGCTCGCTATCCCTATGAATTTCTTAATTGTTTCTGCTTTGTTTTTCGGCATTTTCGAGAATTTTCCTCTCCAGATTTTGATATTCCTTTTTTAGTTTTATTAAGAATCTCCTCTTTGCCGCTTCATCCACAAAATAGAATATTTTCAGGATACATCCTCAATATCAGAATAATTCCGAGAAATCTGAAAAATTATATCTTTTAATAATCATGAAAAATTGAAATCCTATCTTTAATTATGTTTTATTGCAATCCTGTCCCATAGATATTTATGATATTTTTTATAGTTTTCAGCTATGTCCTTGCTTTCAATGACAAAAGCAATAAATTCTGGACTCCAAACAACATGTGCCACTTTATTGCCAAATATCCATATAATAGTTGGGCTTCCGCTGAAGTCTTTGGGAAGCTCCTTAACAGACACAAACTTTTTTGTTGGGATTTCAGGGGCATCATGTAGAATAAGATTATGCCATTTTACTCCTGCTTTGATCCTTCTTTTGTCATAATGTATCCAATAGTGGGGCATTTCCTTCACAACATACCATCTGCCTCCGATAAAATAGTTGTTTTTAAAGTTGAGCATGTCTTCAAAAACAGCTTTAATGCCTTCTTTCCCCCTAAAGACCTCAACCCTAATTGCTGGCTTTGATGAATTGTAAATGTTTTCTATTTGAGGAACAATCTTTTCAAAGTTATCAAGCTCCTCTTTTCTATGTTTGATCTCCTCTTTTAGTTTGTTTGGCGGCGAACACTGATAAGTTCTTTTTCTTTGTTCAATAGTGTAAGAAATTAATCCTTTTTCTATAAGCTTGTTAATAATATCATAAATTGCCCTTCGTTCCATGCCTGTTTTTTCATGGATATTGTTTATTGAAGAAGATCCGATATGCAGGATAGCAGAATAAACCTTGATCTCTCCATTTGTCAGCCCTAATATTTTTAGTTCATGGAGTTCCATGTATGCAGGAAATCATAAGAACTTTATAAATTTTATGGTATAATATTATACCACATAATTTTATAAAAGATATTTGAGTCACAACTTTGAGATGACAAAAGAAGTTAGTTTACTAAGACGAGACCTAAGATTAGAAACTATTGTGAGAAGGATTAGTGGAATCCCTATAGAAGAATGGATTTGCCTAAATGAACAAATTGAAGATGAGAAGATTATAGCTTTTATTACATCTAACAAAAATATCACCATCGGAGTTATGAAACTAATTTGTTACTATTCTTATCCTAGTTATCCAGGGGATGGTATGGATTTGACTGGTATCGAAAAATATAGGCTCCGCATACATAAGAATGGTGTTTATAGCACTCCTTTTTGGGAAAAGAAAGGTGTTTTTGAAGGTGAAGAAGTCAGGGAATTGTATGATTCACTTGAAACAAAGTTTAGAATGCGAAGGAAAACATCATTTTGAGGTAAAAATGACAACAAAGTGGGATAATTTATGGAAAACAACACATGATGAAATATTAAGTAAATATAGGAGTGGGTCTGGTGATCCAGTGATTAAAGTAATGGAAGATACCTTGACAATTCCACAATGTATGCATATTCCTACTAGCTTGAGAACTTTGAGTGAAACCATGGCTTTGACTTGCAGATATAATTTTACTCTAGATATTGGTGAAAAAAAAGCTCAAGAAATGATAAGAGATCCAGTAAAAAGGGGGTATATAGAATTTGCGTATGGAGAAGGTTACTGGGATGAACCTTCAAGAATGGGGGAATGTAAACTTCTTTGGGCATTTAAGGATTCAGAACAAGAGCCTGGTAGAATTGCAACAATTAGTGGTAGAAATGTTGATTTAGTTGATTTTCCAAATACAGTATTTAATTTGAAGGAGGATATATGTAGTGAAGAAGAATTCAAAGACTATGTAGAAAGAGACAGGATTTTAAGGTGGTATAACGGACGTGTTGGAGATTTAATCTCGCTTATTGAAGGAACTGGAATCAAATAGTAGGAAATGAAAAACAATTTTTTATCTAAAAAATGGGATCAGCATGAAATGCCTATGACCCTTCACCTTGTTTTTCCTGCAATGGAGGCTTGCACAAAGGTTGCAAAGGATAAAATTGGATTTTACTATTCTATTGTTTCCTATTTTATTAAAGGGGAGAAAGGCATATGGGGTTTTACTGAAGATGATGGGAATAAAGCAGGGAAAAAGCTTTTCCAGAATCCTAAGAAAGTATTTGAATTTTCCAGAATCTGGAAAAAGGATTTGGATAAGTTTGTTAAGATTTTTCCTAAAATTAAGGATTTAGAAAAACTTAGTTTAAGCAATCTTATTCAATTGTACAATAAGTTTTATCATGCTTATATTGAGCAGTATTCCATACCTCTTCTGGCAAATTCATATGAGCTATATTTTCAAAAACAGTATGAAAACTTGCCAATAAATGATTTTTTAGTACTTATTGCTCCGACAAAAGAATCTTTTTCAATAAAAGAGAAAAAAGAGCTGCTCTCAATAAAAAAAGACAGGAATTTTGAAAAAAACATTAAAAAACATGCTGATAAATATTTTTGGCTCGGCAATAATTATGCAAAAACAAAAATTCTTGCTCCTGATTTTTTCAAAAAAAGGTACAATACAGAAAAGTTGGATCAAGTTATTGTCCAGGATAAGTCTTCTGTAATAAAAAAGCATCATATTCCATTAATGGAAATAAAAGCTTTGGAAGAATGCATTTACTGGCGTGATGAAAGAAAAAAATACAATTTAATTGCTGATCATTATCTTTCAGTTTTGCTTGAAGAGATTGGAAAAAGGCATGATCTTTCTCTTGAAGATATGAAATATACAATTCCTTCTGAAGTTGCAAGACCAAACCTAGGCCAAATAAGAAAACGAAAAAAATCAATTCTTGTGATTGGTAATCCTGAAAATGTAAAAATATATACTGGTGAAAAAGCTGATGAATTAGCCACTAAAATGTATTATCAAGAGTCATCTAAAGAGATTAAGGGCGTGCCAGCCTGCCTTGGAGTGGCAAGGGGAAAAGCAAAGGTCATTCTTGATCCATCTGAATTCAGTAAAATGAAACAAGGAGATATACTTGTCACTTCAATGACAAGGCCAGAGTTTGTGCCTTTGATGAATAAAGCATCTGCAATAATCACAGATGAAGGAGGCATTACATGCCATGCTGCAATTGTCAGCAGAGAGCTGAACAAGCCTTGCATAATCGGCACAAAATTTGCCACAAAAGTTCTAAAAGATAATGATCTTATTGAAGTTAATGCAAATGATGGAAAAATAAAAAGGTTATAGCTATTTTCTCTCAGATTTCTCCCATAAATGCTTAAAATAATTCATATAGCTATTTGCACTCTCTTTATTAAAGAACTCAAAAATTGTTGTCTGTTCCCCTGCCCATATAATGTTTGCGACTGTATCCCCATAAATTGCTATCACATGAGGGCTTGTCAGATCTTTTGGCAGGACTCTGCTTTCATAATATTGGTCTTTCATGAGGCTGTCATCTGCCATCAGTTTTGGATCTAAAAGGTCATGCCAGAAAGATTTTTTCTCAACTCTTTTTTTCCTGTACTCTTTCCAATATTCTGGAAAATATTTTTTGATTCCAAAATTACCTCCTATCCACCAGATATCTTTCTCTTCAAGAAGTTTGTCAAAAAATGTCTTGAATCCCTCAAATCCTTTGTAGGTTGTTGTGTCTTGGCCCCACATGACTTCAAACTGTTGTTTGTAGGCCTTATACAGGTTTTTGTTTTCAATTATCACTACTATAGGTTCTTTCTCCATCCAGTTGCTTATGCAGACTTTATTGCCAAATATCCAGGTGACACTTAAAGGGCTGAACTCTTTCTGGATAGTATATTTTGTCTCTGCAAACTTCCATTTTGTTATCCTGTGGCCTTTGACTTCTGGATCAACAATGTTTCTCCATTTCAATCCCCTTTTCTCAGCCCTCTTCTCCCAACCATCAATGAATTTTGGCCTTTCATCAACAAAATATCCTCTTGCTCCAATTAGATCACAATGGCCTGATTCAAGTATATCTTCAAAAATTTCTTGAACTGCATCAAGTCCCTTGTATATCTTCACATCCTGGTTCCATAGGTTTTCAAAATGTTCTTTAAAGGACTCTGTGATTTTTTCATTGTCAATTGTGATGATAGTTGGTTCTTTCTCTTGGATTATTAAGGATGTTTTATTCCCATGGGGTATTATCTCAACAGGGGATTCTGTCTGATAAGGCAAGAATTTGATCTCAGCTTTTTTTCCTTTATAGAATTCTTCTTTATATTTTTCAATAAAAGGAAGATTCCCCTGATAAAACAACAGCCTTGTTTTTATTCCTTTCTCAATGCGTTTATCATGTATTTTTTTATATACTTTGGCAAACTTCTCTTCAAGTTCTTTGCTTGAGTATCCTGCCCCTATGATATCATAGCTTTCATCTTTTTTTAATTCATCTATTATATCAATTGATTTCTCTAAAAAAGAATCCCACCCCTTGCTGATTGTCACATCCTGGTTCCACAGCAATTCAAAATTAGTTTTATAGGATTCTGCAACAGTCTTGTTGTCAATCTGATAGGCAATAGGATGTTTGCTCCATACCAGATTTAGAACATTGTTGCCAGCAACAATTGTCGAGACAGGCAATGTCTGCTGTGTTGGATATATTTTCGTCTCGCATCCGGCTTCAGCCAATTCTTTAGACCTTTTCCTGTTTATTTCATTGTCTCCATAATATAGTAATCTCACATTTCTTGCCTTTTTTCGAATATTCTTATTCCAAGATAAATTGAAGTCAGCGCTGTTCTTCTCGCTTGGCTTTGCTGCAAATACCATTACTTCATCTTCTTTTTTGACATTGTCAATGAGACTGTTCATTGAATTCTCAACAGCTTTCTGACCTTCAAATGTCTGTACTTTCTGGTTCCACCAATGGTCAAACTGGACTTTAAAGGATTCTGCAACCTCTTTGCTGTCAATTAGAAAAAGCAATGGCTCGCCAGTGCTTTCTGGAAAAATAATCACTTTGTCTTTTATTATATTGATTGCAGCAGGAGTCACTTGAGGAATGAATTTGATTTTGTCAAATTCATTTAAGTTCTCAGGCAGGGTCTGCGGCTCTCCTCTTGCAGCCTCATTGAATAAAGCTATCTGACCAATTTTTTTCCTTGCCCTGTATTTTGAAAACTTAACAAAAAACCTGTTAATTGCGTTTGATCTTGATGGAATTCCAATAACATAATATGCCTCTGCTGCCTTTAATTCACTGATCGCACTATAAAAGGCAGTCTCAAGCCCTTTCATTCCCCTGTATATTGTTGCCTCAGATTTGTACTTAGAAAGCTTTCTCTTAATCTCTAGTTCAGGAATAATACTCTTAAGCTCTGCCTTTTGCCGGTCTACATCCCTTTCTTTTTCATTCATATAATCCATCAGTCTTTCTGGGGCAGCTGCTTCAAAATATTTCACTCCTGTCTTGATAATAAAGCTTACAAGGCCTTTCTCCATCAATTTATCCAGAATTTCATATACTTTTGATGAGGCTGTATCAGACTTTTCAACTATCTTGCCTGTGCTAGAGCTTCCTAGCTCTAATAAGGCTAGATATACCTTTATCTCTGACTTAGTCAATCCTATATCTTCTAATACACTTTCTTTCATAATCGCTTAAAATCAAGTCAAATATAAAAAACTTGCTATTACTCCCCCATAAGGGGTAGGTAATACTTATATATTACATAGATACCACATATTATAATTGTAATTACTATAAAATAGTAATTATTTGTAAGAGACAATAAATGAAACATAATAACGAGAGCTATGACGAGGTGAATGAAAAATGACAGAAAAACAAACAAGAAGAGAAGCAATAGTGACAATGGGAAGAGGATTGGGTTTAGGAGGCCTTGCAGGAATAGTTGGGGGTTGCATAACCCAGTCACATTCAGAAAGAGATATGAAAGGTGAATTGAAAGATGCAAGGAGAACTGTAAAAGCAGATGCTCCATATTCTATAGTTGATGGAACACTTTACGTAGCAATGCCATTATTAAGTGGAGTTATAAAAGAATTAGGTATAAAAATGCCTTTCTTTGCATATCCTGGCTTATCAATTGACCAGACAGTTGAAATCAGGTGGCCAGGTGACAGTGCTCCAAGTATGATCAGAATAGCACAAGATGGCACTGTTGATAATCCTTATGGAGCTGAAAGCCCTGTTATTGCCGGATTGTCAAGGTCTGAAGCTGATAAAGTTTTAACTGAATTAGCTAGAAAGGGTACTGGAGATCCAAATGTTTCAGTTGAATTTAATTCAGCTGATTCAGGCAATGCACTATCAGCAGGCAGCTCATATTTCCATGGAGCATTCACTTACCATGAGCTAAGGGATGGCATATTATATTCAGGAGGCCAGCCTTTGACTGGAACTGCCTGGGTTTTAGGTAAAATGCTTAACATAAAAAGCCTTGGTGCAAATGCAAAATATGTTGCAGTATCTATTCCAGCAGGAAATGGAGAAGATATCTGCCAAACAGTTGCAATAGCAGATGCATACAAGTCAAGAAGCATGGATCCAAGGCATAATATCTGCTTGGGAAACAATTATGTTGTTGTTCCACTTGGCAGAAACAGGTGGAATGAGACAAGAAGGATGCTTCAGCAGGTTGCCGGTCTTGGCAGTGATGTCAGGGGCATAACTGGGGCAGTGGGAGGAGTCTTGAGCGATCTTCAGTTCATTGATGCAAATTATGACACATTAGTGAATGGAGATCATGTAAGCCAGGAACCGATTGACCAGCTTATTGAAGGAACTGGAAAGCTTGAACAGCTTGGAAAGAATGTGGATGCCCTGAGAGTCAGAGGTGAAGCAGCTGCTGAAAGAGGTGCTGGCAGGCTTCAGGCAATCAGCCAGTATCTGCAGCCAGCTCCAGCTAAATGATTAGATGGATTATTCTTTTTTCTTTATTTTCTCAATTCCTCCTAGCTACCTTATTTTCTAAAACCTCATCATAAGTCCTAAACCTGACTTTGACAAAATCATTTGTCATTTTCGCAGTCGTTTCCCTCAAAAAATCAATTGGATCATGGAATTCAGGCCAGAATGCATAGTATCCAGCTGGCGATGTAGTTGCTTGATTTACATCTGCACTTCTGTGGTTTAATTCAGTAAACATTAGATAACTGTATGGAGAGTATAATGCTATCGGGTTATCTGATCCCGGAACATATATATTATGTTCATCAGCGACTGGCCCTTTGATAAAATCTGCTCCTTGGTCTGTCAGCCAATATTCAGTCACTCCATATGGAGAGCAGAGTTTGACTCTGAATTGTCCTTCTGGATGAATATCTTTAATAGCTAATGATGCCCGAATCATTCTAGCCATATCCATAGGATTTGGCAAGCTTAGACTGATTATGTATTCAAAAGCTTTTCTTTCAATTAACTCTTCACTATACCCAAATTCTCGATATCTGTCCTTGACTTCTTCAACATATTTCTCATTAGGTTTTGGCTGAGTGTGATAAATCACAATATCATCATTTTCAATTAACAATTCTACTAAATGATCATAGTCCCAGTCATGCCTGTTGTTAAAGCTTCTCATTTTTGTGCTGAATTTTTGCTCCCATTGCCCTATCTCTATAAATTGCTGTTTTTCTGGAAGAAAAGCCCAAGCTTCTTCATAATTACTTTCAAGAAGCCCTTCTAACTGCCTGATTGCTTCGTTTTCAGATATTTTAAGAACTGTTCTATAATCATTTCCTGGATTTGCTGCAAACCTTGACACTATTCTAAGTGGTTCATCACCTTCAAATATTTGTGCATATCTTTGTTGCGGAAGATATTTATCAATTAGAAAACTTACTTCATTACCAGTTTCACTGTTCCAAAACCTGTTTTTGGCATCAGCAATAGCATCAGGTCTGAATATGGACAAAAATCCATAAGTAGTCACAAATGCTCCTGCCAATAAAGCAAATGGTTTCCAATTTCTTTTCATATCATTTGAGATTGCCTTTGATTTTATAAATCTTAATTTTTTTTATCTTTTTGATATTCTTTTTCTTTGAGATAGATTGGTCTGTTTCATAACACTTATCAATGGACAAACATCAGTCCTTTTAAGAACAAAATATTTGCTTCAATTAATTCAGGATTCATCTTTTTTCTTGAAATCTTCCTTCAGGATCCTTATGATGCCCTTTTCCCTTTTCTTCAGATCCTTTAATGCCTTGTCTGATATCTTATAAGACTTTATTGTGCTGAATATGTTGTCAAAGAGTGAAAGGCAGTTTCGTGTTATCATCATTGTAGCTTCATCTTTCCAGACAATCTTTTTCTTGTTCAAGTGTAAATTTAGCTCATGGAGCTTTTCAAAAGAGCTTAATAAGCTGTTTAGTATTAGTTCAGTGTTTACTGGATCTATCTTCTTTATATAGCGATTTTCATTCTGCTTGTAAAATATGTCCCAGATCTCATTAAGAATGTCTTTAAGAGAGGATAAATAAATATAAATATCATCCACATCCTTCTTGCTATAGGTCTCTTGGTCTGTCTTTGCAATTGTTCTTTCAATATTTTGCCTGAATAAGAGCAGGGAAGACCTTATGCTGTTTATCTTTTCATTGAAAGACAGGTCGTAAATCTCGCTGAGAAGCACATCCTGTTTAATTGATACAAGCCTTGAGGTTACAAGGGCAAGGAGCAGCAGTCCAAACACCACTTCAAATATTGCCACAATCCTAAAATTTCCTAATGGGATTATGTCTCCAAATCCAGTTGTGGTTGCAGTGACAAAGCTGAAGTAGATTGCGTCCCATACATTTGTTATCTCTAATTCACTCTTGGAATAGCTTAGATAGGACATGCTTCCTGAAAGGAAGAAATAGGCCAGTCCAAAAAAGAAGATTGTAGAAATCCAGATCAGCATTATTTTGCCGAATGTTAGCTTGTCAATAATCCTTCCAATTCTCCTTTTCCTTAATGGCTTGAATATCTGTTTATTCAATCTAGATATATGTTTCATTCATTAATCTTCTGCATATCTAATATATAAATCTATTTTTTATATAATCAGGGATTTAAGGTTTGATGAAAACAAAATCTTTTTAAACAGTCCTAGTTTTTCTATTCATACTGCCCCTGTAGTGTAGTCCGGTCAATCATTTCGGATTTTCGTGGCATTTGCGGAGATCATTCAATGGTTGGATGTTGCAGCATTTCCAAAAACATCCGAAGACTCGGGTTCAAATATCAGGAACTTAACTTGTTTCTGGATGGAATTCCCGGCGGGGGCATTATTTTTTAAATTTATATTAAGACTATATATAATCACTCATCCCCTACAAATCTAAAAATTCTCCTTGCTGCATCCTCAGGGTTTGTAAACGGATAGAGATGATCAGCATCAATCCTGTCAAGGTCTATGTTATCTGGCTCAGTTATCAGTCCTTCCAGGTCTTGGTCCAGATCAAAGAACTGGTCATGTTCACAGTGCAGCACTAATAGTCTCTGTGCAATATTTAGCCTGTCAATTCGAAATCTCTTGATTTCCCTTGAAATCTTTATCTGAATCCCAATATTGCTTGTTGCATGTTTCAGGTATGGGGGGATATAGAAAATACTTCTTTTTCCACTTCTATCATTGCTTCTGGATATGCCAATTCTCTTTTTTTTCTTTTTATCATCTCTTAGGATCTTAAATATGCCTCGATACATCCTATAAAGGCCGCAGCCAGGTATGGGTGGGCAGATGCTTACTATATATTCAGGTGAAGTTGGATCATCCTCATATGCTTTTGCATAGACTAGAGATACTGCTGCCCCAAATGAATGGCCTAAGAATGCCTTTGGCTGAATCCCTAGACTCCTACAAAATTCATATGTCAATTCCGCATATTCCTTCATTGATCTTGGATTAGCATCTGTTATAGGTATACCATACATCATAGGCGCTATAACCTTAAATCTTTCTCCGAGAATTGATAATAGGTTTTGGTACATAGTAGGAGGGGTTGCTCCTCCATGGAAAAACAGCAGTGTATCATCACTATTTCCTGATTTATAATATTTAATATGTTTGTCACCAACAGCCTGTTCTTCCTTTACCAATTGAGCCATATTGTCTGAAAATACCAAGCGGTTTAAAAATATTGTAGATTTCTAATATTATTGTTGTATATCATATTAGCCAGATTCTGATTTTCTAAGATTCTTATAAATATTTTTCCTATGCCCCACTGTTAGAATATGTACTTCCTCTTTTCCTGTATGAACAAAAAGAATGCATCTATAATCCCCTACTCTTAGTTTCCATAAAGCACTTTCTTTTAATTTCTCAATATGTGGTAAAGGATTGTCTTTTATAGAAAAAAGTTTTTTCAATATTATCTCTCTGACAGAGTTAGGTAATTTTTTTAAATTCTTTTTTGCAGTTGGCTGAATTATTATTTTCATAATTTCACACCAAACTCCTTTGCCACATCTTCAATAGATTCTCCTTTTCCTGATTTCACTTCTTCCAATCCAGATTGGATATCCCTTATTGCATCATCTGTCAGCTCTCCTTCTTCAACTGTATTGAGGAGTTTATTGATTATCTCATCATAGCTCTCTTTAGTGTGGTTTTTAAAGAACTTCAATCTTTCAACTGTTTTCTCATTTACTTGGATTGTTGTGTTCATGAACTATAGGTTGCTATAACAACTATATAAATCTTTCTAAAAATCCTCAAGAAATCTTCTTGACAACACCTGTTTTAGTGTCCATCTCAACCATGTCGCCATTTTTAAGAATTTTTGTAGCAACCTTTGTACCCACAATACAAGGTATTTTTGCCTCTCTTGCAAGTATCGCAGAATGACTTGACAATCCTCCATAATCAGTAACAATCCCTTTTGCTTTCCTGCAATAAATATTGAATTTTGGCTGAGTCAGATGTGTAACCAATATTACTCCTTCTTTAACATTAACTAATCCATCAAAATCAGGTATAACCTGAACTTCACCAGTAACTGTTTTATCAAATGCAACTTTTCCTTTGATCTCTTTAATATCCAAGTCAGTCTTATTATCAAGATATTCCTGAATCTCATCAAGTTCTTTTCCTTGAATTAATATCTGTTTGTCTGGTAAACACAAAAAACCAACATCTCCCTCAACTTCTTTTTGTGTATAATAATTGATTTTATCAACATTATTGTTAAAAACAAATTCCTCAACTTTTTGAGCAACCATTTCATTAAAAGCATACGCTTTATGCATAATATCTATGTTTTCCTTACATTCTGGAAAATTGTCACTTAAATAATTTGAGCTGTATGCAACAGCTTGATGATATGCAAACCATTCCTGATAGATTCTAGAAAACCATCCTATCTTATCTAGAAATTCTTCTTTGCTATGGTTACAAATAAAATTAGTCAATTGATCTGAGTATTCAATTAGTTTCTTGGATATTAATTTTGCAAATTCAATATCTTTTGCCTTCTCACCAAGAGTTTTGTCAAAAACTTTATGTTCTGATGGTGAGTCATAGAAGGAAAACTTGTTCTTATCCCTCACTACCCAGAATACTGCTGAAAATTTTATGTGCCAGATCTTTTCAAATGTAGAAACATATGAAAATGATAGAACTGATGCCAGATATCTTGATGCATCTCGTTTGCTGTGAAATGCAAAATCTTTTGGCACTAATCTTTTGAACTCTTCTAACCTCATAATTTTAAGAAGTTCTTTTTGGATTTAATAAATTTGCTAAATTTTCCATATGCTGGTATGTCATTTCAAGTCCGCCAACAACTCCATTTCCAGCTTGCCTGTCAAGCTCTCTTGCTCTGTTAGAATAATATCCTTTCTCTATTTTCTTTCTAAATCCTGGAACCCATCTATCAACCATTTGTTGTGCATCAAGTCCAAATTCAACTGCAGCCAAGTGGCATTGCTGGATTCCATGTGATCCTGCTTTATTCAGAGTATCTGCATCATAAAGAATTTGTGATTCAGGAAAAGTATGTATTTGCCCATCATGCTCTCTTATCCCTTGGGCAATTAATTCAAGTTCATCTGCAGTAAGTTCCATAAACCTTGGTAATTCTCTTTGAGCAATTTCAGCGCCTAATTCTGGATGCCGTGCATATTCATGCGCTCCAACATCATGCAATAGTGCCATTGATATCAATACTTTGTACCTGACATCTTCTTCTAATATGTTTGCAATATGTATTGCTTTGTCAGCAACCCAGAAACCATGCTGAGAATTATGTACTGGAAGATTTTTATATAACTTCCTTGTCTTGTCAGCTAAATATATTGCTTCTATAGGATCCATATAACCTAAGGCTTCAATCATTACTCTTTCAAATTCTTCGCTCATATAATCTATAACTACTTTAAAGTAGTATATAAATCTTTTGATTGCGTAAAAATTATTAACCCAAATCTTTTTAAATGCATAAATAATCTTGAGATTATGGTTAAATCAAATCTTAGAGATGGATATGTACTAAGAGAATTGCCAGCATCTGACTTTCGAAGTGTTCAAGTTAGAGTCAATAGGAGTGTTGATAGTGTCGCTCTTGCTGATCATGGGTTGCACATGGATTTTGGTGCAATGAGCAGGCTTAGACAAGAAGTTGATCCTGAACAAATGCAGGAATCTCTTGATTCAATTGAAGGCCATTTATTTGCTAATGTTGGTGTTTCTGCTGCTATTGATTTTTTTTATGGTTCTACTCATTTTGCAGTTGCAGTTGCCCAAGAAAGACCAGATTTTGATGATCATGTGCTTAAGTTAATATCAGGTTATTCAGATGCAACCCTAACATATCTCCAATCACTTATTAATGAGTTGGCAGAAGAAGTTCTTCCTGTGAAAGGTGGTAAAGTCATAACTAGAACACATGATTTTAGAGCCAGATGTCATCAATTGCCAAAACCCTATGATGGAAGAGCAGAATATGAATATGGCGTTCATCTAACACCTGGTTCTAGACCAAAATATTTGCCATCTCTTGATCCTAAGCCTATTGAAACTTTAGATGACCTTAATGTTGCAATCATGTATGATGCACTTCACAACTCAGCTAATTTAGTATTTCCTGTCAATTATAAAATTATAGGCAATAAAATTGTTTTGACATTGGCTCATGCAGAAGACCAGCCTCCAGTTGATGGAATAGTCCAGACTTTATATAATCAAGAAGGTCTTGTCTTATTGGAAATGGATGATAAAGGGTCATTGACAGGAAAGACTTGGAGATTGGTTGATGGACATTTGAAGATTGGACCTGATAAAATCAAAGTCAGACTTTCAGAAGCATTTGCATGGCCTGCTGAAAATACTGTTGTTGTAAATCAGCCAAGCATTGGTTTTGAAGAATATCTTGAGAGAATGGAATAATTCTATTTTATAATAATTTTAGGTTATAGTAATTTTATCCTAATATTTGATTCAATCATTGTTGGTGTTCAGCCAAATACTTAATGTATTCAACTTCTCCTTTCTTAGTTAATTTAATTACAGTCTCATCAAAGAAATCAACCACAACTTGTGGATCAACATGATAGATTCTCCTTGAATTGCTTTGGGCTAGTTCCATATTCCTTCGAACTCTGTCTCGAATTTCATCCTCTTTTGTTGGCCTTGTCAAGGCTTTTTCAATACCAGAATCATCACCAGATTCTAATGCTGAAGCAACTAATTGCCTAAAGGGAGCAGGATTTTTTTGAAATTTATCCAATCCGACATAAAAAGCGCCATAATGTACCCTATGGCAGATTTCCTTAAATGCATACACATCATGCTCAACACTTGAGCCATAATTCTCAGGATCATCCCCTTCTCTGCATAACAAAGGTATAAAATCAACATATGCATCAAATATTTCATGTGTTAAATCAATATCAATGCCATTTAAGACAATTGGAGAATCAGATCTCTTCAATCTTCTTTTTGGTTCAGGCCAACCAGGAAAATAAGGAACTTCAACAGGATCAGTAAACCTTCCCCATTTGGAATCCATTTCTTCTACATCTCTTATCCTTAGCTCAAATAAGGATGCAGTTTCACCAGGAAATCCGCTTTCACCTGGCTCATAAACCTTTAAATTCTAAAGAAACCTTGCCCTATTCAATAAATGAAAGATTATCGCATCCTCCCTGTCTTCAAGATGCCTTATTAGCTCTTTATCTACTGGTTCCATTTTATAACAGTCGAAAACGATTTTTACTTTAAAAACCTTATCTAAAAATCCTTTAAGTATTGCTAAATGAGAAAGTTTTATAAACCAGCTATAATTCATAATCCTCAATGAAAAGAAGCTCAAGGCGTTGGAAAAAGAAAGGCCAGATGCGCTGGAAGTGGCAGCGTAAGAGAATGAAGAAAGAGAAGAAAAAGCGAATCAAGAAATAGTTATTTCTATATTCTATCCACAATTTTTATATCTCGTATTTATCTTATATTCAATTTATTGAAAATTCCGACTCTCTTGTCGGAATTTTCTATTGAGCCTAATACCCCGACCTTTAGGTCGGAACACTAAAAAACCATTGGTTTTTGGTGCCCAAAGAATGCAAAGCATTTTTGAGGGTTTTCAATGCTTAAAAATGCAAATCATTTTTTGCACACCAGAAATTTGCTTAGCAAATTTCTCAGTGTCCCAAAAACCTAACAATAAATACCCCTACCTTTAGGCAGGGGAATAGTTCGGTTTTTGTTATTTTACTAATTTAAAAAACTGAAATATTAAAATGCCAGAATTGTATAAAATGTCAGGAATTTTCCACCAATCTCTGACTGGTGACAATCTTTGATTGATTTAGCTTTCAGGAGTGAAAAATTCCTGAGCACTAAGAACCACCAGTCCGTAGATGTAGTGGATGTTGAATTGATGAATCCCACCAGTCTATGAATGGTGGTTCTTTAGAAAATCAATTTTTTTGAGAATGGACATATAAAGGAAAAGGTTTATATATAGAATAACAACTAACAATAATAATTTAATATATATTATTTGGGGGAATAAACATGAGTGAACAATCAAGACCATTAGACACACTAAACAGTGCAAGGAACAAGAAAGTTATAGTTGAACTCAAGAATGGAAAACAGTACATAGGAAAACTTATTGCATTTGACATCCATATCAATATAGTTTTAGAGAATGCTGAAGAAAGGGAAAATGGAGAAGTCAAGAGAAAGATGGGTTCAATATTTATTAGAGGAGATACAATAATAATGTTATCACCTGAATAAAGTTTTCTTTTCTAGGAGAAATAAAAAATGGCAAAAGGAACACCTTCAAAAGGAAAGCATAGCAAAGGCAAGTCACATATTATCTGCAGAAGATGCGGCAAGCATACTTATCATGTAAAGAAAAAAGCATGCTCAAGCTGCGGATTTGGAAAGAGTTCTAGACAAAGAAGATTTAGCTGGCAGAAAAAGGATTGATATAATAATCCTATTTTCAACAATGAGCAATAAAAGGATAATTAAACCTGAGATCCATCAAAAGGGATGGGGGGAAGAGAGGTGGATAATCAATTCTGAATTATACTGCGGAAAGATCCTTATACTGAAGAAGGGAAAAAGATGCAGTATCCATTATCATAAAATAAAAGATGAGACTTTCTATATCTTAATTGGAAAAGTTGAGATGAACCTCTATCCGAATGGATATCCAGGCAAAGTTGAGTCTATGATAATGAAACAAGGAGATACATTGCATATTCCAACAGGGCTTATACATGAATTCTTTGGGTTAGAATATAGTGAAATACTTGAAGTCTCAACACAACATTTTGAAGAAGACAGCCACAGACTAAAAAATGGAGATTAGGAAAAATATCTTTTATACCTATTGATGTATAATCCATTTTCTGGCTCAAGCTCATATGCAATCTTGAATTCATTTCTTGCATTCTCAGTCTGATTGATAAATTCAAGGAAAATGCCAAGATTATAATGAGGATCAGGCAATTCTGGCCTTAATTCAACTGCTAACTTGAATTCTTCCTCAGCCCTGGTAAATTTTCCTCCTTTTACCAAGGTCTTTGCAAGATCCATATGGGCCTTATGCAGGTTTGGACTTAAAGATATGGCTTTTTCAAAAGAATCAATTGCCAATGAAAAATTCCCTTTCATATCATAGACAATACCTAGATTATTATAAGCATTGTATATGGGATGGATCTCAATTGACTTTTTAAAGCTGGATATAGCTCTCTCAATCTCTCCAATCTCTGCATAAGCCCTGCCAAGGTTTGCATATGCAAGATGATTTAGAGGATTATGCTGAATCGCAATTAGGAAATAATCTATAGCATCAGCATGTTTTCCCATATTTAGATATTCAATCCCAAGATTATCATAAGGACGGGAGGCTCTTGGCTCTTTTCCAATTGTAATCTCCCAAAAAGAGATATTATCCCTCCATTCAGAATTTCTCTGAATCACAACTGAAGAATACCACAATAAAAGAATTACTAATGCAAGCATTGAAACAGCCTTTACTGTCATATTAACATTTGTTGATCCTGATTTGAAATTGATCAATTTATAGAATACAAAACCAAGAATAACACAGAATCCAAAAGAAGGGACATAAAGGTAACGTTCTGCCATAATCACATTCACTGGAAAGAAATTTGAAAAAGGGATCAATGCTATGAAGAACCAAAGAATGCCAAATGAGACAAATTTATATCTTTTTCTGATAAAAAAAGCAAAAACCAACAATGCAATAATGATTAATAATGAGACAAATGCTTTCCATTCAAACAATGAGTTCTGAAGGTCATGAATATACTCAACATTCAGGTTTATAGGAATAAATAATAATTTAATATACCTGATAAAGACAGTTAATGTAGTGTAAATGCTTACTGAGAAGCTACCAGCATAATAGACAGATGCTCTTCCAATCTTCTCAATTATAAATGTCCTAATTATAAAATATATTAAGAAAACTATTACATATGATCCAAACCATTTAATGTTCTTATACATATTCTTTATTTTTACCAGTTCTGTCTTTTGGCCAAAAACAAATTCATAGAACAGAATCAACAAAGGCAGTGTGATTGCCTCTTCTGTGCTTAACAATGCCAGGATGAATGTGATGGTAGAATAATAGAGAAAGTTTTTATTTCTATCTTTTGAATATGTCATATAGAAATAAAAAGACAATAACATTAGAAAAATTCCTAATATATCAAATCCTGCAGTCATATTAGTGACTCTGCCAGTATGGATTGGGTGGGCAGCAAACAATAATGCAACAATAAAAGAAAGATTCTTTTTTTCAGTGATTATCAAAGCAATGAAATAAAGCAGGATTGTCACTAAGATATGGAATATAAGACTATTTAAATGATATCCCCATGTGTTTTGGCCAGAGATCTGGTAAATGATTGCATACCAAACAGTCCTAAGAGGCCTGTATAAAGAACCAATTGTGGGTTCAGTGAAAAAAGAAGGGATGTTCTTCAAATCCCGAATATCATAATTGTTTACAATAAAACCAGGATCGTCAAAGACAAAATCATTCCTGAAAGTGTTTGCATAAATCAAAGTGTTTAACAGGATCAGGATTATGATGAAAACAAGGTTTTTTGTGAGTTTCATAAATGAAATAAAATAATTAATAGTATTTAAGAATTGTGAGAAAAAAAGATAGATTTTTAAATTTCCACTCAACAATACTTTATGTATTCCTTTTTGCGGGGATGCGTTAAGATTTTTCCTACGGAAAAATCCACTTATCCCCTTGTTCGGAATACCTCACTGCGGGGATGCCGGAGATTGCTGAGCTCGAGAGGCTCGCATCCGCAATGGTCAAACGGGCTAGGCTTAGGGGAACTATATGTTCTTAGAAACCTAGTGGCTTAGTGCCTACGGGGGTTCGAACCCTCCTCCCCGCATTTTACCTTTATGGTATATTTTTAAAAGATTAAAATTTGCCTAGAAATACGAAATTTCTTATTTAGATTCATATAGGAAAACTCCATATTTTTTCGTCTTTCATGCCAAAAGGCGAAAAACTTAAATAGTAATGTAGCTAATATTTCTCATATGTTAAAAACACCCAGAATCATTAGTGGTTTGATATTTTCTATTCTTTTTATTGGATATACATTTTATATATTAGGATTTAATCTTGTTCAATTGATTATTGGATTAGTTTTAGGTGTAATTGTGTCATTAATATATAAATTTTTATTAGAGAAATTTCCAAATTTTTATTTAAAGTATGAAGGCTATATGAAAAATCTTGCAGCTAATCTATTATTAGTTTTTTCCTTATTCTTAGCAGTATTAATATTCTTTTTAAGTATTATTTTTTTTAAATATTCAGGGATTTATTTATTGACATATCAAGCAATTCCTGGTCTATTGATTGGTTTGTTATTAGCTGGATACATTAATATCAAAAAAGATTTAATTTAATTTCGCCTTCTACACTCAAACACGAAAAAATTGATATGGATTAATATATGATTGAGGATTAATTTTTTCGCTTTTCTGTATAAAAATTAGGTTTTTTTTAAGAAAACTCCTCCCACATATTCTTTTATCTAATGCCACCTAATAATCATCTTATCCTTGTCCTCAGGATAAATAGTCACTTCTTCCCCTTTCTTCAGGTTATAGAATTCAATGATTTTTTTAGGCAGCCTTATATCCAAAGTAGAGCCTGCCTGGCCAACTTTAGTCTTTGCCTGCAACCCCCACAACCCTTTCTCCTTAACAATCTGTGTTATCTTCTTGGAAGTTTCCTCACTAAAGATTGCCTCATCACATTTTTCACACACTTTTGCAGGAAATTTTCCTATCTTTTGCCCATAAAGAGAGTACTCTACCTGCTTATCTTTCATTTTTTTCCCGCATTCCCAGCATAAATCTTCATCTTTCATAAAGCCTCACCTTTGTCAATAAATACAGTTTTAATCCTAAAAACATCTCCTCTTCTTTTATATGCAACTTTGATATAAGTATATGCAGCTAGATAACAATCAGTCTGCCGGGATATTAAACCCAATCTTATTGCCCTTTTAATCTGTTCTTCATCAATTCCCTCAATATCCATCTTTTTCTTGGCATGCATGGTTATCTGTAATATCATAAAAAACCTCGTTTATAGTTATTTGTAATTATAAGTAATTATAATTAATTATAATTAATTATAAGTTATATAAAGGTTTTGTTTACAAACCCTCCTCCCCGCATTTATCTTAATATTTTCAAGAAAACATTTATATAAAATCATCATATACCTCTTTGTATGAGAGGGGTGGATGATAAGAACATTCTGGATGAATTCTGCATTAGATTCTGCAATATTGTTGAAAAGCACTGCAAATATATTATTGTATCTGGATTTGTCGCTATCAGCTCTGGAAGAGCAAGGGCAACAGAAGATATTGACATGATAATTGAGAAGATGAAATTTGACAAGTTTGAAAATCTTCATAAATGCCTTATAAAAGATGGATTCGTATGCATGCAGTCAGATTCATCAAAAGTCATATTTGATTATCTTGATGATAATGTTCCTGTCAGATATACATTACAAGATGAACCACTACCTGAAATGGAGATTAAGTTTGCAAAGGATGATCTTGACAATTCTCAGCTAAAAACAAGGATAAAACTCCCATTGACAGGACTTGACATCTGGTTCAGCAGCATAAACATGAACATTGCATTTAAAGAAGAACTGCTAAAATCAGAAAAAGATTTAAAAGATGCTGAACATCTAAGAAAGATATACCCTGAAATGGTCAATGATGTTGAGATCAACAATATCAAAGAGATGATAAAGAGGAAAAGGCTATGAGCGATGAAATCGACAGATGGATCAGGTTTATGAAAGAGAATCCAGATAAATGGAAGAGCAAACATACTGAATTTATAAATGCCCAATTCCAGAAATCAAAAGAGTTTATAGAAAGGCTTGTAAGCCAGCCAAATGGAAAACAGAAAGTGATTGATGCTTATAAAATTAAGAATCTCAAAGGATATAATCAGCTTCTTGGTTGATTTGATAATTGGTTTTAAAATAGTTCTAATCCGCTATCCTACAATCTAAAATGTTCTTACCCCACCTTTATTCAGCGTCAGGAAATCTTGGAAATGCACTGAGAAATTCCGGATTTGCCATATACCCGTCTCCTATACCATCAAACCCTATAATCAAGCCAATAAATTCTTAAATATATAAAGAACTTCATAAGTAAAGTGACAAACAGAGATGAAAGAAGCCCAAAATTAGTGGAGGGTGGCCTGACACGAAGGGAGTATGGCAGGCTCCTGGAAATTGATGATGCAATTGATCGTTATGGATTTGCAGTAACTATTGAAGTAGTGAATGGAATCTCAAATCATAAGAAGAGATGCTTAAAAACTGCTCATGCAGTAGATTCTCAAAGATTCTTTGCAGCAAGAGCAGATAGAGGAGGCATAAATATAGAGTCAATGGTTGCCCATGTTGCTGGCAAAACAAGAATTGACATTAAATCCGAATCATTGGATGATGTCCTAATGATCCCTTCTTTTTCTCCTATTATCCTTGAAAGCATGATGGATCATATGCCAAGAATACCTTCAAGAATAGTCAAGCGTATGAGGAGCCCCTATAATTCTGATTATTATAATCCAAAATTAGGAGGCATTAGCCCTTATGAGCAGCAATTGGTCTACCTTGTTGTTGAGGAGTCAATAAAAAATAAAACGAATCCTGACAGTGTCTTTAAAAATTTTAAAAAATGTTTTGAAGACAGGTTATCAGACCTTGCTCAAAGAAACAATGGATCAATAAAAGGAACTATTAACAGCACTCGAGGGGCTTTTCTTGAGATTTATGTTGCAGAATCATTGGTTTATGCACTGGGCAGTTCAGAATATGAATTCTTTTCAAGGGTTGCCTTTCCTTTATGGGATTCAAGCCACTTGAACGGAACCATATTGCCAGGCGAAAGGTATAAAGTCAGGTCAAAAGGGAAAAAAAGAGCTGAGATTGACCTGATTTTTACAGCAGGGGAAAAACATTATGCCAGAGCAAGAGAAAGGGTAGGGAAGTTAGCAGCTTGATTGTTTTCAAAATTCTTTTTTAATTTATCTTTTTATACTTTGAACTACTCCTCTTCAAAAGCCTTATAGCAATCTTCCTTAATAAGATCAGTAAAAATCTTATCACAAACTGATTTTTCATTATTTCTGATGGCAACCCTCTGGATACATGAATCCTTTGCCACTGAGCCTGCAATCATCAATTTACAAATTGAAGAATCATTCTTATTGATTGCCATGTTCCTAAAACAAGTGTTCATTATTGTACTGTTTGTGATAAACCAACAAAGCTCCTCATCATTATTAAAAAAAGAAATCTTATAATGGCATTCATCCCTTAACTTAATTCTAGAGACTTTCTTACAGACATCATTGTCATTCAATTCCAATGAGATATTATAAAAACATTGATCATTCCAATCAGCTGAAGATGAAAGATTGCATAAATCTTGGTTCACTCTTGATGTTGCAATCTTATAATTGCAATACCCATCTTTTTCAACCTTATTACAAAGGGACAAATCATCTATTTCTATAGCAACTTCTGAATAACAAGAATTTCTAAACTGAGTATCTTTGATCTCCTTGCATAATTCTGGATTATGCAATCCTGTTGCAAGCTCTGTTATGCAGTCATCCCTCTCAGGAATATCATCAAATACAAGGCAATCCTTGATGTTCTCATTGCCTTTTTCAAGACCAATAAACAGTATGATCACTAATGCAACAATCCCAAAATAAATAAAAAATGTTAATTTCTTCATAAATCCCATAATCAAAGTGAGAAATTAATGATTTATAAATGTTATTATTCTTTAACATCATTATTGAACATAATAGAAAGATTAATAGAAAGATTAATATATTAAAAATATATAAAAATCACAAAGGTAGATGAATTTGGCTAGGAAAACCAATAAAAAAACAAGGAAAAAGAGAAATACAGTTGAGAAGCATCATGACATAAGAATAATGCCAATCATCATTGGAATACTTGGAGTATTATTGATCACAATATTATTTTTCCAGGATTTTGATATCAATATCACTGGATATGCAGTGGCTGAGATTGGCGAACCTGTGTATTGTGTTAAGATAGGAAGGGATGATAAATTTGTTGGAATAACTGACAAGAGCTCATGCTGCTTCTTGATCGAGAATACAGACAGATGCAAGAAATATACATCAGTGGTAGACTATGAACCAGACGGCAGATTCAAATTCAAATATGACTGCATAGGAGGCTCCACAAGAAGAGTATTATATGAAGACATTGCATTGAGATATTGCGGAGCATATCTGGACTAATCCATCTCTATATCATCTATTATCATCTCATCTCTTCCTTTGTAATTCCTATATTCTCCAATTAATTTCAAACTATCCCCTACCACAATATCATTATCTAAATCATCAAATGAAATTGCCTTGATAGTAACATTCTGTGCTAAAAACAGATTAGACACTTTTTCCTCTTTTTCTATAGCAACAACATTTCCAACAATTTTAATTGTCGAACCCTGATCTTGTTCACTCAGGTCAATAATTTTCTTCTCTTCAATCTCAATATTACTGGAAAATATGTATAATAGGAAAATACCTAAGATTGAAGTTATTACTGCAATCTTTTTCAATGTATTATCATCCATAAAAAAAAGTTATATCAATAGGTGCTTAATATAAGTGATGGCAAAAAAATCGAAAAATTTTCAATAGAATGTCAGGAATTTTCCACCAGTCTCTGACTGGTGGCAATCTTTGATTGATTTAGCTTTCAGGAGTGAAAAATTCCTGAGCACTAAGAACCACCAGTCCTATCATAATGTAGTTGTGGATTTAGTGAATCCCACCAGTCCATGACTGGTGGTTCTTTAGTAATTTTCAATAACAAACCTTTTCAACTTCCTCTAACCTTTCGTTAGAGCTTTCTAACTCTTTCTCTTTTCTATAAACTTTGTTCTTTTCATTCTCAATCTTGATGTTATATTCATCTATCATCTTCTGAAATTCATCTTCCAAAATCTCAAGATCTATCCTAGTCTTATCTAGACTTTTGGATGTCCCCTCGATCTCTTCCTCAGCCCTTATTATATCAACTGCACATTGATTTGAAATTGGGACTATTGTATCAATGATAAATTGATTTGCATCATCTTGAGAATATTCAAGCTCAATCTGCTCCTGAACACCAGAATCCAGCTGGCCATCAACATCTAAGACAGCATAACTAGTAACACTTGCTTTTTCAACACCTATGGATATTAAATAATAGGCAATGAACAGCACAATAAAAACAGAAAGAATCAAATAAAATTTATTCTTCCACTTATTTCTTCTGAATATCTGATCAGTCCTATTATTTTTTTTCCAGATATTAGAGATTTTCAGCATATCTGCTTAATATAAGGTTTTTACTATATAAATTTTGCTCTAAAGAACAAACTATATTATAGAATATTATAGAATAAATAATAAAATATATAAAGCAAAGTCGAATATGCATGTTCTAAGGGGGAAATATGTCAAGCCTAAAATTTAAATCAACCAAGGAATTGAAAGTCTCAAAGATAATCATTGACCAGGTTGTCGGACAGGATGATGCAGTAACGATAATCAAAAAAGCTGCACAGCAGAGAAGGCATGTCCTATTGATAGGTGAGCCTGGAACAGGAAAGTCAATGCTAGGCATGGCTCTTGCAGAACTGCTGCCAAAAGAGAAATTGGTTGACATACTGTCATTCCCAAATCCAAATGATGAGAACCAGCCATTGATAAGGACTGTACCAGGGGGGAAAGGAAGAGAACTGGTAACAAAATCAAAATTGCAGTCAATGTCAATGTTCAAGAACCAGAACATAATAATGTTTATTTTTGTCATCATAGCTTTCCTTGCACCATGGTGGATGTTCTCATATTATGGAAACAAGTATGGATTCACTGTGGGAGCAATAATATTCTCTGCATCACTTATAGGAGCAATGATATTTCTAGCATCTTTTGTGATATTCATCAACCTGAGCAAGAAAATGAATGACCAAAAAGTGCTGGTCCCAAAGACAATAGTTGATAATTTCCAGAAAAAGCAAGTGCCTTTCCTTGACGCTACAGGAGCACATGCAGGAGCATTATTAGGAGATGTTCTACATGACCCGTTCCAATCAGGAGGATTAGGGACACCAAGCCATGAAAGGGTTATAGCTGGAATGATCCACAAGGCAAACATGGGTGTGTTATTCATTGATGAGATAGCAACATTGCAGCCTTCAACACAGCAGGATTTATTGACATCACTCCAAGAAGGAAAATATTCAATAACAGGACAGAGCGAAAGATCAGCTGGAGCAATGGTAAGGACAGAGCCTGTCCCATGCAATTTCATACTAGTGGCTGCAGGCAACCTTGAGACAGTCAAACATATGCATCCAGCATTGAGATCAAGAATAAGAGGCTATGGATATGAGATATATATGATGGAGACAATTAAAGACACTCCTGAAAATGAGGATAAGATTGCATTGTTTGTTGCACAAGAGATATCAAAAGACAAAAAGATACCTGACTTTTCAAGAGAAGCAGTTGAAGAGATAATAAATGAAGCTAGGAAAAGGGCAAATAGGAAAGGACACCTGACACTCAGATTAAGGGAGCTAGGCGGTCTAGTAAGGGCTGCAGGAGATATTGCAAAAGAGCAGAATGCAAACCTTGTCATGAAAAAACATGTCATTGAAGGAAAGAAATTAGCAAGGACTCTTGAACAGCAATTATCTGATAAAATAATTGAAAGAAGAAAAGAATATGAAGTGATCAGGACAACTGGAACCCAAATTGGAAGAGTAAATGGGCTAGCAGTAATGGGAGGCGAGACTGCAATTTATTCAGGAATCATACTTCCAATAGAAAGCCAGATAACACCTGGTGGAAAACAGGCAGAGATAATTGCAACAGGCAAATTAGGGGAGATTGCTAAAGAAGCTGTCTTAAATGTCTCAGCAATCGTTAAAAACTATTTTGGCGAGGATATAAAAGAGAAATATGACATCTATGTGCAATTCTTGCAGACTTATGAAGGAGTAGAGGGAGACTCTGCAAGCATTGCAGTTGCAACCTCAATCATATCTGCATTAAAGAATATACCAGTCAAGCAGGACACAGCAATGACAGGATCATTGTCAGTCAGAGGAGAAGTATTGCCTATAGGAGGTGTCTCTGCAAAGATAGAAGCAGCGATTGAAGCAGGAATAAAAAATGCAATAGTCCCAAAATCAAATATGCAAGACATAGTTGTTGACAAGGAACTCCTGCAGAAAATAAAAATAATTCCAGTATACTCACTTAAAGATGTATTGAAAAATGCTCTAGACTGGAAAGGCAATGAGAATATTCTTAAGAAGATATTGAAGTAAACAAGAAAAAACGAAATTCTTAATAAAATCGTAAATATTCCGATATATTTTTAAAGGATATTATGCACATAATATGTATGGCAATCAAACTAAATAATGTGGATAAATGCCCAGAATGCGGCAGTATGAACATAGTATATTCAAAAAGCAAAGTTCAAATCGTATGCAAAGAATGTGGTGGGATCTTTTCAGAGCTATCACCAGAACAAGAAAAACAGTTTGAGAAAGCAAGTGATGTGATCTAAATCAATTTAAAACACACACTGTGCTTGGGCCTCTTCTCCCGATAATTGGCCCATCAAGGACTTTAAAACCTGCATTCCTCATGTTATTTCTAACCCAACCTGCACAACTGTAAGTGCTGAGTTTTCCTCCATTTTTCATATTAATTCTAATGTTTTTAAAGAATTCTTCTGTCCACATTTCTGGAACTTTTGCAGGACTAAAAGCATCAAAAAATACATAATCTGCTTTCTCTTTAACATTAAGAATCTTTATTCTAGCATCACCAAAAATCATGACTAATCTTACACCTTGTTTTTCATAAACATTATCTCCTTTAAGAAATCCATTAACAAATTCTTTTATCATATTATAGCTTTCAAAATCAGCATCAATCTCAAGAATCTTTCTTAATATTTCCTTATCATTCTCAAAACAGTATATTGTCTGTCCTCCAATGTCTAAAGCAGCAGCTGAATTATAGCCAAGACCAAAACAGATGTCAAAAATAATCTTATTAGGCTTAACATCCAAAGCCTTAACATGCTTTTCAACAGCCTCTTCTTTAGCGCCTGATTTAGTATGATAATGGTCTTCAACTTCTTTATTGTAGAATGTTATTGAACTGTCATCAGTGATTACTTTGTCCATAAAGTATGAATAATTAAGGAGTTTAAAAATTTAATTGTAGAAAATCAATTATTTATCTCCACTTAACTGTAATGTCATCAGTCCTTTCATATGGGGCAATAATTGCTTTTTCAGGACTCATCCTCTGGCCTGATATATACTGAAGAATCCCAAGCCAAGCAATCATCGCAGCATTATCAATATTAAACTGGTTTTCAAGAACAAAACATTTTGCATTCCTTTCCTTGCACATTATCTTTGCCATCTCCTGAAGGCGCTTGTTGCAAGCTACACCACCACCCAATAAAAGCTCTTTTTTATCACAATGAGCCATTGCCCTCTCACTCACTTCGATAAGCATTGCAAACACAGTCTCTTGCACACTATAACAAAGATCCTCTTTCTTGTATTTTTTTGACCTAATCTTTTGTTTTAGGTTTGTAAGAAGGCCGCCAAAACTTACATCCATCCCTTTAACAACATAAGGCAATTCAATAAAATTTTTCTCATTGCTCTTCAACGAAAGCTCGTAAACCTTCGGGCCTCCAGGAAAACCTAATCCAATCTCTCTAGCAAAAGAATCAATAAAATTGCCAATACCAATATCCAATGTTTCACCGAAAATCCTGTATTTTTCAGCATCATAAGCAATGATCTGGGTGTTAGCACCAGAGGCATATAATAGGACTGGATCTTTGGATTCTGTCATCATGTTTCCAATCTCAAGATGGGCAATGCAATGATTCACACCAATGATAGGAATATTTTTCTGCAATGCCAAGGACCTTGCAGCCATTGCACCAATCCTCAAACAATGGCCAAGACCAGGAGACATTGAATAGCTGATCAGATCAATATCCTTAACCTTAACATTTGCCTTGTTCAAAGCATCCCTTATCACTTGATCACAGACCTGCACATGATGGTCAGCAACCTCTCCTGGGATCATGCCTCCTTTTTTAGTTGTGTAACTATTCATAACATTTGATAGAACTTTCTTATCTTTGATTACAGCTGCACCAAAGGTGTGGGCAGTTGATTCTATACCTAAACAAATCATAATAAAAATAAGTTCATAATTAGTATATAAAATTTAGGGTTAAGTTTAAAAAGCGTTATTTATTCTCAATTGTATGGCATTTGTTGGGGAATTTACATATATTTCACAATTTTTTGGAGAAAATAATAGGGGCATTGCTGATTTAGTGGATGGATTTTCACAGGCAATGGAAGAGAGGATACTTAATCCACCCAGAACAAAAGGCAAGATAGTTGAGAGTTTTTCTAGATATTCATTTGATCCTGACTTAATGGTACAAATTCAGGAATTAGATAAATTAGTTTATGGAAATGTCTACTTACCTTTAGATGAAACAGGCAATGTTAATTTTCAAGATAAAAGCAATGTAACTGATGTCATAAATATTTCAAGACAACAGGCATTTTTTCATAAAACATGGAATGATGATTATAGACTTAGACCAGCAGTTGATACACCAGAATTTAGACTAGGGCTTTTTAGAGCAACTGACCTGTTAGAATATGCTGAACAATTAGCTACAACAAGAGGAGATTTAGATATTGTAATTGGAAGAGTTAGAAGATATGAGAGGGGAGGGTTTGAGGTTGATGAAAAGGATTATGCTAAAATTGATGAACTTGAACTTGCTCTTAATCTTACCATAATTATTCAAAAAGTTAGGGAAATTGTTACAACTGAATATGATCCACAAGATAGTTTGAGTGGAGTAAATAAAGCTGTTGGATTGGCAATGACACCAAATACTTATTTTAAAGAATTTATTGCAGAACCTGTTGTTAGAAGACCTGTTCAAACAAGAGCCTCAAGGAATAAAGGATTGAGCCTTCCATGGATAATTGGAGGTATTGCTATGGGTCTAGGAGTTGTATCAATAGGTTATTTTGCATTAAGAGGTGATAATAATCCAGAAATCACTTCAATATCGGTTCAAAGAAGTACTTCTTACTCTGGAAGGAGAGGGATTCCAGTTAGACAGTTTGATTCAGAAGAAGGTAAAAGGATATCTGGTAAGATAAGGGAAAGACTAGAGCAAGCAACCTTAGGTTTAATAGAACCAGCATATGATATAACAATGCCTGACCCGGTTGTTATGGATTTTAATGAGAATACAGTAATGTTGTATCAAAATTTAATTGGAATGCCTTTTCCAGCACAATTTGATGAAGTGATTCTTGATGACAATGGTGTACCTTTGAAATTGATTTTAAAAGACCAGATGGGAACTAATAAACATAGATATAATCTTGAAGAGTCTGAGATCTTAACTGGATGTTATGAAGCAGAAGTTGTTATTTTTACTGGAAAAGTGGGATGGGTGCAAACTGAGAGAGCAAGAATAGGATATAATTCAGAAATCAAAAGACCTTATTTAGTAATGGACAGAGGAACTATTACTTTTACAGAAGAGTATAGAAGAATTCTTGAACAAGACCTTAATGAGGTTCAATTGGTTAATAGAGCATATAGTCAAACATGTTATGGAATAGGAGAACCAATCCCAATATCAATTGCTGATCTTGTATTAAATCCAAAAGTGACTGAACTAAGGGTTATGGGTGCACCAAGAGAGTGCAAAGATCCATTAACAGGAACATATCCAGGGTTTATTAGTATTGATCTAGATGTTAATAATCATGGAAAAGCTTATGCTGATAAATAAGATTTAATTTCTAAAATAGTCATAATCTAAATAACCACCAGCCATAGACTGGATGGAAATGCCCAGAAAAGCTTTGCTTTTCTGGCACACTTAGAAATGCTAAATGCATTTCTTGTGCCCAAAAAACACAAGGTGTTCTAAAGAACCACCAGTCATAGACTGGTGGGATTCATCAATTCAACATCCACTACATCTACGGACTGGTGGTTCTTAGTGCTCAGGAATTTTTCACTCCTGAAAGCTAAATCAATCAAAGATTGCCACCAGTAGAGACTGTGGAAAATTCCTGACATTTTATACAATTCTGACATTTTAGGTAAGAATAGAAAGACAATCATTTTAATTCTTCAATATTGCCATTAAGAATTATTGGTTTTATCATGTCAATTTCTAAAGCACATTTCTGAGATTTATCAACAGGATTCAGCAAGAAAATTTTTTTATTCAAGAAATAAGCAGCACCTAATTCCATTAATACAGATGCACCAATATATCCTTTAATACCATTTTTCCCATAATTTAGGACAAGGACTGCATCAGATTTTTCGACCTTATCAAATCCTTCCCTCAATGAGTCCAACTCTGATGAGTGCTTTAATTCTTGGTCATAATCATTCTTAAGTTCAGGTTTATCCCTATATAATTCAGCATCTTGGCTTAGATAAACTTCATGATTGTTCTCTTCTAATTTCTTTTTTGTCTCTAACATCCCTTTTGCAAAAGTCATGCTGCTCAAGATCATGATTTTCATAATCTTAGAGTTATCACTAAATATATATAAATTTTATTAATATAAAAAAAAGAGAAAAATTAATGAAACCAAAAAACCGAAGTTTTAAGGTAACATTAAATAATGATACCAATCATAGGCGATTGTTGAATATGAACTATTGGGGGCTGCATGCTGAATATCTCGTTACCTTGATACTTACACACCAGCTCCATCAAACCCATCTTCTATAGGAGTTCTAAGGTATCTCTTTTCGAGGTGAGCTTCGTACTTAGATGCTTTCAGTACTTATCTCTTAGAGCGTAGCTGCCCGGCTTACCCTGTCGGATAACCGGTAGACCAGAGGCTCCGAACCCTCGTTCCTCTCGTACTAAAGGGTCCTTCCTCTCAGATACCAACATTTCCAGTAGATATTAAACAAACTGTCTCACAACGTTCTGAACCCAGCTCACGATCCCTTTTAATTGGTGAACACCCCCACCCTTGGCAGCAAACAGTAATCAAGTTTCTTTTTATTGAAACAAGATTATTTCTGCACCACCAGGATAGGAAGAGCCGACGTCGAGGAAGCAAGCCGCGCCGTCGCTATGGACGCTCGGGCGCGACAACTCTATTATCCCCGGAGTAACTTTTCTGTCAACACAAACCCTCATTAAAAAGGTATTGTGGATCGCTAGACCAGACTTTCGTCTTTGG
>JAZDHV010000026.1:0-2012 GCA_043805595.1 Candidatus Woesearchaeota archaeon
TAATGTAAATCAATTATTGTCAAAGAAGAGAATGAGAGGATTAATAACCGGAAACGATTATAAAGAGATTGTCAAAAACCTTGTTACTCACCCGATTGAAGGATTAAGGATTTTGAGTGAATTGAGTGAAATGGGCACAAGGTTGGGGGTCTATCAAAAGGCTCTAAAAAAGGGAGCACCACAACAAGAAGCAATCCTTGAATCAAGAGAAGCAACGATTGATTTTGGTAGGATAGGGGCTAAAAGTAAAGCCCTAAACATGATTATCGCTTTTTGGAATGCCAATGTTCAGGGCATAGATAAACAAATAAGACAACTGGATTTTATTCATCCAGAGAATAGGGCAAGAGCATTAAAAACTGTCACAAGGGCAACCATGATGATTACTATACCCTCCCTTCTCCTTGCCTATGCCAATCAAAACGATAAAAGGTATCAAGACTTACCTGAATGGCAGAAAGACCTTTTCTGGATTATTCCTACAGAGAATAATCTTTGGAGAATCCCAAAACCCTTTACTCTTGGAATGATTTTTGGTACAGTTCCAGAGAAGATAATGAATTGGATAAGAACGGATGATCCAAAAACTTTTGAGAACATTGGGACTGCACTTCTTTCAGGTTCATTACCAGGAGTGGTTCCAACTGCTGCACTTCCTTTTGTTGAAAGTTGGGCAAACAAGTCCGTATTCACCGGAAGACCTATCGTACCAAGAGGGAAGGAAGAACTAAAACCTGAATATCAATACCAACCTTATACGACAGAAACAGCTAAAGGAATAGGAAAAATAATAAGTTCTCTCCCTATTATTGGAGAGACGGGAACAGCATCTCCGGCAAAGATTGAAAACTTTATTAGAGGATGGACAGGAGGGCTTGGAAATTATGCCTTAAAGCTTGCAGATCAGGCATTGAAAACGGCAGGGATAACTCCAGAAAAAATACCTCCTTCAAAAACTCTTGCAGATATCCCAGTGATTAAGGCTTTTATTGCTCGATATCCAGGGACGGATTCACAGGCAATTCAGGAATTTTATGACCATTATAATAAAATCATGTCAGTCAAACAATCAATTAATAATCTTGTGAGAGAAGGAAGATTAGACGAGGTAAAAAAACTTCAGAAAGATTATGCGACATCATTGCCATTTTATACATCTGGTCACAAGATGCAAGAAGTTCTTGCCAATATGAAACGTTTTATTGATAAGATTTACTATAATCCATCAATGAACCCCGAAGAGAAGAGAAAAATTGTTGATCAAACCTATCTAAATATGATCACAATTTCCAAGAATTTCAATGATATGTTTAAAAACAAAGAGATTGCAGGAGGAATGAAATAATATGTTAGGGAGACCGCATAAATTTGATTGGGATAAGGCGCAATCTCTTTTTGATGAAGGTAAAACCCTTTTTGAAATTGCAAAAGAATTAAATGTAACGCTTCCAGCAATAAAATATGCGATATTAAAACGGGATAAAAAAAATGGTGCGGTTAGTACTCTCTTGTTTGAGAAAAGTAGTCAAGGAGTATCTCGTCATTTGGATACTGTTTCACAATTGCAATATGTCAATAAGAATATGATTGATCTTCTGGATTTGATGACAAAGGCTTCCACTGGAGATGAATCCGCCATTGCTCTTTTGAATCAGGATATAAATTTTAAAAGAAAAGACCCTAATGAACTTAGGATTAAAGCGGCGGCAGAGATAAAAGAGCAATTAATTTTACAACAAAAGATATTTGATACTCTTTATACGGTTCAACAGGTTGACGAATATCAGGATGAGGTTGAAGCAACGATGGAAGAGATGGAACCTGGATTGAGAAATAGATTCCTTAAACGTTTAAAAGAAAAAAGACTTTTGCATTCTGCTGCTCAATGGAAAGATAAATAAATGGATTTTAGGGATGATATATATTTTTTAGCTTTAACAATAGCACAAGAGGCGGGAGGAGAACCCTTTGAGGGAAAACTTGGGGTCGGTTTTGTGATAGTAAACAGAGGC
>JAZDHV010000027.1:0-62815 GCA_043805595.1 Candidatus Woesearchaeota archaeon
ATATTATAATTAATAGTATTTAAAGTTTTTGCTTTTATGGTTAATAATAACAAAAAAAAAGAAATGAAATGAAAAATTTTTTGTGATTGGATTAGTACATTGATGAATGAAGTTTTTATGTTTAAAGTAAATGTTTATAAATAAGTTTAGATTCATGATTCGTATGGGGAATGGAGAGAATGAAGGAAATGGAGAAAAGCCATCAGACTCAAGAGCTGAAGATCTTAAAACAACACTAGATTTAAAACAACCATTAGAATTTATTTTGGCAAATGCTAGAACACCAGGTCATGAAAAAGAATATTTGGACTATAAATTTATAAGAGATGACTTTCTCGAATATGTGGCAAGACAGACAGAAGGGGAAATCAGTCCAGCAGATGTTTTTATTGATCCTGACATAAGAAGATGCGAAGCAAAGCTCCTATTGCCTGAAAAATTCCATATTCTTGCACAAGTTACAGGTGTCAAGAATATTTATAGAAATGGAACACTTCATTATTTTGTTGATGTTGGGTTAGGAACACCAAATGAGATGTGCTGGAAAGTCAGACTGGATACAAGTGATACAAGTGCGCTTTTTTCATTCCTATCAAGATATGGAGAACAATATCATATAAATAAAATAGAATGATCCGATCATCTCTTCTTTTAGTATAATAAGAAAAGAGAAAAAAATTAATATGTCAGAAATATACCACTGGTCTACATGATCAGTGGACAATAGTCCACAATCCATTTTTGGAAGGGGGTATATTTCTGAGCATGCTCAAAGTCGGCAGGGTGGGCGAAGCGAACATACCACCAGTCAATTGACTAGTGGTCCCTGCCGACTTTGACAAAAAAATTACTTTTTCTTTGATTCTGCTTTTCCTTCTGTCTTGCATGTAGGACAATATCCTTTACAAAACATGCATATTGCCATCAACAAGAACAATATTGTGTACCAGCTGATATTCCAGAAGTTCCAGACCTTCAAATCCTGCAGAAGGAACAACACACCCAATACCAATACTAACAGAGCGCATAGCTTACCGCATTTGCTGCACATATGACCCATGATTTCACCCCTTTTATTTAATGATAATATCCAAAATCAGCTAGTATAAAAAGGTTGCTGTTTTTAGATTCTTTCAAGAATTTTTCCAATATCGCCTATTATATCAGAAGCAATAAAAGAATAAGCACCTTTTCTATCTTTTAGAAGCCTGTCACCAATGATTCCATTTATGAAAGCAGCATTTATTGCAGACTGCTGCAATGAGAGGCCTTGTGCAACAAATCCAGCGCAGATTCCAGCCAAGACATCACCAGTACCTGCCTTAGTCATACCAGGATTGCCTGTCTTGTTGTAAAAGGTCTTGTTCTTAGAGATTATCTGGTCAACTGGGCCTTTTATCAGGATTATGTTATTATTGATGTGTTTTCTGAAAACTTCTTTATCAAGTTTTGAGTTCTTCAGAAGGATCTCAAACTCTTTTTGATGAGGGGTTAGGACTGCATTTTTATGTCTTAAATCCTGAAGTTTAATATGTTTTAATGCATCTGCATCAATTACTAACGGCTTATTTGGCTTTTTATTGCAATAATCTTTTACGAATTTTTTAACAAATGTTTTTGCATGCATTCCAATGCCGCTTCCAATCAGGACTGCATCAAATCTATTCTCTTTCTCAAATTTGAGAATATCTTTTGCTCTGGAAGCGCAGAAATCATCACCTCTGTATTTTTTCACAACCAGATCTGGAGAAATAGCATTGATTGCATAGCCTACCTTTTCTGGTGCAGCAATAGTCACCCAATCACATCCAGAACGGAGGGCAGCCAACCCAGCCAATGCAACAGCACCAACATAATCCCTTGATCCTCCAATAATAAGAAGCCTTCCATTATCACCCTTGTGGCTGGATTTATTCCTTTTTGGGAGGACAATATCATTTTTTAATATGAATTTCATAGTATTTATTGATGTCTTCTTACTATATAAAATTTATTACAAATTCATATATTAGAAGGTTAATTAATAATAATATTTAAAAAACCATATTCATTCCTGACTAATATGATAAAAGACCTAAAAGATACAATGGATCATATTGATGGACTGATAGAAGGACTGACAGCAGAGCATATTGTAAAAAAAGAGCAAGGCCACTGGGGATTTGGAAGAAGATTTCATACTGAAGAGAGAGGTGTTCCAGGATCTGATGAAAAGGAAGAGTGGATTATAGATAAACCAGCTCAAAAAAGGCCAAACATATCAAAAAGAGATGAATCAAGAAGAGAGCTTTCACATCTATTTCATTCATGCGATTATTTCAGCGGAAGATACAAGATTGGATTGGCAATAAATGCTGATCCAAAACAATTAGACCATATGATAAGAGGAGGATTGGTCGGACTTCAGGCCAGGCTTCATGCAGTGCTTGAGCCCCATGAACAAAGCTATCGAAAGCCAGAAGAACCATGTGTATTAGAATACAGATGCTGGGATGCTCAACTCGCAAGAGGTGCCCATTCAAATGATTCAGATGATTTTACAGGATATTGCCAAGACTGCGAAGTGCTCAGGGACGAATATGAGCTGGATATGGCAAGATGGAGGAATGATGTCCTGGAATGGGAGAGAAGCGGAGGAAAAAGGATAGTGACAGACCAGCCTGATCTTATCGCCAGAAACACAGCAAGAGCTGACCTGGAACTGTTATACAAGCTTGCAGAACAATACGACTTAAGAGGGAGTATCAGCTCAATACTTGATATACCAGTACCTGAATTTTTTGAAGATGAGATGCAAAGGGGAACAATCTTAGGAAATCCAGAATATCATGCAGTTTTTCGAAGTGGAAAAGAAAGAAAAAACAGAATAGATGCAGCAAAAGTATTGGGGAAAAGCAGATGGGAAATATTGGATAATGAGTTTCCAAAGTCAGCGTGCGCAATAAGGATTGCTGCTGGAGTTGGAATAGGTTTTGGGATGATCTATGCAGTCACGCAATATTTGCATTAATATTGAAGATTACTGAAAATTTTTTAAATAAATTATTGTTTAAATTATAATTTACAATTAATTCATTTCTAAAAAGCAAAAAAAATTATATCTATCGTGATTATTACGTTAAAACTCGAAAAAACATTTTTTTGGCGGTAAACTATATATATTATTTATGATTACTAGTAAATCTGGCTCTGATATCTTTTAGATTATTTAACCATATCTTAGCTTATAATTTTCAGGGGGAGATATTATGCCAGGAGAAATAGATCGAAGGAATTTTCTAAGTGCTTCATGTACAGCTGCTGCAAGAACTTCATTAGCAGCTATATTGGGATCAGCTGTTTTAGGTCCAGCCCTTGTTGGCTGCCCTGAATATCCAACAATTCCTATACCTATTATAAATCCACCTACACCGCCGCCTGTTGTGGTTGACCCTATTGAGGCTGAAAGATTGGTTGAGACAGGAGTCACAGCTGTTGTGGAGGATTTTTATGAAAGGACTTATTCGTTTGCAGACGCACAATCCCTGCCTAAAATATTCAATAACTCTTGGGAACTGCCTTACCAGCTAGGGCAAACCGGGCTTGTTTCCTTGACAGTTGAGCAGAATGGAGTTTTTTATGTCTGCGACTTTGCGCAGATAGCAGGCATCCAGCAGGAAAAGACAGGAGATAATAAGACAAGAGTAAATACAATCTCAGGCTTAGTATTTGATGGGCAATGGATTCCTAATGACAGGACTACTAATTTTTACAGGGATTCAGGCCATCCCCTTGAAGAGGGATACATTGGAGGTTATGTAGATCAGGCTCCTTCAAGGATCCACATTAGCGAGGTTAAGGAGATTACTTTTGAGATGCCTCCTGAAGAAAAACAGGATTCTGAATTACCCTATTATCCAAAATATATTGAACTGTTTGATGGCTCAGCCTTTGAAACAGATATAGGATTCTTAATGGATTTTTGCGGGCATTATTGGCGGAATCAATTTCATGAAAGGATGAAAGATACCTGCCAAATAGCAAGAGTGTATGACAGCAGCCCTAAAGGGGTCGGCTATGCCCCATACCCTCTTGCAGATATTCGAGAGATTGAGTTTTTAGGAACATTTGACCCTGATCTCCCTCAATGCAGGCATATTATCATGAGGTTTTTAGACGGCTCTGAGCAGGAAGAACTATTGTATCTTACTAGCGAATCTTATTATGGATCTGAATCACACAGCTCGCGCTACAGGGATTACGATAAAATGTATGCAAAACAGGATTATGGTGCAGCATTGATTCCTTTAGACATGGTAAAGAAAATCATACCAATCCATGAGGAGGTGTAAATTGTCAGAAAAAATTATTAATAGGAGAACAATATTAAAAGCTGCATCTGCTGGTGTTTCTGTAGGTATATTAGGATGCCCAATGAATGGTCAGCCTCCACCACCTCCTCCACCACCTCCACTTCCTGGAGCATTTGACATTGGAGCAATTGTCGGCAATTGGACAGAAGGGGATTATCCTGTCAATACCAATTGGCAAAAACAAACATTCTTTGATTCACAGGGTATTGCCAGAGCTGATATAACAGATACTTTTCCTCAGACAGGAGCAGGATCATTAGAGTTGGAACTTGATATACGAGGCCAGACCCAGACCAATAGGAATGGAGAAGTGTTTGTTGATCTTAGATATATGCCTGACCATGATGCAAGAACTCCAGTAATAATACAAAGATATCCAGATGGAAAACCTATTGGTGTAGATCTCTCAAATAAATATCTTTATGCCTGGGTCTTCTGCCCATTAGGTACTGCAGGGAGCCGAAGTGCTCCAAATGGAGTGCAGATATTCATGAAAAGTGTCAGCCTAGTCAATGACCAGGAAGTCTGGAGAAGCTATTATGGAAATTGGCAGAATATCTGGATAGGCTCAAGAGATTCTGGAGCACACCCAGATCTGGGAAATGTCATAGCTGGATTATGGAGCCCTATCATTGTTCATGTCCCCTACTCAACCCAATCAGGATTAAGCTGGACTCCGACTTTTGGAGATGTTGAAGCTGGTTTTGTTCCTGAAAGTGTCGCTTTGCTTGGAATAAAATACGGGCTTAATGATAATTCACTTGGAAATGTAAGCTCAAGAATCTTTGTTGATAATTTTGGCTGGTCTGATTTAGATAATGATGAAGATGTTGCATTCAGATTTGATCAGACAAACAATCCAATAACTGACTTAAGATACAGTGGATTTAATGCAGGATCAATACTGCAGACAGAATATATGGATACTCTCACTTCAACAAGCATCCACCCTGTTGCAAGAAAAACCCACTCAGATGAGGAAATTATTGCATTAATAGATGAAATGAAAGCAAATGATATGACTGTCTCATTAAAGCCACATGTTGATATATCAACAGATGAATGGAGAGGGCTCATACATTTCAATAATGAGGCAGATAAAGCAGCATGGTTCAATGCATACACTGATTTCATAACTCATTATGCTGCTTTGGCTGAAGCAAATGGTGTTGAAATGCTTGTAATGGGAACTGAATTCCAGAGCATTGATGGAAATGAAAACAAACAATATTGGGGGCATGTTGTTGATGCTGTCAGGAATGTATTTTTTGGAACATTGACTTATGCCGCAAATTGGGACAGCTATTGGCAGACTTGCTTATGGGATTTTGATGGCATTGATGCTGTTGGGATTGACGCTTATTTTCCATTAAGCTCAAACAGGGATCCTTCACTGCAAGAACTAGTGAATGGATGGAGTCCGCATGTTGCTGCACTTGAAACCTGGCAAGCAAATATAGGCAAACCAATAATATTTACAGAATTAGGGTATAGGTCAGTTGATTATGCTGCAAGAGAACCTTGGGAATATCAGGAGGACAGGCCTGTGAATCTTGAATTGCAGAAAAGATGCTATCAAGCTGTATATGATGTCTTTGGTGGGAAGGATTGGTTTGATGGATTCTATGTCTGGAATGTATCTCCGAGAAAAGATGACGGAGGACCATTCAATAAAGACTTCACACCTTACCATAAACCTGCACAGGGCGCATTTATTACTTGATGGTTTTTATTTTTGTTAAGAAAAAACAGTTTTTATTAAAAAAAAGAAAACTTTAATATCTCATCTTCTCAGCTATCCTTTCCATGCCAAGCATGTAGGCTCCAATTCTAGGGACACAGCAGAACTTTTTAGCTTTTTCTAATACCAGTCTTGTGTTTCTTCGCATTGCGTTCTCTAATTTTCCATCAATCTGAGGTCCAGACCAACTCTGTCTTGCCAGATTCTGCTGCCATTCATAACAGGATACTGTCACACCACCAGCATTTGCAAGGACATCAGGAAGGACTAACACTCCTTTTGTATAAAGCCTATTATCAGCACTTGGTGTAGTTGGACCATTTGCAAGCTCAACAACGACTTTTGCAGATATCTGGTCAACATTGCTTTCTGTTATAACTTCTTCTAAAGCAGATGGAGCCAGTACATCACAAGGCATCTCTAATATCTTATTGTTGCCAATACTTTTGGTATTAGGATTATATTGAGTAAATCCTGCAACACTGCCTTTGCTTTTCTTGCATTTCATGATCTCCTCTGGATCCATCCCATCAGGATTATAGATTCCTCCTTTTGAATCAGAAACTCCAACAATCCTGTATCCTTCTTCATGCAGAAGCTTTGCAAAAAAATAACCAGCATTTCCAAAACCCTGGACAACAACTCTTGCACCTTTTGGATCATCTATTTTAATATAACCTCTCTCAATAGATTCTCTTAATGCAAATTGGCCTCCTCTTGCTGTTGCTGTGTCTCTTCCAAGAGAGCCGCCATCTTTAAGATCCTTTCCAGTGACAACACCTAAAATATCACCTCGAACACATCCATTTGATTTGGCATATTCATCAACAATCCAACCCATTATTTGCGGAGTTGTATAAACATCAGAAGCTGGAATATCCTTGTCAGGGCCAATATTAGGAGCAAGCATCCTTGTGAAAGCTCGAGTCATCCTCTCAAGCTCGCCTTCAGACAATGCAGGAACACCATCATGGGGCCTTGGATCACAGATGACACCTCCTTTTCCACCACCAAGAGGAAGATCAAGGCAAGCTGTCTTTATAGTCATCCAAGTTGCCAAGGCCCTGATCTCATCAAGATTCACATTCCAATGATATCTGAGGCCTCCTTTATAAGGACCTCGCACATTATTATGCTGGACCCTGAATCCCTGGAATACCCTTGTGCTTCCATCATCCATAGGAACAGGAAACTTGACACTGATCTCTCTCTGAGGATGCATCAAAGACTCAGTTATGCCTCTGTCCAAGCCCATCAGTTCAGCAGACTGGCTTATAAAATACTGTGCGCAATGAAAAGGGTTTAGGTCTTCCATTTTTAATCTGGCATCTGGAGAAAAATATTGGTTTATAAACTTTTTTGTTATTATTACGGAAGATTGCGAATAACTAGAAAACCACACGAAAAAACATTTTTTTGTAGTAAACATATTTAAATATTCAAGAGAATTCCCGTCTGTATTAATAAGAAATTAATAATTTTTAGGATTAATCTATGAAAACTATGGAAAAACCAAATGCAATCTATATTATGAGTGGAGGAGGGACTCCTGTAATCAGTTCTAGTGCTTATGGTGCAATTAGTAGAACATTTGAAGATTATAGATCAAAGATAGGAACATTCTTTGCAGCAATCGGGGGCATGAGAGGTGTTATAAACGAGGATATCACAGATGTATTCAGATGGGCAGAGAAGAGTGATGATCCTGGAAGCGCATTAGGAAGGTTAAGATTCTTTGCAACACCAGTTTTTGGAACATCAAGACATGTGCAGGATGAAAAAGACAATCAAAGAATCATTGATGTGGCAAAAGCACATAATATCCATTACTTTTTTATCAATGGCGGAAATGATACAATGGAAAAATCATTATTGCTAAGACAATATGCTGATTTAATTGGATATCATATTGTTGTCATCGGAGTGCCAAAAACCGTTGATAATGATATTTTAGAGACACACAGATGCCCTGGATATGCATCATTTGCAAAACAGGTTGCAATTGTAACAAATGGTCTTCAGAATGACATGGATTCATTTGGATTTCAGAAAGGTGCATATAGGAATGGTCTGATAAAAGAAGGTGCAGTAGGCCAAGTAATAACATTTATGGGGAGAGACCATGCATGGGGAGCACTCGGAAGCTTGTTAGCTTATGATGAAAGATTAGGACCTCATGCAATCCTTTCAAAAAACGGAGGATTTGATGAAACAATGTTCCTAGACAGATGCCAAAATGCATGGGACAAACATGAAAGGCTTTTAGTAGTTGCATCAGAAGGAGCATTTGACAAGGAAGCTGAAGAATATTTGGGATACAGGCTTGAAGTCCATGCAAGAGATAATCCTGATTTAACATTTAAAGTGCATAGAGATCCTCATAAAAATACAAGTGTCACGGACAGCAGAGTTGCATTATACCTAAAGCTATTGCTAGAGCATGAATTAAAAATAAAAATTGATGACTTAAAAGGATTTAAGATGAGGGAAGAAGGGCCAGGATATAATGACAGGAACAATCTTGAGATAATGTCTGAACCAGATTATTTAGATGCAGTTGCAGTTGGAGAAAGAGCAGCAGATCTTGTGTTTGATCCAGTTGATGATAAAAGAGCAGCAGTTGAGAAAGGTGTGATGGTCACATTAGGACCATCAATTGCAGACACTGGATATACTCCTCTAACAGAAGTTGCTGATCCAGAGATAGGTAGCAAGAACATGACACAGGGAATTGAGGTTTTAGACAGGCCAGGAAGAACATTATTGACTCCAGATGGAATGATGGTAGATGACATCAGTCTTTATACTGAATATATTGAAGATATTGTAGATATTAATGGCCCAAACAGAAGGCAATTATTTTCTAAACAAGGATTCAGCCTTCCGTTAAGGCCAATACAATGGCCACTTATAGAGAGATTATTGGAGCCTCATAGAAGAGAATAAAAATATCCTATTTCTTAATCCTGCAACTACCAGTAGGCATTGCCCTGATCAGGTCATCAATCTCTCCGCCGATAAAATACTGGACCTGCTTGGCAATCTTGCCGATCTTTTCATCACCCTGGACAATCTCAACAAATTTCTTGCAATGTTTCTTAACAGCCTCAACAGGGCCAGCCATAATACTGCCCTTGCTTGTCATGCCGATTGCGACATTTATCTTATTGTCAATATAATTTGTCTTGCCCCTGATCACAAAAGCGCCTTTTGTAAGATATTCACCTGTATTAGGAGTCTTTGAGACCTGATCAGGAGTTACATAAAAAACAGACTGGGAAGACAATCCTAGCTTGAATGCCTTTGAAAAAGAGCAGGTAGCATCTGCAACCTCTTTCATCGCTGTCTCACTTGGTTTTTTCCCTTCTGTCTTCAAGACAAAAAAAGGCGAGCCAGACATGTCAGTATGAAAGATCAAATCATTGTCTTCAGTATGCTTTTTTATCACAATCTCATTAGATGTCGCGTCCCTTCCCCCAATGACAAGAAATCCATCTGAAGTGATAAACCATCTGAATTTCTCATACCACTCCTGCTTATGCTTGACTGATTTCTTCTCTTCCTTCTGCTTTTCCTTTTCAATCTCTTCCAGATTCTTCTTCTCAAGCTCTTCAAGCCTTTTCCTAGATCTTATTATAGCCTGCATTGCCCCATCTATCTTTCTCTTAGCCTTCTTTGCCTTTTCAAAATAGACTTCAGCATTTTTCTCAACTGATTTTTTTATGTCAAGCTCAATCTCTGCCATATGATAGAAAAAACTAGAGGATTATAAAAATGTTGGGAAAAATTTAAATTATAATGACATTTTCATCTTCTGATGAAAATATTATTTATATGCAACCAAAACCTAAACAGGAGCAAGACAGCAGAAGAAATTTTTAGAGATAACAAAAACCGAACTATTCCCCTGCCTAAAGGCAGGGGTATTTATCGCTCGGTTTTTGGGATTGAAAACCCTCAAAAATGCTTCGCATTTTTTGGGCACCAAAAACCAATGGTTTTTGAGTGTTCCGACCTAAAGGTCGGGATATTAGACCCAATAGAAAATTCCGACAAGAGAGTCGGAATTTTCAATAAATATGAAACCAAGTCAGCAGGACTTTACAATGATAAACCTGTGATAAAATCAGAGATATCATGGGCTGATCTGATAATAGTTATGGAAAAAGACCATAGGACAGAATTATCAAAAAGATTTCCAAAAGAATAAATGAAAAAAAGAATCCTATGTCTGGATATTCCTAATGTTTACTCTTATATGCAGCCAGAACTGGTTGAAACATTAAATAAGAAATTTAAAGAAGTATTGTGCTAAAAAGTTATTGCAGCCATTCTTCAAATTGCCTAACTGCTGATTCTAAATCCCTAAAAAACTTTGCCTCTGATACAGACATTTCAGGCAATTTTTTAGTAACTTTGAACAAATTTCCTTTATCACACTTTAATTCTTTAATTGTCACTTCCTATTTGCTATTCGATTTTCTTATCGATATAACCCCTGCCCTCAACCAACCTGTCAAAGTTATCATATGTTTGATCGAGATTTAGCCGAGTTTTCTCATTCATCCCTCTCAAAGACCTGTTGAAATGGGAATACAGATGGCCAAGAGGCTGCATATTGAACAAAGACATTGCCTGCTGTGATCCTTGCATGTAATGATTAAAAAATGACTCTGAAAACCCGCCTAATAATTTCAAAGTCTGGTCCATATTGACAGCTTCTTTTGAAGCCTGAATCCCATAGACAAATCCTGGAAGAACAACACCAAGATGATCTGTCATCCTTTCAAGGCTAGTACAGATATTCTGGCAGGCAGTCCCGAGATTATGCATATGAGTGTATAATTCGCTCACAATATCTGAACTCCAATCAGTATATACCATATCAATGTTTGAATTAAGCATAGCCCTTGCTTGCTCAAGGTCAACTGCTCTCAGGTCAAATAGGGCTTTTTTTAATCTGACCCTCTGATTAGGTGTCAAATCTCCATTGTTTTTGGATGCATGCAAAAGGGAATCATAAGAAACATCATATCTTTTACTTTTTAGTTTATCCCTCTTATCAATCAAACTTGCTACCCTGTCCAGCTGCCTGTGCCCATACTCACTCAAGTCTTCAAGATGGCTCTCACACATAAACAGCACACTCTGGAAATCAAGCCTTAACTGGTCAGCATTACCAATATGGGCTGAAACCAGATCATAAAGGTTAGTAGACCCACTCCTTCCTGCAACATAAGATGCAGCCCTTTGATAGCCTCTAAAGCATGTACCGACTGGATTCTGCATATTCTCAAAAACAAGCCTTCTCATGACCCTTGTATTATTTTTTGCAAAACGCCTGACTCTTGGCCCTGAATCAATATAAACTTGGGCAATCCCATGATGACCTACAATTGACAAGTCACTCCTGTCAGCCAATCTCTTATAAGGTGAACTTGATCTGTTTCCATTCCTTGGCCTAATTCCTTTTGATTCAATAAGCTCTTCTGCCTGAGCCAACAATTCATCTAATTCAACTGGCCTGATCTCATCAGTGCCATCACCTGAACTGTCATCATCAACAGCCATTTTACATTTACTCCCCATCTGAACCACCTCCCAGGTATTTAGCATGAAGATCCTCAAGAGTATCCTCAATCCTTTCTGGATGAGCAGCATACTCCTTGATAAAAGACATGACCTTAAAGTCAATCGAATCAAGACGTTCAACACTTGTCTTTATCTGAGTAATTTCCTCATGTGTCCTATGCCTCTGATAGAGCATACCTGAATAAAATATAAGGCCAATAAGCCCAACATTATACAATGTCTTGAATAATTTCATATTGATCACCTTTTCATAAATTCTAAAGAACCACCAGTCATAGACTGGTGGGATTCATCAATTCAACATCCACTACATCTACGGACTGGTGGTTCTTAGTGCTCAGAAATTTTAATAAAATTTCTGGCATGCCAAAAATGCTCTGCATTTTTGAGCATTTTTCTGATTCCAATATTGGGAATGGCTTTCGGCCACCAGTTAAAAACTGGTGGAAAATTTCTGACATTTTAATTTCAAGAAAACATAATAGTATAGGTCCTTAAAAACAGTATGCCAAAATAAACCGAAAAAGATTGTTAGAAAGCGAAATGGTTTCGATCCTGATAAAGGATTTTTGATATACACTTAAATAACTGAAAAAAATTCAGAATTGATAAAATATTTATGCCAAAATATGCTTATTGACTATGCTTATTGACTAATATTTTGCCTATTATGCCTCTTTCTAGCAACTCTTTCAAAAAAATCGCCAACCATTCTTAATGATGGTATGTGATAAAATAAGCTTGCAGGAAATCCAAACTCTCTCAATACCCAATCTTCAAAAACAAGGCCGCCTAATCTCTGGCCACTTGACATCTTAAGAGCAGCATATCCTTTTGATCTCCAATTCAGACCTTTAGAACCTCCATTCATCAGAAGAGTTCCAAATCCACCAATTATATTAGCCTGATTAAGCCATGGTCTTATTTCCCTATAAACCTCTTCTAGAGTCCCATCAGAAACTAATTCATCCAATTCTACCATTGTCTTAAAAATCTTGCCAAGTTCAGATCTTTCTGAATCTGACATATAATTCAATCTCTTACTTTTTAATGCAGAAGCAATAGGATGAGCACTATCAGGATTAACATATGATTCAGGATTGATTTCAACTAATCTCATCAAGTTTGGACCTAGTATAGCACAACTGTTCTCGATTGATCTTGAGGGATCATAACCAGTTGGATTCCAAGCATAATCTGCGCATGTCAAGCCTGATATCAATGAAGCATAAGGAATCTCCATAAAATTGAATACAATACCTCTTAAATGAGATGGCAAATCCTTATCAAGTCCAATCAGAGGCCCGACTGTAACCCTTCTCTTCTTATCCATCTCATCAACAACTGGAAAATTGTGGCCAAGAAGAGGATACCTCCTTATTAGTTTAGCAAATGCATCTGCATCCTGAACTGTGACTGTCTCACTTCTGATCTTTGGACCTGTCCAACCAACAACAATCTCAGAAATAAGATTCTCCCGAATAGCCTGAAGATAAGGAGAGTCTTTTATTCCATGATATTGGACAGGATTGAATGCCAAAGAATAAGGATTTAGACCACTTTCACTAAAAAACCTGTTTAAAAAATTGATCTGCCTTAAAGCTGCTTTTTGTTTTCTTTCTTTTTTGCCGGAATAATCGTCAACATCATCAAATGCAATGATAATATCATCAACACCAATTTCCAATAAATCCCCGGACCTTTTTAATAATGTTTGATAATCTTTATCTAAACCAAGATCAATTCCAATTGGTAGGAATTCAAATGCAAGCCTAACCCTTTGATTATGGCAATGATTAACAAAATCCTGAAGATGCTTAAGATATCTATCTGAAAAAGGATCTCTCCAATTCACTTTCTGGCTTATGTCACATGGTGCCAATACAAATTGATTGAATCCATATTGTGCACAAAAACCCACAATATCAGTCCTTGCCTTCCAAGTCCAAGGCACGCCATAAGCTTTTTCCATAACACCCCTCAAAGAGAATGCTGGCCTGTCAACAATCAATAGATCAGGAACTTGATTACCCCTATTCCTCATGATTCTTCTTGCAGTATTATTTCCATAAAATTTACCATGCTCAGAACTTGAATACACTAAAACCATGTCACCTTTAGTCCTGATAACATAACCTTGAGAAACAAAATTTGGAGAATCAAATGTGCCTGTATGATCTTGAATCTCTGTTCCAGTCAGAACATCAGCAATATCTCGGGGGTTTCCTATCCCTCTGCACTGATATTGCACATCAGGATTTTCCCTGCAATAAAGCGGTCTTGGCAATAAAGTTTCTGCTATCATAATATTTATTCCAATATGGTTTATATGTCAAGAACACACAAGTTTTTATAAATTTATATATTCTTAACTTTAGTATAGAAAAGATTTTAAACTAATTCCTACATTTTCATAAATTATGGACAAGATAATTGTATTTGATTTTTCAGGGACTTTGATCAGAAAAGACATTGCCAAAGAAGCAAGCAACAGAAGGTTTGCAATGCTTGGAAAAGAAGTAGACCAGGATTGGCTAGAAAAAGCACTGGCAACAAATGAGCATTATGCTGTCAATAATGAGATAATATCAAAATACACTGGTATCAAGGAAAAAGAAAAATTGAATGAAATGAGCTCAAGCTTTTTCAAGTATCATATGCTTGCGTTAGCAAATGAGAAAAAAGAAGGAATATTTCAAGAGGGGATTCTTGATGTTATCCAGAAACTGAAGAAAAAAGACCTAAAGATAGCTATTGTCAGCGGAATAAGGACTGATATAATAGAAAATGTGCTTGAGATTGCTGATATGAGAAGCAGATTTGACTTTGTCCTTGGACAGCCGCCAGAATTGGGTGTGTCAAATGAGGAATTGCTAAATAAGCTGAAGGAAAAAGGAGAGATAAAATATTTTATAGGAGACAAGATAAATGACATCAATGCAGGGAAAGCAATCGGAGCAAAAACAATCTTTGTGACATGGGGGCATCCCACAGGAGAAGAGGAGAAAAAAGCTGATCATATTGTTGAAAATCCAGAAAAAATCATGGAAATCATTGAATCTGAAAAAGAATAGTTGAAGAAAAGACATAAGAAATATAAGATAGAAAATTAGAAAGAAAACCTCAGTTCCAATAAAAAATCCACACCACATTAGGCTGCAGAGCATGAATCCAATTTAAGCAATCAAAGAAGCGATTAAAGCATGAAGCCATTTTGAGCAATCAAAGAAGAGATCAAAGAATAAATCCAATTTAAGCAATCAATGAACTGATCAAAGATTCTTAAGAATAATATTCAGATTTGAATCATTATGCCTTGCCTTCTTGATCCTATCCTTATGCACATGATGAATCTCATAAATCATCCTTTTCAATAATTTCACTTCCTGCTGCATCTGCTGGATCTCCCTCTCAGCTTTCCTGTTCACCTGATAATCATAGCTTGCATTTATCCTGTCCCTTTCTGCAGCCCTATTCTGGCTCATCAAGATTACAGGAGCCTGCATGCCTGCCAAGACAGAAAGAATAAGGTTCAGCAGTATGAATGGATAGATATCCCACCTATAACTGACCATCAAGATATTTAAGATTATCCAGACAATCATAAAAAGGATCATAAAAATAATGAAAACCCAGCTGCCTGCCCATTTAGCAATAAAATCTGCAGCCTTTTGACCAAGAGTTAGTTTTTGGCCTAAAGTAGGATGATTAGAATGTTTGTGAATAATGCTTTTATTAACATAGTTATGATTATTTTTTATTGTCTTATGGTTTGTACCTCTTTTCTGAATATTAATATTTTCAATTCTATTCCTTATTGAAGGTTTAGCACTTTTCCTTACCATAACTGGAAAATAGATATTTTCCTATATAAATTTTGGGTTTTTAGAAGGAGAAAAGGCAGAGTGATCTATACAAAAGATTTAAAAACTTTTGATATTAGAATTGTTTATTATGGCAGATTATCATGAGGCAAAGCCAAACAAGAATGCTTTTATCTATTATCCTTTTATAAAGTCAATTTTTTTAGCATTAGGCATCTTCTTAATAATACTGGGGATAACATTTGCCATAATCCCAATAATGAATGTCATCACTTTCTTTATATTGCTGATAATTGTCCTAATCTACCTTTATTCCCTGAATGTCCAATACAGGAAGCAGAAGATATTGTTCTATTCAGACAAGATCATCATGAAAGGTGGCGGGATCTTCTCAGATTTTGAGAATGAGCTAATTGTAAAGAACATCACTCATGTAAACCTTATCCTTCCATATATTGAAAACAAGATTTTCAGGACTGGAAGCGTGTACATTGAATCTGCTGGAAGCGGAAGGATAGAGATATCATTGAATTCATTTGACAGGCCTAAAGAGATGTATGAATATATGATGAAGCTCATGAAGATGAATGGATTCAAGCTGACACAAAAAAACCTGATAATGCAGGAGACACCAAATACTTTAGGCGCGTTTTTTGAGGTTTTCAAATCATTCTCTGGAATCATAATTTTCCTATTGTATTTTGGGGCTGCTTCAACTTCTGGGCTCAATGCATTAAGAAATCTCTCTCCAGGAATCCAAATGCCAATATTGACAGCAATATTCCTGATTCTGGCAATAATAATCCTTTATTTGATAATAAGATTTCTAGACCTGAAAAAAAGAGCCTATAATGTGTACAGTGACACAATTACTTATACAGAGGGATTTCTTACAAAACATTACTCATTTATCCCAGTTGAAAATCTTGCAGATGCTGAATTGACACAGACTTTGATTGACAAGATATTTGGTTTATATGATGTCAAAATCAGCTGCCAGGGTTCCGGACAGGAGATACTTTTCAAAAATATGGTCAATGGGGAAAAGATGGAAAAAGCCATTGACAGCCTGATTTCAAATAAAAGATCAGTTATTAAGGAGGATAAAAAATCACACGTACCATCAAAAATAGTTGAGAAAAGGCAGGCAATGGCTGCCAAGAAATCAATTCCAAATGCCTCTTTTTCAATAGAGCTGACAATGGACAGAAAAAGGACCCTGATACCTTTAATAGTCATATTTTTCATTGCCATAATTGGGGCTATCATATCACTCATCTTCACATTAGCAGGGCTAGTTGCAATATTCTATGCAGGATTATTCATTGGAATTGCATTTGTCACCAATATCATAAGGATGGCTTTTACAAAATTCAGGATTAACAAACAGAGTGTTGAAGAGAGATTTGACTTTATCACCCAAAAAAATATTGAGTTCAGCAATGACAATATCACAGGCATTGTTGTAAGGGAAAGCATCATTGACATGATGTTCAACACAATGAATGTTGAATTCTGGTCTATCGGATCTTCTCAATCAATAAAATTCAGGAATATAAAGAAGAGACCAGGATTATTGAACAAAATTATATCCAAATTAGGGATTGAAGATGAAAAAGGGATATATCATATTGGCTCAGTATTCAAGATCATGGATTTTTTCAAAGCAACCCTATTTATTTCATTTTTTGCATTATTAAGCATTATACTGCTGTCAATAAGCACAGCCATGATCAATCCACTCTTATTTTTGCCCATAATCTTAATATTAATATTGTATACAGGCATTATAGGGTATAGGAGCATTTATTACAAAAGATCAAAAATGGATTTTTTTAAGACATATGTTTATTTCACAAGAGGGATATTCATAAGAGAAAAGTTTTTTGTCTTGCATGACAATATCAAGGACATAACAACTGTGCAGTATCCATTCTCACAAAAAGGAAAGATCACATTTGATGTTTCTGGAGAGACATTAGTAGGACAAGGAAATAACCAGACATTAAAATCAAACAGTTTCGCTATAAATTATGCAGATAATATAATCATTAAAGATGACCTGATAGACATCATTTTCCTGAAAAGGCCGTCTGCACAGCAGATAAGCATGATAGAGAATAAGCCTGGCCAATATGCAAAGGATATCTTAACTGAAAAACCAATGGCAAGAAACACAATGGTGCCATTATTAATCATTTTAGGAACATTAAATATAGTATTTCTCTTTCCGATCATCTTATTGTTCTCAATTGTTACTCTTAACATGATGATAATATTAACATTTGGATCAGCATTACTGATCCTTGATTTCATAATAATACACTTAACATATCTGAGCATCAGAATGAGGTCATACATAATTCAGAATTACAGGATATTGTCAAAATCCGGGATATTCTATAAAAAACAGGTATCAATCATCTATGGAAAAATAAACCATATAAGCTATACGCAAGGAATACTAAACAAGATGTTCAATAATGGCAATGTCCAGTTGTTCACAACTGGAAGCAGCAATGTTGAATTAAATCTGAGAGACATGAAAGAATTCAGCCAATTCTATAGTCAATTGAAGAGATTCTATTGAAAATCTAATGCAAATATTTTGTTAAAATTAAAAATTCTTCAAGATATGATTCTTTTTTTAGAAACTTTTTTGTGTATCCAGAACATATCCAATTTCTGAAAAAATCCTCCGAAAATTTCGCGTAAACGCATTTTAAGGACCTATGACAATGAAAAATGCATGTATCAATCAACAATTGAGAAAGATGGAATATTGCATGTGGGTGTTGACAGCAGTTATCAGTCATTGTATAGAACAAGAAATGCAATAGTCACGACTGATTCTAGATCAATCGGATTGATCAGAGCTCTTGAAAGCATGTCGAGATCAGATAGATATCTCTCATTGGACTCAATAGTGAAGGGACTAGAGAAATCGACAAGAAAAGATAAGATAAAGCCGAATGTGACTATATTTTGCAGAGAAGGCAGTAGAACAGGCTGTGTTGAAGTGAATATAGGGGCAAGACAAAGAACCAGAAAGGCAATTGGCCAAAATACAGGATACCTCTCAAGATGCAACCAATTCGGATTCATATCAAGATATGGGACAAAAACACTTTATGATCCTGTGGTTGAGATCACTTCAGGCCCTCCAGAATATACTGGATTATTCTCAAGGCTAAATGACACAAAAAAAAGAATCAATGACAGGGCATACCAATTATTCAGAAGCCTAATAGAAAAGCCTGATGCAAATGATTTAGTCCAAAGACTGATATCAGGATACATAGGGCATGAATATGGATTCATCAATAATCTTGATTTTAACAGAGAGTTATCAAAGATTGAGAAAAGACATGAAAGATTAAGTGAAAGTCCAAGAAAAAAGCCAGAACAAAGACAGAATAAAGCAAACCTGTTCACAAGAGTGAGCAAAGCAAGAGAAGCTTTTTTTGATCTTGCAAATGATTATAGCAAAAGAGAAACAACAGATCTTGTTCTGGAGATTCCAATGCAGAAGGAAAAAGAACAAAGAGAAGAGATTGCATGTAGATTAGAGAGGACATTTGGAATAAGAGGAATGACATTAAAATATGCCGGATGCATATCAATTGTATGTGCAACTGATGAAAGCATGAGACTGATGCATGCAATCCAGCAGGAATTCTACAGCCTCTCAAGTATCAGTGATTTCACCCTGAGACCTGCAGTAGTATACTGCATACCTGAAATGCTTGCTGGAAAAGATGAATCTGGTGAGATAATGATAAGGCCTATAAAAATTAATAAGGCAAAGAGAAATTCAGGAAGGCTCTGGAACCTGGAGAACATCGGAGCATATAAAGCCCAGAAAGAGACATTAGGAGAAGGCGTGAATGTTGCAGTCATTGACACTGGAATCGACCACAGGCATTTTGAGATCAAGGACATCTATTGCGGAGGATATAATTTTGTGGATGGAAATAAAAAACCATTTGACGGCAATGGCCATGGGACTCATGTGAGCGGGACAATATCAGGAAAAGGGACTGGGATTGCCCCAGGAATCAATCTATATGCAGTGAAAGTATTGAGTGACGAGGGATTTGGGTCAGAAGTTTTGGTAAACCAAGGGATTGAATGGTGCATTGACAATGATATTGATGTCCTCAACATGAGCTTAGGAAGCAGCTACTCAACCAGTATTGGCGAAGAGCTGTGCAGGTTCGCAGCTGAAAGCGGAATCTTATTGGTGGCAGCAGCTGGCAATGAGGGATTCGGAAGAAGCTATCCAGCCTCATATCCAGGTGTCATAAGCGTCGCTGCAGTAGACAAAGACAATGAGCATGCAGAATTCAGCAACATATGCGACACTCTTGACTTGAGCGCGCCTGGAGTCAACATATTCTCGGCATGGCCAGGCAATGCATACAATGTGATATCAGGAACATCTATGGCAAGCCCCCATGTTGCAGGAGTATGCGCTTTAGGGGTGTCATATTATCACCAAAGCGACATAGAGGATAGGATGAAAAAATCTGCAGAAAGGCTTGGTGAAAATGATTTGTATGGCTCTGGATTAGTTAGAGCTGATCTTTTAATTGAGCAAAATTTAAGAAAAAGAAAATGGAGGGCAGCATAATGGAAGAAAATGAATACATGATAGGAGAATATTATCTGAAGTATAAAGGAGCAGAAGACTGTGAAGATGTGTTAAGAGGGCTTATCGGATTGATATCTCAAGGCGCTGAATACATCCCGGCAACAATCCACACATTCAGGCATGTGAATTGCCTGCATGTCAGGTATCATAAAGAAGTAGATGGAATTGAACAAAGACTCCAGGAACTGGAGAAAGTCACAAAGGTTGAGAGAGTGCCGAAGACTCAGGTGTTATGAATTGTTATGAAATGATATGAAACTTAATATTTTGGACTAAAGAACCACCAGTCATAGACTGGTGGGATTCAATAAATCCGCAACTTCCTTATGATAGGACTGGTGGGATTTACTAAATCCGCAATTACCTTATGATAAGACTGGTGGTTCTTAGTGCTCAGGAATTTTTCACTCCTATAAGCTAAATCAATCAAAGATTGTCACCAGTCAGAGATTGGTGGAAAATTCCTGACATTTTATACAATTCTGACATTTTATGATCTGTATTTATGAATGAGATAAATTATGCTCTTAAATATCTCCAGCCATCATATGGTCATAAGTACCATGATCTAATATCCTGAGGACTGTCAGTTCATTCTCTCCACTTACTGATAAGATTGCCCTTCTCCTATGCTTGCCTATGTTAAAAACAAAAAAATCATCATACATTGGATAGGATCTTTTTAGATAAATATATCCCTTATTATTATCGCCTCGTTTTTGGATCTTTCTTACATTACCTTTTCCAGTAGAGAGTTTTTCACTTACTATCCCCAAAACATCTTCAGATGCATCAGAATTAACATCTGAATGAAATACAATAGAATATAAAGCAGAATCTGTCCCTTCTTCAGGAACAGCAGCAATCCTTTCTTCATAACTTCTAGCCCATTGAAGGCGTTCAACACTAGATAAGATCCTGGATTTTTGAACCAGTTCATGATCAAGCTTCCTGAGCCTAGCCTCATAACATTTCCTTTCATCATCAAACTGTTCTGCTTGAGCAGAAAGAGCCTCAACTTGCAAAGTGAGGTCTTGAGTAGCACCAGCAACTGCCTTTTGAACCAATTCATCATAACCAGCCTCAACTGATTTATATCTGTTAAATAATTCAGCCTGACGTGACCTATATTCTTCTAATCTCTGTTCAAGATGGGCATTTTCCTCCTTTGTTCGACTACAATTTTTCTGCTCTGCCTCCAGCCTTTCTATTCCCTCAACATAAAGATGGATAAGCCTCTTGAACATCAAAGTCTGAGCATGGTTCTGGGCTCTTAAATCCTCGACAATCTCTCTCTCAGACCTTTCCACAACTACAATGCCTTCTCTTAGCTGTTCATCTAAACTCTTGCCTGAAGCTTCAGCATAAAGGCTGTCCCATTTTCCAAACTGAGGTTTTGGGAAATATCCAATATGACAAACCAATCTGCCAAAATCTAATATGCAAATTGCTGATTTCAACCTCTTTCTTGTCCCTTGGGCATGATAAAGAAAGTCTTCAGGATGCAATAAGAATTCTTTTGATTCAACCAAATCATAATTGAGATTCCTGACAAGATCAATAAATGGCTTATTGCATTCCATTAGATACATAAATAATTTTTCCTGCATACTCCTAATAAATGGATTATCTTTTGCCTCAGATTTCTTAATTTTACTGAGAACAGAAGCCATTGATCTTTCAAAAAAGCATGCATATCCGCAAGAAAATATATGTGGATCACTCATAAGAGTCATCAAAGGAAGTGTCTCAGGAGTATGTATATTCATTGATCTTGCACTTGCTCTTGCAATTTTCATTAACTTTTTTCTCAGTCTTGAGTCATTATTATGGCATATTTCATCCAAGAAATAATTTAATATTGCCTGAGAATTGACAAAAGAATCACAAATGACATTTTGGAGATAATAATGGCCAAAAGGAGTCCCATAATCCCCTATCAAATTTTTTCCTTCTCTCAAACCATCAGATAGATGCTCATCTGGAATCCTTCTGAACATAAAATCAATCGCCTCATGGATCTGCCTGATCCTATCCTCTTCTGTCATAGAAGTGCCTTCAGGGAAAAAACAAGGTAAATCTTCAGCTAATACAAGATGGTCCAAATGGATATTACAAGGTTTATGCATTTTTAATCTGATATATAAGAACATATTCTGTTTTATAAATGTTTTGTATTGTCACTACGATGAAGTCATAATTAAATTCTTTATTATAAACATGATATACATTTTCTAGAATATGAATAATAACAAAATTTATATAAATCGAAAATATTACGAACAGTAATATGGCTAAGGTAGAAACTTATGATAAAAGCATTGACAAAGAGAATATGAATTCAGTTATTGAGAATTTTCACTCCCAGCTTTCTGAAGGATACAGACTTGGAGATATCAAGGTCCATATTGATGAACCTATAGAGAATATCATTATAACAGGAATGGGCGGTTCAGGCCTTCCAGGAGAGATCCTGAAATCATATCTTAATCAATGCAAGATCCCTATCATAATCAACAAGGATTATACAATGCCACCAGAATTCAGCAAGAAAAGCCTTGTCATTGCAGTAAGCTATTCTGGAGATACAGAAGAGACTATTGAAGCATACAGAGATGCTTACAGAAAAGGAGCAAATATAGTCATTGTTACATCTGGAGGCAAATTAGATATCTTGGCAAAAAAACAAAATAATCGAATGATTTTAATCCCTCGAGGACTGCAACCAAGAGCAGCATATGGATATATGACAAGCGCAATCCTAAGATTGCTCGAAAACCTGAAGATAATCCCAAGCCAAGAATTATTGATCAAGAATACAGTTGAGACTTTGAAAAGGACAGACCTATTCAAGGAAAAAGCAGAGGAATTAGCAGAAAAACTAGTTGACAAGATCCCTCTCATATACTCCTCAGACAGGTTAAAGGCTGTTGCCTACAAATGGAAGATAAGCTTTAATGAAAACACAAAGATACATGCATTCTACAATGTCCTGCCTGAGCTTAATCACAATGAGATGGTAGGATTCACACACCTGAAAGCAGAATACCACCTTATCATAATCAAGGATGAGGAAGATCATCCAAGAGTAAGGAAAAGGATGGACATTCTCAAGAAATTAGTGAAATCAAAAGGAGTGAATGTCACAGAGCTGAACATAAGCGGAAGGAACCCTCTCACAAAACTGTTCTCTGCAATCTATATAGGAGACTGGACATCTTATTTCTTAGCCATCAAGTATGGAGTGGATCCAACTCCTGTTGACATTATTCAAAACTTTAAGAAAGAGATGAAGTAGTGCAAATGTCAGACCTTAAAAATACAGAAGTTGAACTCAAATTTCCTTTATTGAATTCTAAAGAGCTGATGAAAGAGCTTGATGAGATTGCAACTAAAAAACATGAAGAATACCAAAAAGACACTTATTTTGATCTTCCTCACAGAAGTTTTCTAGAATCCAAGCCAATCAAAGAATGGCTTAGGATTAGAGAAGGAAGTAGAGGGCATTATTTGAACTATAAAAATTGGCATCACTCAGAGACTGAAATGGCAAATTCATGCGATGAATATGAAACCAAAATAGATGATGCCGAGTTATTAAAAAAAATATTTGAAAATCTTGGAATAAAAGAAATTATTATTGTTGAGAAAAAAAGGAGAACTTGGAATTATAAAGGTACAGAGGTTGCTATTGATGTATTAAAAGATGGGCCAACATTTATTGAGATAGAGGCAAAAGGGGAGTTTAAGAATATTGAAGAAGCTAAAAAACACTTATATCAGATTCTCAATGAATTGAATGCTAAAACAGGAGAGCAGGAGTTTCAAGGGTATCCATGGCTTTTGCTAAAGAAGAAAGGATTAATCTAGCACACAAAAACATATAAATCAGGATTCTTAACATGCATGCATGATAATAAAATCATTGAAACTAGAGAACATAAGAAGCTATGTCAATGAGACAATCGATTTTCCATCAGGAACCATTCTCTTGAGTGGAGACATCGGAAGCGGAAAGTCAACAATACTTCTTGCAACAGAATTTGCATTATTCGGCCTGAACAGAAGCGACCTTGGCCCAGCATCCCTGCTCAGGAACGGAAAAAACCAGGGATCAGTCGAGCTGAAGATTGGTGTAGAGGGGAAAGAGTTCCTGATAAAAAGGATATTGAAAAGAGGAAAAAATGATATCAAGCAGATAGCTGGGTACATAATAAAAGACGGGATAAAAAAAGATGCAACAGCAAGTGAACTAAGATCAGATATCTTAAATTTGCTAGGATATCCAAAAGAACTGCTGACAAAGAGCAAGGACCTAATCTATAGATATACTGTATACACACCGCAGGAAGCGATGAAACAGATAATAACAGGAGGAAAAGAAGAAAGGCTGGAAACATTGAGAAAAGTGTTTGGAATAGACAAGTACAAGAAGATCAGGGAGAATGCACTCATTGCAATAAAAGATATCAGGGATAAATCAAGAATATACCAGGATAGGATCAAAGACCTTGATGAAAAGATACATAATAAAAAACTCAAGAAGAATGAGATCAAAGAGATTGAAGTAAGGATAAAGGTATATGAGAAAGAGGTTGAAGAGACCAGGGAAAGATTGAATGAAAAAAGAAAAGAAATTGAATCAATCGAGGAAGGAATACAAAAATATAACATGCTAAAAAACCAAAATGATGTCATGACCAATAATCTGATGAACAAAGTCCAGGAGAACAATAATCTGAAAGAAGAGATAGAAGAAATGAGCAGGGCAATAATTAATATTGAGAAAGAGATAAAAATCCCTGGAACAGAGCAATCTCTTGATATCATCCATAAACAAATAAATGAACTTAGCCAGATGCTCACTTCTCAAGAAAAAGATATACAATCAGTCAGAACACAAATATCAATCAGAACAACCAAGATAAATACCTCAAGAGAGGTAATTGAAAGGGTGTCAAAGATAGACAAATGCCCCCTATGCGAGCAGAATGTTGAGCATGAGCATAAATACAATATAAAGAAAAGAGAAGGAGATAAGATCATAGAAATTGGGCTTGAGATCAAAAGTCTCTCCTCTGATGAGCAAAAAAGAAATCAGATGCTAGAAGATCTGAAGGAAAAGATTGAGAGATACAGGAGGATAGAAAAAGACATCTCAATAAGAAAGGTAAGAGAGGAAAACCTGATAGAAAGCATTAAAAGAATAAGGGACAAGAATTCAAGGCTCCAGATGATCAAAAAAGAGATTGGCGAGATAAACATCAAGAGGATGGAGCTGAATGACAGGATCAACAAGATAAAAGACATTGAAGACAGATATAAGATCATGAAGATTGACCTTGAGAAGGAAAATAAGACATTAAGGGAAAAAGAGATAAAAAAGGCAGAGAATGCAAAAGAGAAAGAAGGCATTCTTAAAATGATTGAGATTATTGAAAAAGAGATTGAAGAGAAGAATAAGGATAAGGCCAAATTGAGTCAGCTAAACCAGATGCAGCACTGGCTTGAAGGATATTTCATCAAGCTTATGGAAGTGATTGAGAAAAATGTGATGGTAAGCCTTCACCAAGAGTTCAATTCATTGTTCCAGACCTGGTTCAACACACTGATAGAGGATGAGATAATAAATGTGCGGCTCGATGACCAGTTCACACCAATAATAGAGCAGAACGGATATGAGACAGAAATAAATAACCTATCAGGCGGTGAGAAGACAAGCCTTGCATTATCCTACAGGCTAAGCCTGAACAAGATCATCAACAGCATGATAAGCACTATCAAGACCAAGGATCTCATAATCCTTGATGAGCCAACTGACGGATTCTCAACAGACCAGCTTGACAAGGTAAGAGAAGTGATTGATGAGCTGAAGAACAAGCAGATAATAATAGTCAGCCATGAAAGCAAGATCGAGAGCTTTGTTGAGAACATAATAAGGATAGGAAAAGAAGAGCATATAAGCAGGATTGTCAGCTAAAAGGATTATCAGCTAAAGCTTGAAATTGAACTTATTTGAAAGGACAGACCTCTTCCTGCCAAAATTCTTGAAACTGCCTTTGGTCTGAGGAAGAATGAAACCTCCAAGAATGCTTAATCTTGACTTGATATTATAAGTCAGAATCCTTTCCTCAAAACTATCCAAAGAGTCAATATGCCATTTCAATAATGTCCCTTTCTTGTCATGATTCAATATTGATGTTGGCTTCAATGTTCCGACTGGGAATTCCTTGATAACCTCAGCAATTTGAGGGACCTGATCAAATATGATAACATCATCGACAGGCTTGTAACTTATATTTTTTACATGGACCATGATCCTGACTTCAGAGATCCCACCTTCTTTCATAATGACATTTGAAGAAGTCTTTATAATCCTTATAGGAGACCTGAAAATAAAATATAATACAACAATGATAATGATCAATAATGACAACCAGAAAATAATGCTATAATCAGACTTTACTTCAATCTCAATTTTCTCAGCAGGATCCAAGGATATGTCAAATCCATAATACCTTTTTCCATCCTCAAAAATCTGAGAAGATACAGGAGTAACTTTCTGAAACAGCTTATTAAACAGATTAGTCTCAACCTTGAATAATTTGACCTGTCGAACATTCCCATTATTAGTCAATGTAATTGTTTCAGTTGATTTAAGAAATCCTTTTTTCAAAGACCTATCCTCCACTAACTCTCCATATTCAACAATTTCAAAAATTATTGATTTTGGAGCCCTTCCCATAATAAGTGTCCTATTATTTGGCACTTCAACCAATAAGTAAGAATCAAGGAAATGCTTTCCAGGTTTTTCAAGATCATCAAGGTCAATCTTGAAATCCACCTTTTTCTTTTCATAAGGAGCTAGGCTGACCTTTTGCTGCTGCTTGAAAATGTCACTCTCAATCACAAGAGTTAGATCAGGATTATTTTTAGGATTCCTGTTCTCTAATTCAATTGTAACAACCAATTCATCTCTTGGATCAACATCTTCTTTCATCAATATATTGGTCCTTACAGCAGTGCCATAGATCTCTCCTCCATCCTGTTCATCTGAGACAATCGAGACAACAAGATTCAATCTCTGGAGCTCCCCGCTTTTCAGTGATTTTACAGTCAATGGAATGACATGTGTCCCATACTCAAGATCATCTGGTGCAAAGACTAGCCTAGTTGTTTCAGATGATTTCAAATCAACCTCTAAAGTTGAGTCTGTCCTTGGATCTGTATGAAAATCCCAAAGCACATCAGAGTAAAAAATCCTATATTTGTCATCAAAATCATTATTATTTGTGACAGTCAATTCAAAAACAGCAGTATCATCTAATGTGATTGAATCAGATATTGGATTTGATATAACTGAAAATCCTGCAGCTTGAACAATAGATATAGAAAATAGGGCAAAGAGTATTATAATGATAGTATTCAGTAATAATCTATCTTTTTTTCCCATAATATCAATACCCACTATAATAATAAAATACTACCTAAACTCATATTTAAATGTTTCTGCTTCACACTCTATATATAAAGAAGTTAGAAAGAAATTGATTTGAATCTCCATAATATAAATAATTGCATACAATAAAGCTTATAAATCCATGACTTATCATTGATATATGAGAGTAACTAATGCAAACATTGATTCTAAAGTAAGACAATTAAGCCTAAGAGAAAGGATTCCTGGATTTAGTAAAAGAGCTTCAACTCAGATTCGTGCTCAGATGAATGAATGGATTGCATTTACTGACAGAAGCCATCCATTTATGACAAATGGAACTGAAGCAGGTGTGCATTTTCTAGATGATTATTTTCAAGAAAAGAATGGGAAAAAGATAATCACACTATCTGTCCAGTATGGAAATGGAACAGAAGCAAGCCTTGAGAGGGCATGGAGAGACCTTACTTCTGCAAGAAATGCATCTCATATAGACAAATATGTCAATGTTCCAGGAGCCAGTGTTGGATTGCCCTATACTTATTGGGATAGGGGTACTATGGAAGCTAATGTTGAAGGATTGACATGCTTCAATGGAAAATGGTCATTGATAGAGCATCAAGGGGTTGAAGGTGTGATAAAAGCACAGGTTGCTGTAAGGTTTGTCAGTCCTTATCTTACAAGCCCTGATGCAAGAGCTCAGCTTGAAAAAATGAGTCAAGATCCACACACTCATGTTGATTTTGAAGGTGAAGGAGGATTATTTTATCGAGGAGATGGAGATGAAGCTGATATAGCTGATATAATATATAATAAAGTGCCATGGGTAAAAATATCAAAATCATTTTATGATTTTGATGAATTAAAGATTATTGCATTAGCCAATTATGCTGCAGAACAAAATACTCAAGTATTACTTCCTCCTGAAGAACCTGAAAAAGTGCATGATAAACCAATTCAAACACAAATATCTCCAACCTATAGAATAAGACTACATGTATGCACACATCGCAATTATAGTGTACATGCAGAAAAAGCTGGCATATGTTTGATTCCAGAAAGGCCAATCCTTCCAAGTCTAGAGGAAAGTGTTACAGTTGAAAATGGAGGGATTGGAGAACCACATCCAGATCAAAGAGACATTACAAATGGCAGAAAGGCAGATGGTGCTGGGGAATAAGTTTCTTCTAAATACTATTCTTAAGAAAATGATGGGGTTGGCCAGATTTTCAAAGTTTCGCTTTAAACTATTTTTTCAAGCGATAACTGTTCGAACTGGCGACCACGTGCGCACCGGCATTCTTTTTGCTCAAACAACCCCGGGCACGTATCCTAGCTGCTCAGATTTCTCTTCCAAGCTAGACCACAACCCCTTATTCTTTTGAAAAATTGTTTGATATATATTAAATTTCCGACAGTTTTAAATAATAAACTTAACCTCATTCTTAAAGTCCCCACCTAGCTCAACGGCTAGAGCGTTCGGCTGTAGAAATTGTTTTGATATGTGCCAAGCACTGTGATGATAAACAATCAGCTGATACCGAAAGGTTCCTGGTTCAAATTTTGGGAGAAATCCTGAATGAAAGTCCGGGGGTGGGGATATTTATTTATTCTATATTTAAAGGGAAATATTATAAGATTAGTATAATAACAAAAAGCAAACTCACTATCGTTCGTAACTTTTGGACAAAAACCAAAAGCAAACTCACTATCATTCGTAGGTTACGGTTAAAAAACCGTAACCTTTATAAATGGAATTAAAACAACATATACTATATGCAGGGCAAATCTTTCTATGATTAAGAAGACAAAAATCAGTTATAGAAAGAGCTATATCATATATAATGAGTAATATAATGAGTATATTGTATATTCATTAACATATGCCCTGGTGGTGTAGTCTGGCCTATCATGAAGCCCTGTCGAGACTTTGGTCATTGAAAGGCTTCGACTCGGGTTCGAATACGCAATTCAAAAGAATTGCGATGGAAGTCCCGACCAGGGCGTTTATAATCATGGGCCGGTAGCTCAGCCTGGGTTAATGCAAGATCATTAAGGGCAATAGAGCACCTGACTTTTAAGGGGATAAACCATAAAATCATTTTAGGAATAACATCCAAAGAAGATATCAGGTGGTCGCGAGTTCGAATCTCGTCCGGCCCGTATATTTTTATCCTGGTAATGAAGCAAGGGGAAAAAACACATGAAAACAAAAGTTGATATCAGGAAGCACATTCTTGTACCTAATCACCAAAAAATCTCTGCAGAGGAGAAACAGAAACTATTTGACCAATATAGGGTGACTGTTAAAGAGATGCCAAAGATTGGCAAGAAAGATCCTACTATAAAAGAATTATCAGCCAAACCTGGAGATATAATCAAGATCACCAGAAATAGTCCAACTGGGGGAATATTCGATTTTTATAGAGTGGTTTCAGATGATTGAACAACAGCCTGTAAAACAATATCAAGAACTATTGATCAAGAAATATTTTGAAGAGAACAATCTTATTAGTTCTGATATTGATAATTTCAATAATTTCATTGAAGTAGAACTGCAGAAAATAATTGAAGAGAACAAGGAAATTGAACCTACAATCATACCTCATAATATTGATGAGTTCAAGATAAGACTTGACAAGATATGGGTGACAAAACCAGAAATAACAGAGGCTGATGGAAGCAAGAGGGCAATTTATCCAATCGAAGCAAGACTCAGAAAGATAACATATTCTGCACCATGCTTTATTGAGATGAGTGCTCATATAAATGGAGCGCAGAGAGAAAGCTTTGTAACACAAATAGGAAACATACCTATAATGCTTAAGAGTAAATTCTGCCATCTCAGAGAAATGAATGAAGAAGAGCTGATAGAAAAGGGAGAAGATGCAGGAGACCCTGGCGGCTACTTTATCATCAATGGTACAGAGAAGGTCTTGATAAATATTGAGGATCTTGCACCTAATAAAATGCTTCTAGATAAAGATAGTGTTGGTCCTACAAAATTCTCAGGCAGACTTTTCAGCGAACGGGGCTCATTCAAGATTCCACATACAATAGAGAAGATGAAAGATGGAATGTTCTATCTCAGCTTCACAAGGGTAAAAAGAATTCCTATCCTGATAATTATAAAAGCATTAGGCCTTTTAAAAGATGAAGATATCATGAAAAACATTTCACAGAACAAACAATATGACGAGGTCCTGATAAACTTATATGAATTTGTAGATGTAAAAAATGAGGAAGATGCTCTTGATATGATAGCAAAAAAGATAGGAATAACTCAATCAAAAGAGATAAGGATAGACAGGATGAGAGAGATTCTCGATAAATATCTTCTTCCTCATCTTGGAATAACAAAAGAAGACAGGATGTTCAAGGCATTAAATCTTTGTAAGCTGCTAAAACAGTATATTGAAAAGTCAAGGACAGAAGACACAGATGATAAAGACCATTATATGAACAAAAGACTCAAAATGAGCGGTGATCTTCTATCAGACCTGTTCAGGGTCAATCTAAAAATCCTTATCGGCGACCTGCTCTATAATTTCCAAAGAATTGTAAAGAGAGGCAAGTTTCCGTCGATAAAAGTCATCATCAGGGACAAGCTTCTAACTTCAAGGATATATTCTTCAATGGCGACTGGAAATTGGGTAGGGGGAAGAAAAGGAATAAGCCAAAGAATCCAAAGGCTAAATTTCCTTGAGACAATGAGCCATCTTCAACGAGTTGTCAGCCCATTGAGCGCTTCACAAGAGAATTTTGAAGCAAGGAAACTGCACTGCACACACCTGGGAAGACTATGTCCGATTGAAACTCCTGAAGGAACCAATATAGGACTGAGAAAGAACCTTGCCCTCATGGCAAGCATATCAAAAGAAAGCGATGAAGATGAGATAATCAGATCATTAAAGAATATAGGATTGAAAACAACAAAGTAAGAGAAAATTAAAAACAATAAAAAAAATAAAAGGTTTTTTAATATGGCAGAAGTATACTTAAATGGAAAATTTATTGGAAATGTTGAATATCCTCAAGATACTGTCAAGCAGATCATATCAGAGAGAAGAAAAGGTGTGATTGACAGGAACCTAAATGTATATTATATGGAATCAGATGACAATATATTTGTTGAAACATCCAAAGGCAGGGTAAGAAGACCTCTCCTTGTGCTTCAAGATGGTCAGACATTGCTGAATGATAAGCATATAACACAGCTCAAGAAGAACGAAATCTCCTGGAATGATCTAATTGATCAAGGAGTCATTGAATATATAGACGCTGCTGAAGAAGAAAACTGCCTTGTTGCATTTACTGAAGAAAATATCACTAAAGATCATACACATGTTGAGATAAGCCCATTAGTAATGCTTGGATTGACAAGCTCATTGGTCCCTTATGCAAACCATTCCCCTGGAGCAAGGATTGGGATGGGATCTAAGAACCAAAAACAGGCAATCGGATTCTATACATCAAACTTCTCATTGAGAATGGATATGGATGTTAGCCTTCTTCATTATCCACAAATACCTGTTGTTAAATCAATTGTTTATGATGTCTCAAAATATGATCAGCATCCTGCCGGCCAGAACATAATCGTCGCTGTCATGAGTTATGATGGATATAATATGGATGACGCAATTGTGATCAATAAAGGATCTATTGAAAGAGGATTTGGAAGAAGCACATATTATAGGCCAAGCACAGCAGAAGAGTTAAGGTATTCAGGCGGGCTTGTTGATGAGATAACCATACCTGACAAGGATGTAAAAGGATACAAGAGCGAAAAAGATTACAGGCTATTGGAAGAAGATGGAATAATTTTTCCTGAGGCTCCAGTAAAGGAGGATGATGTGCTCATCGGCAAAACTTCACCACCAAGGTTCTTGAGCAGCATGGATGAATACAGCCTAACATCAAATGTTAGAAGAGAAAGTTCAATAAATGTCAAGCATGGAGAGCAAGGAATTGTGGATTTTATCCTCATAACTGAAAATGAAGAGGGCAATAAATTAGTTCAAGTAAGAGTAAGGGACCAGAAGATTCCAGAGATAGGAGATAAGTTCACAAGCAGGCATGGGCAGAAGGGAGTCATAGGAATGATTGTGCCAGAATCAGACATGCCATTCAGTGCATCAGGAAACAGACCTGACCTGATATTCAGTCCGCATGGCATTCCAAGCAGGATGACTATATCACACCTAATAGAGCTTATAGCTGGCAAGACTGGATCATTAGCCGGAAGGCAGATCAATGGAACAACTTTTAATTCTGAATCAGAGAAAGACATAAGAAAAGAGCTTGAAACACTTGGATTCAGGGAAAACGGCACAGAAACAATGTATAACGGAATAACAGGCAAACAGATGAAAGCCAAAATATTTATTGGAAATATGTACTATCTAAAATTAAAACATATGGTCGCAAACAAGATCCATTCAAGGGCCCGTGGTCCAATACAACTTTTAACAAGACAGCCTACTGAAGGAAGGGCAAAAGAAGGGGGCTTAAGGCTGGGAGAGATGGAAAAAGACACATTTGTCGCACATGGAGCAAGCCTATTGCTAAAGGAAAGGTTTGATGCTGACAAGACAATTGTTCCAGTCTGTGAAAGCTGTGGAATAATTGCAATCCATGATGAATATAAGAACAGGAGTTTCTGCCCAATATGCGGAGACAATGTTGAAATCAACAATATTGAGATTGCCTATGCATTCAAGCTTATATTAGATGAGTTCAAATCACTTGGCATATATCCAAAACTACAGCTTGAGAACAAATATTAATCATAAATCATAATTAATAGTATTAAAGGTAACAAACATGGCAGAAGAAGACGAAGTAAAAACTGAAGAGGATAAGGAAGAAGCAGAAGCTGAAGAGGCTGTTGAAGTCAAAGAAGAGACTCAGATAGAGGAAGAGCCAGAAAAGATTGAAGGCTATGAACAGTATGCCTACAAGAAAGTCAAGGCAATCTCTTTTGGAATGCTCAGCCCAAAGATGATAAAACAGATGGCTTCTGCAAAAATAGTCACTCCTGAACTTTATGATAAAGAAGGCTATCCTGTAGATGGCGGATTGATGGACATAAGATTAGGTGTCATTGATCCAGGACTTAAATGCAAGACCTGCGGATCAAAACTGAAAGAATGCCCAGGGCATTTCGGATACATTGAAGTTGCAAGGCCAATAATCCATGTAAAATTCGTTGATATTGTGCTGAGCCTTCTGAGAAATACATGCAGGGATTGCGGAAGAATACTATTTCCAAAAAATAAGATTGAACCATTCATGAAACTGCTGGAGTCCATAGAAGAAGAGGCTGGAATGGAAGCCAGAAGGGACAAGATCAAGGAGTTGGTCACATCACTTAAATCTGTCAGCAAATGCCCATACTGCAAAGCCAAACAGATGAAGATAACACTTGAAAAGCCTACAACATTCCTTGAGAATGAAAAAAGGATCAGCCCAATTGAGATCAGGGCAAGATTAGAAAAGATTACAGATGATGATATTGAGATTTTTGGCCTAAATCCAAAGACAATCAGGCCTGAATGGATGGTGCTGACTGTCCTCCCAATACCTCCAGTAACAATAAGGCCTTCTATCACCCTAGAATCAGGAGAGAGAAGCGAGGATGATCTAACCCATAAGATGGGTGATATTGTAAGAATCAACCAAAGATTATTTGAAAATATAAATGCAGGAGCCCCTGAAATCATTATCGAGGATCTTTGGGATCTTCTGCAATATCATATAACAACTTACTTTGACAATAATATTGCACAGCTTCCGCCTGCAAGACACAGGTCAGGCCAGCCTCTCAAGACCATAACTGAGAGGATCATCAGCAAAGAAGGAAGAATCAGGCATAACCTGACAGGAAAGAGGACAAATTTTTCTGCAAGAACTGTGATCAGCCCAGACCCTAATATCAGGATCAATGAAGTGGGTGTTCCACTCTCAATCGCAATGAACCTGACAATACCAGAAAGGGTGAATGATTGGAATATGAATTATCTGAAAAAATTTGTTGAGAAAGGACCAACAAAATATCCTGGATCAAATTATATTATAAGGCCTGACGGCAAGAAGAAAAAGATAACAGAAGAGACAAAAGAAGCCTCTCTTGAGGAAATCCAACCAGGATACACAGTTGAAAGGCATCTTATGGATGGAGACATTGCAATATTCAACAGGCAGCCAAGCCTACACAAGATGTCAATGATGTGCCATCTGGTGAGGGTAATGCCAGGGAAAACCTTCCGTCTAAACCCTGCTGTATGCAACCCATATAATGCAGATTTTGATGGGGATGAGATGAATCTTCACATACCACAGACAGAAGAATCAAGATCAGAAGCAGAGAACCTGATGAAAGTTCAGACACAGATAATAAGCCCAAGATATGGGTTAAGTGTCATCGGATGCAAGCAGGATGCTATCTCTGGGAATTACCTTCTAACAAAAGATCTTGAATATACAAGAAAAGAAGCTATTGACTTATTATCATCAATAGGAATCAATGATTTCTCAAGACTTCCAAAAAAAGAAACTGTGAGTGGCAAGGAGATTATTTCACTGATTATCCCAGAAGATTTCAGTTTTAAAGGAAAATCAAAATCTGGAGAAGACCTAATAATCAAAAAAGGAGACTTAATAGAAGGGGTTCTTGATTCAAGCAATTTAGGTGAAGGATCAGGATTATTATTAAGGACTATCCATAAGCAATATGGTGCAGAAGAGACAATCGGCATCCTTGAAAAATTTTTTAATATGGGAACAAAGGTGCTATTGAGGCATGGATTCTCAGTATCCATATCAGACACCGACCTCCCAAAAGATGCAAAACAAAAAATTAAGGAAATTCTTGAAAACGCCCATAATGACATTAAAAGATTAATCCAAGAATTCAATGAAGGCATACTGGAGACTTTCCCAGGAAGAACACTGAAAGAGACACTTGAACTGAAAATATTAGAACTGCTCAATAAAGCAAGAAATGAAACAGGACAGGTAGTCAGCAAGCATTGTGACAAAAAAACCCATACTCTTGTAATGGCTGACAGCGGAGCAAGAGGAAACATATTGAATCTTGCGCAGATGGCGGCAATAGTAGGCCAACAAGCCTTAAGGGGAAAACGGATTGAGAATGGCTATAAGAACAGGACATTATCATGCTTTAAACAAGGAGACTTGAACGCAGACGCCCATGGATTTATCGAATCAAGCTTTAAATCAGGCCTCAAACCCTATGAATTCTTCTTCGCTGCAATGACAGGAAGGGATTCACTTATGGACACAGCGCTGAGAACTCCAAAATCAGGATATCTTTATAGGAGACTCGCAAATGCAATGCAGGATCTTAGAGTTGAATATGATGATACAGTAAGGGATGCTTCAGGAAAGATCATCCAGTTCAAATATGGAGAGGATAAGATAGATGTGTCAAAATCTGAAGGCGGAACAATAAATATCCAGAACATAATCGATCATACCAAATAAAAGGTGGAAAATGAAAACATTTGACAAATACAAGGAAATACTGCCTGACAAGATAATCGAAGATATAAAGGAAAAGACAAAAGGATTCAATGCTGATAAGGTTGAGAGAATCCTAAAAAAGGTTCTGGAAGAATATGATAAATCAAAAATCGAGCCAGGGGAATCAGTAGGCATAATCAGTGCAGAATCAATAGGAGAACCAGGAACACAGATGACACTGAACACATTCCACTATGCTGGTGTTGCAGAGATGAATGTCACACTAGGTCTTCCAAGAATCATAGAAATACTGGATGGAAGAAAAAATATTGCAACCCCTATGATGGAAATTTATCTGATTCCACCTTATAATAAGGGAAAAGATATCAGGGAAATAGCCTTATCAATTAAAGAAACAAAGCTGAGTGAGATAACAGCTGAATTCCTGATCAATATTGCAGAATCAGAAGTTGAGATAAGACTAGACACAAAAAAGATGGAAGAACACAAGATAAAAAAGACAGAGCAGGTTGTAAAATCCCTTCAATCTGGAATAAGAGGAGTCACAATAAGACAAAGAAAAGATGGAATTATTGTAAAACCAAAAGGCAAGGATGAAAGCCTTAATGAAGTATATAAGATAAAAGAAAGGATCAAGGACATATATATAAGCGGTGTGAAAGACATAAAACAGGTTCTCCCTGTAAAAAGAGAGGATGAGTTTATAATCATAACCTCTGGGACAAATCTAGCAGAAGTCATGTCCCTTCCTTTTGTTGACTTTAAAAGGACTGCGACAAATGATGTATTTGAAACATTTAATGTGCTTGGAATCGAAGCAGCAAGACAGACAATCATAAATGAGGTATTCAAGGTCATAGAAAGCCAAGGGCTTAATGTTGATATCAGGCACATTATGCTAGTGGCTGACACAATGACTGCAAACGGTGATGTGAAAGGAATCACAAGATATGGAGTTGTAAATGAGAAAACAAGCGTCTTGGCAAGGGCGAGCTTTGAGACTCCTATCAAGCATATAATAAATGCAGCCCTAATCGGAGAGAAAGACCTGCTATTATCAGTTGTTGAGAACGTAATGATCAACCAACCAATACCAGTAGGAACAGGTCTTCCAGGACTAGTGACAAAGGTGAAGAAATAATGTCAGACACAGATGAGATAAAAAAAAATCTTGAAACAGGAAAACTAGTGATTGGAACCAACAATACACTTAATAATATCAAATTAGGAAACATCCAGAAAGTGTTCATCACAAAGAACTGCCCTGATGATGCAAGGAAAGATCTTGAAAATTATAATAAGGTTAAAAAGATAGAGATTATTCAACTGGACATTGCAAATGACGAGCTAGGAAGCATATGCAAGAAGCCCTTCTCAATTTCTGTTATAGGCTTATTAAAAGGTTAAGATTGGAAAGAATTAAATTTGATTTTAAGCTTATTAAGTTAATTTCCCTATTTGAAAATATGACCCATGCAAAGGTAAAAGACTGCATCGAAACTGACAACTTGACAATATTTATTGTAGGACAGAATGAGATTGGAAAAGCAATTGGAAAAAATGGAGCCAATGTCAGGAAGATTGAGAACAAGATCAAGAAGAAAATAAAAATAATTGAATATAATCCTGACATGATAAAATTCATCAAAAACATCATTTTTCCTATAAAAGCAAAAGAGATCAAAATAGAGGATGAAGGAATTGTGAAAATAATCTCTTCTGACCTCAAATCCAGAGGATTCTTGATAGGAAGGAATGCCACTATTTTAAGAGGCAATGAAAACATAATAAAAAGATATTTTGACATCAAGGAAATTAAGGTTGAATAAAACAAAACCTATAAAAATCAAAGATCCCTAAAAAGTGATATGCACTTTTTGGGACACAAAAATTCCAAAGGAATTTTAAGTGTTTTTAAGGTTTCATTTATAAAAAAATAAAACGAAACCTTTTTAAAGGGAATTCAAACTCTTATTATATATAAAATGGGAAAAAAAAGCAATGGATTGAATACAGGAAAAAAGCTCATCAAGAGAAGAAATAAGTCTAGATGGTCTCATAGAAAATATCTTAGAAGAGTCCTCAAGCTAAAGGAAAAAGCTGATCCATTAGAAGGAAGTTCACAGGCTAAAGCAATTGTATTAGAAAAGATACAATTAGAGGCAAAACAGCCAAACTCTGCAATGAGAAAATGCGTCAGATGCCAGCTAGTCAAGAATGGCAAGCAGGTCACTGCATTTATTCCAGGGGACGGAGCGACAAAAATGGTTGATGAGCATGATGAAGTATTGATTGAATGCATTGGCGGAAGAATGGGCAGGTCAAAAGGAGATATTCCAGGAGTCAGATGGCAAGTCATTAAAATCAATGACCAGAGCCTAAACGCATTGCTAAGAGGCAAAATAGAGAAAGCAAGAAGATAAGATGACAGAGATAAAATCATTCAACAGATGGGGAACAGATTCTATTAAAGTGATTGATCCAGGACTCGTTGATTACATCAACATTGATCCAAAGATTGTGCCAAAGACTGGATCAAAGAACACAGGGATAAGGTTCCATAAGACAAGAACTTTTATTGTTGAAAGACTCATTAACAAAATCATGAATGCAGGGCATAAAGGAAAGAAACACTTCAAGTCCTCAGGCACATTAACCGGAAAAGGGCAGACAGCATACAAGATTGTTGAAAAGGCACTCACAATCATTGAGAAAAGGACAAATAAGAATCCTATTGAAGTATTTGTAAAAGCAGTTGAGAATGCAGCCCCAAGAGAAGAGATAATCACAATAGAATATGGCGGAGCCAGATATCCAAGAGCAGTTGAATGCGCTCCACAGAGAAGGATTGACTATGCATTGAGGCAGATGACACAATCAGCATATCAAAAGTCATTCAATGCTAAAAAATCAATTGTTGACACGCTTGCAGATGAGATAATCAATGCATATAACCTCAGCGCAAATTCAGGCTCTGTCTCAAAAAAGATGGAAGTTGAAAGGCAAGCTGATTCTGCTAGATAAAACTAAACATTAAGGATTATTATCAATATTATTATTGATTCAGATAATTGTTACCAAATAATTGTTACATTCTCAATTTATCTTTCTTCTTGATTAAGATGACTGACATATTTCTGAAGTACATGCTTTGCCCTCAATTTGTTAAAGCCAAAACCTCCTAATCCGCTCAGATGAGATTCCAAACCAAACCTATTAACATAACCGTTCCCGCCATAGTGGATTGTGAACAAATCTGCACCAGAGACCTGGACAACAGTCCCAGTAAAAGGATCAAAGTCTGTCTCAAATTCTGGTTTTCTGCCCATTTCATTTGAGAAATAATCTGTGATAAATTCAAGAAAACTCGCTTCAATATCATCCATATTAAGAGGCTGTGTAGCTTCAACAGTTAACATTGGGTCACAGCAATTAAGACAATCTCCATAAGCAGTATAAGAATATTTTACTCTTTCTCTAGGCTTTACATCTGTTGCTGCTCCCATTTTTAATAGGATAAACTAATGATTTAAAAGGATATTCATTTTCAGGCATATACATTAAATGGTTGCTGTTTCCCATAATATATCAAAAAATTTTTTATAAGAATTTGCTGCTAGTTGTTCTTCAATCAAGAAACCAAATGGTTTGTCCAAATAAATGATAATAGCCACTCTTTTTCCGCAAATTATTGTTTCTGTCATCTCTTCAAAATTCCTTTTTGTGGTCTTTACATGGGTTAATTTATATTTTTTATTTAGTTCATCTGCCCACCATTTTAAAGAAGAATGGAATAAAAGCTGTGCTTTGATTTTTTTCTCGACTCTTTTTCTTTGAAAATTCTCCCAAAAGAAGTTCCCTAAAAGATCATGTGATTTTTGAGGTGAACCATAAGAAAAATATTCTCTCGTATCAGTGTCTAACATAATGCTAATTAGCTCTTTTACTCCTCTAACTCCCTGAAACATGGTTGCTTGTGGCTTTTGTTTTGCTAATCCTTTTTTTGCTTCAAGTTCTGGCAGAATTTTCTCTAATCTTGCTCTTTTTTCATCAATAAAATTTAACAGATGTTTAGGCTCAATTGTTTGATAATGCTTGACTTTTCCCTCTTTTATATAAGTTATAAGACCTTTTTCTGAAAGAGAATGAAATGCTCGATGAACTACTGCATTTTGCAATCCTGACTTTTCAACTACTTTACCAGCAGCAGATGATCCTAATTCAATCAAGGAAAGGAAAACTTTAATTTCTGCCCCTGTAAGTCCAATTTCTTCTAATATTGATGTATCCATTTTTATTTGTGATATCCTATTGTTTATAAAAGTTTCTATTAATAGTCACAATTGTGATTATAAATATTTTTATAGCTCTTGTCTCTTACCAGTTGTAACAAACAGGTAGTAAAAATGAGCTACCAAGGAGGTTAAGAATGAAAAATAAAATTGTAGCAATAATCGCTGGAATCGCATTAATAATTGCCCTAATTGGTTTATTTAAGGTTCCAGGAGAAGTAATAGAAAAACAATCAACATTTGACAAGATTCTTGAAAAAGACGAGATGATGGTCTGCACTATGGTCTGGCCTGAGAGTGTTATAAAGGATCCAGACACTGGAAGATATTCAGGATTTATTATTGAAATTCTTGAAGAGATTGCGAGAGATGCAGATTTAGATGTAAAGATAATCGAGTCAACATGGGGCGGATTTCCAGCAGACTTAAACACTGGAAAATGTGATGCTGCAATTGCTGGAATCTATCCAACAATTGGAAGGTCAACAAGCATCTCATTTACTGAACCATTCTTTTTTGCTGGCAATAGTGGAGCAGTAAGAGCTGATGACAATAGGTTCAAGACAATAAATGATTTAAATCAAAATGATGTCAAAATCGCTGTAATTCAAGGAGAATTTGGGCATATTTATGCTAAGAAATATCTCCCAAAAGCAGAGCTCTTGGTTCTTGATAAAAGTTCTGACAACTCATTGCCATTAACAGCAGTTACAAGCGGCAAAGCAGATGTTGGATTGATAATGTCAGATGTTGTTGATGGATATGTGAAGGAACATCCAGAAGTCAAGAAAGTATTTGATGGTGAACCTTACTCTACAACACCAATTGCTTGGGGAGTAAGAACAGAAGATCAGGAACTATTAAACTTCCTGGATAATGCAATTGCATATCTGAAGGCTACAGGTTTTTTGGATGCAACTGCAGAGAAGTATGAACCAGAAGGATGGTATACCCTTAAACAGGAATATGATGCCTTATCCTAAAAAAATGAGTGGGGAAGATGGTAAGTTACAATTGGGATTTCAGTGTTATACTAGCACACAAGCAAGCAATACTCAGTGGAGTAGTAATTACCCTTGAACTTACACTTCTTTCCATTTTTTTTGGATCACTGATTGGACTTGGATTAGCACTGTTGAAATCATCTAAAAATAAAACACTTAGATATATTTCAGCATCAATTATTGAAATTTTTAGGGACTTACCATTACTTGTACTATTGGTATGGTTATTTTACACATTACCACCAGTTATTGGAATACAAATATCTGCGTTTGCAACTGCAATTATAGCGCTTGCATTAAATTTAGGAGCATTTTCAGCAGAAATATTCAGAGCTGGTTTCAACAGTGTACATAAAGGCCAAACTGAAGCTGCCAAAGTACTAGGATTAAAGAAATTACAATCATTTAGACACATTATATTTCCTCAAGCTCTGAAAGTAATAATTCCACCACTTACTGGAAGATATATTGAAACTATCAAATTAACATCATTAGCATCAGTAATAGCAGTTAATGAACTGCTACATCAAAGTCAAAATCTGATTAGTATAAGCTATAGGCCTTTAGAAGTGTATACAGTTGTTGCATTGATGTACCTTGTTATGATTGTCCCATTAAGTTTACTATTACAAAAGGTAGAAAGAAATGTTAGAAGTTAAAAATATCATAAAGAAATTTGGAAAACTTAAAGCCCTTAATAATGTTAATTTTACAATTAACAAAGGAGAGGTTTTAGTAATTGTTGGTCCAAGTGGGTGCGGAAAAACAACACTTCTTCGGTGTTTAAAAGGCTTGGAAGAAATCAATAGTGGAGCTATTTTATTCCAAGAAGGAGAAAAAGAAAAAATCGGTTTAGTGTTCCAAGAGTTTCATATATGGAATAATATGAATGTATTGGAGAATGTAATGTTAGCTCCTCAAATAGTACAAAAGAGAAATAAATCAGAAGTTTATAAGAAAAGTATTGAGGTTTTACGTAAAGTAAATTTGCTTGATAAAGTAAATAATTATCCATCTCAATTAAGTGGTGGACAAAAACAAAGAGTAGCAATTGCAAGATCATTAGTAATGAATCCAGAAATTCTCCTGTTAGATGAGATTACTTCGGCTTTAGATCCTGAGTTAGTTGCCAGTGTTTTAGAGGTTATAAAACAGCTAGCAAAAGAAGGAATGACAATGGTAGTTGTAACCCATAATCTTGGATTTGCAAAGGAGATTGGAGAAAAATTCTTGTTTATGGAAAATGGACAAGTTATTGAATTTGGTGGAAAAGAAATATTTGAAAATCCAAAGAGTAATAGGACAAAAAGATTTTTAGTGGGAAAATGATAAAAGAACTTGATGAAGAAAAGAGAAAACTGAGGCTTGAATGTCCATCAACAGATTTAAATGTCTCTCGTGTTGAGTTACCAATAAAATTATCCAGCAAAATATCAGATGAGAATGGAAGTATTTGGAAAATTCAAGCAACAAAAATTTCATTAGAGGCTAACTTTAAAAAAATGGCATCAATAAAAGTAAATGGTTTAATTACAGTTCATAAAGATAAGAGGAAGGTATTAAACAGAGAAGGGTTGTTATTTGTTCATAATACACATAATGAGTTTTGGAATAATTATTTAAACTATTCTGATGTATATAGGGATTTGATTGGTTCAGATGTATACAAAAAAGGTGATGAGAAAAAATTTATAGAGGCTCTTAATCCTGTTAATAAAAAATTAATAGACATTGCAAGAGCAATGCTATTTCTTGCAGATGCCATCTATATCAAGCCCAGACATTGACCTGCTGGACCTGCCTAGGAGGCTCTAGAAGCGTATCTCCAATGCCTTTGCCAACCCAGAAGGACTGCTGGGACATTGCCTGAGCCAATAATTCAAGAAATGATTTCTCTTTCTGCATATTTACAAATTTTACAGTCATATTCAGCTCTTTCTCAAGATAAGCCTTGACTTCATCCTTTCCGCCTATTTCATCAATCAAGCCATAATCCTTGGCCTTAGAACCGATATAGAACATTCCAGTTGCAAGCTCATCAACCTGATCCCTGCCAATCTCCCTGTTCTCAGCAACTTCATCAACAAAATAATCCCTGATAAGATCCAATTGTTCCTGTATAAGCTGCTCTTCAACAGGAGAGAGCTTTTTATAAGGGCTGCCTGCATCCTTGTATTTTCCAGAAACCAACCTTTGATAAGTGATATTATACCTTTCCAAAAACCCTGAGAATTCAAGATATGACCCAATCACCCCTATAGACCCTGTTATTGACATCCTATTGGCAAAAATCCTGTCTGTTGCAGAAGCAACCCAATAGCCTCCTGAAGCGCCGACTTCCCTGATATATGCAACAGTTGTCTTGTTCACTTTTTTTATTGCATGGCCAATCTCTTCACTTGCAACTGCACTTCCACCAGGACTGTTTATCTCAAAGACAATTGCCTTGACACTTGGATTATTGTCAGCTTTTTCAATAAGGTCAATGATTTCCCCTGATACTGCATATTCAGTAAATCCAAATCCACCACCCTCAGTGACAATAACACCTTTGACAGGTATGACAGCAACATTGCCAATTGATATTGAAGATATTGAAGATGAACCTGAAAATAATGATAACATTCCTGCAAACACCAATGAGATAAAGCCGATTATCAATATTACTATTATTATGATCCAATTCTTATTAGATTTCACTTCTTTTTTTGCCATTGTATATTGTCTAAATATATTCTCTAAGATATATAACATATAAATGTTTTGTTTAATGCATAGCAATATTTTCAACCACTTTTGTCTTTGAAAATATATCGCTCAGCCTTTTATGGTCTTTCCTGAGTATCATCAGGATAGGGTCAATTATCTGAATCAGGTTAAATGGGATGATTGGAATCAAATAAATGTTTCTTAAGCTAACTTGCCATAATGTAAGCTTTTCTTTTTCTGACTCAATATATATGTTCATTATCAATTTCCCGATGCTCTGATTAATCAGATATTCCAAAGCTGTGAAGTAGATGAAGAAAATGATAAATTCAACAATCTCAACAATGAAAAGCATATTGAAAAGTGATGGATTCTTGATTATGAACATATATTGATCTATGACAGATCCAGTATCTGGAATCTGCACTACATTCTTGAGAACTGCTACAATCGGCCACATTATTATCAATAAAATTGACAAATCAAGGATGTAAGCAATAATTCTTTTGAATACAGAAGCCTTTATTTTCATATACCTCATTTTTGGAAGATCCAGATTAAGCCTTGGCATAAGCCAATATTTGATATAGATAGTATATAAATTTAATTGATATGTCAGAAATATACCACTGGACTGCATGATCAGTGGACAATATTCCACAATCCATTTTTGGAAGGTGGTATATTTCTGAGCATGCTCAAAGTCGGCAGGGTGAGCAGAGCGAACATGCCAACAGTCTATGACTGGTGGTCCCTGCCGACCTTGACAAAACTAGATTCAGCTAAAATTACGAAAAATCTGAAAAAAACATTTTTTGGTAGGTAAGGTTTTTAAGCAGAAATCTATTCTTGACCAATGATATAGTTAAAATCTATAAAATTCTATGATTTTGATTTATTTTCTCAAAAAAATCAATACCTTTAAATAATCTTTTCAGTTCTATCAAGGCAAATGTATAAAAAGAAACCTCAAAAGAAAGGAGGAAGTTACAATAGAAACAGTGATCAGGAAGAGCAGGTAGTCAGAGTCAGGATGCCAAGACCACCTGAAGTTTTTGGATTACTTGAGCAAAGATTAGGGGCATCTAGATTAAGGGTTAAGTGCTTTGACAGCAAGACAAGGGTATGCAGGATACCGGGAAGGCTGAAAAGAAGGCTTTGGGTAAGAGAGGGTGACATAGTCATAATAGAACCATGGGAATTTGGAGGAGATGACAAAGGAGATGTCATCTATAAATATACCAAAAACCAGGTTCAATTCCTGAAAAATAAGGGTTATTTAAAGCAAATAGAGGATTTTGAAGATCTTTAAACCATTTCTCCATTAATATATCACTACTCAAGAATAGAAATACTTAAATAGGAGTTTGATACCACTATTAGGTATGTTGGGGGAAAAATATATACAAGTATTGCTTATATTATTGATACATCTAGTTGCTTTAATACTTATCATGTTCAAGACAACAGGATTATTATTCAGACTAGAACTATTATTATTTTTATTCCTATTGTTTATCAGCCTAATATTCCTATTCGGATTATTTTTTGAAGAAGGATGGGCATGGGTATTGGTAATGCTATTCTTTGCAGTAAATCTGGTAAATATTATATTTTTGAAGACAATCATATCTGACAATCTTATATTGTTTGGAATACTCATTGTTGTAGACTTTATCGGTTTTTTCAAAGCAATTGCAAATATTGGTGAAGAAGAGGAAGATATGGAGATCGAGCCTTATGAGTCTGAAGAAAAGAAGGTCGAGAAAGAGGCTCCAAAAGTAGAAATCTACAATAACAATGGCAAGAAATCACCTTCAAAGAAATCAAAGAATACTGTAAAGAAGAAAGCCAAGAAAAAGAGTTCTAAGAAGATCTAGGAAGAAATAAAATACAATAGAATAACATTATTTTTTAATAAGAATATTTTATTAACTATTTCCTGAACAAACTAACCAATAAAACAATAGCACCGATACTGATAGCAGAATCAGCCATGTTAAAAGCAGGGAAATAATCAAAGATTATGTAAAAGCTGATGAAATCAGTGACATAGCCAAGAATGATCCTGTCAATTAGATTCCCGACTGCACCGCCAATTATCAATGAAAAGGATACAATATACCATCTGTCCTTTATGATCTTGTCATAATTAAAGAGGATTATGCCTATTATTATCAAAGATATCCAGATCAGCAAGGAATTAAAATTCTCAAGTATTGAGAATCCAGCTCCTGTATTTGTAATATGCCTGATAAAAAAGAATTTACTGATGATTGTAATATTTTCACCAATAGAAAGATTTGATCTTATCAAGAATTTGGTAATTTGATCAATTATTATTATTGAAATCACTACTATAAAGAAAACTAAGTGATTATTTGATTTTTTTACCATAAAAAAAGACCTAGAAGCTGATATTTATAATAGTTTCTACATGAACCTGATAATGAATTTCACCATCTCCTCTGATAGGATTTCTGCTCTTCCTGCAACGCAACTCTTTCAATATTCCTTAATCTCTGGTCAATGCTGTCCAGGTGAGCTGCCAAAGCATCAATCTTACTTGATACAATCTCAATGTTCTTGGAACTGATGATGTCAGGACCTGACATAGAACCTGAAATGCCATGTGATTGTTCAACAGGCTTGAAAGGATTTGCAGATGCAGCGAATGAAGGAGTTGAAATATCAGGCTGGCCAAACTGATTGGACATTGGCGATGAAACAGGCATTTGATATTGATTAGCCCTTCCAAAAGGAGGAGTCTCTTTAGGCCCCATATCCATGTCCAGATCACTGCCAAACTCTCCTGGCAGAGGAGGAAGGCTGTCCAACTCATTGCCTATATCTGAAGCAGGCTTTTTCCAAAACATTAATTTACCTAATATTGACATGTTACCCCTCTTGTTAATTATAACAATTATGTTAGATAATATATAAAGTTTTTGTTATGATGCCTGTCTGAAACCCTTTATGATTATGCACTAATCGGAATCCAAGATATAGGTATAATCTTAATCAGCTTGAACATGATTGTTTCAGGGAAAATAATCATATTTCTGCTCTTCAATTGCTCAACAAAAAGATTCTGGTTATCTGGACCAACAATATGGTTGGAGATGATATCAGAGAAAACATATGCTCTTAAAGAGGATATATCCTTGATATTTGAATCATTCATCAATGATCCAGCATAATTGTCATCAGTCAGGACTTGATAGGCTTGGTCTTTTGTAAGATTAAATATGTCTGATTCAAAATTATAACCATCAATCTCATCCATTATTTCAGTATTTATCAAGAACATCTTAAAAGCATCACCTTTGACCATTAAAAGATCATCTTCAGCCAATAAATCAGAATATGAAACTAATTCAGACTCATTAGCAAATGAGGCATTTCCAGAATAGGATATTATTGCAGATTTAACCTCATTTCCATGAACAAGCATAAATCTTGTCTCACTGTCCTGAAAATTGTCCTGAAAATCCTTAACATCCATAAATATGAATATGATAAGGACTGTGAAAACAACAAATATTAATGTTGAAATGATATGAATAATCTTGGAAAAAAGAGGAAATCTCCTCCTAATCAAATAAAATAAAAGATTCCATGCTATAAACACTACAATTATCCATAAGACTGCCTTAATCATTTCCTGCATAAGTAAACTATACTGAATTGGTTTATATAAAATTTTCTTTAATTTCAGAAAAAAAAATCAATAAATATTTATACAGGGATTTCAATTATTTTGATATGGGCAAGATAATATTGAAACAAAGCGCTAAAGAAGTGAAAAGATTGTTCACAATCTCAAGAATCAAGAAAATTAGATATCATATTGAAGAGGTGGAATTGCCTCTGAATAAATTGTCAAAAACAGATATGATCAAGATCATTGATCTAAGAGAAAGATTTAAGCAAGTTATTTTCAAAGCCAAGCTAATAAATATTTTCAGATATATTGTGGCAATAATAGCATATGCTTCAGTGATAACTGCAATATTCAGTGTCATTCCATTTCTTGACATTTTTAAAATACTCGCAGACCTGATCATAGGAGTGGTCGGATTCACTGTGCTGATTGCAATCCTTACAATAACAACATTTCTTATAAATGTCTATGCAAATGAGGCAAATATGATTGCAACAAGGATGATCATAATATTTGAATATTATAGGATGAGTAATGGGAAGAAATGAATGATATCAGAAAAATATATCAATTTCTATTAAAAGAATATGGACATCAAGGTTGGTGGCCTTTGCTTGATGTAAAGGAAAATAATCCTACTAAAACTGGCAGTTTAAGGGGATATCATCTTGATGATTATTCTTATCCAAAAAATGAAAAGCAGAAGTTTGAGATATGTATCGGAGCGATTCTTACCCAAGTGTTGTTCCAGTTGTTATTAATTGGACTTCCAGGTATTCCTCAAAAAACCAAAAAGTTTAAATAGTATCTAAATAATACTAATTAGTATTAAAAATGGACTATCATAATTTAATAAATAAGAATGTGATAAAAATCATTGAATCATTGAAAAAAGATAGGCTATACTTTAATCAAATCCATGAAGCAACTGGAATAAAGAGTAAGAACAGCCTTGTTAAGGAATTAAATAAGCTCACACAATCTAAGATACTTATTAGGGAAAAGAATAAAAGCAACACTTTTTACAGTATAAACCTCAAGAACAGGTTTTCACTGGCACTCTTGGAAGTAATAAATTCTGGAAGATTTCAAACACTTCCTTTTGAAAGGAGAGAAGCAATAAATGAGGTTATTGAGATTACAAAGCCTATGTTAGCAATCCTATTTGGTTCTACTGCAAAGGGCAGCTATGGCAAGGAAAGTGATATGGATCTCCTTTTAATTTATAATGGAGATTATAAAAGAGTATATAATCCAGAGAGAGTAGATGAAATCAGTGCAAGATATGGGTTAAAAATAAAGCCAATAATCATGAGGGCATCTGAATTAAAAATGCATGACAGTACAATAAAACATATATTTGAGACAGGATATCCTTTAACAGGGCATATATATTTTTATGGATTTATGGAGAGTTTTTACAATGTTTAAATGGGAGAAGTGGATTAAGGATGAGGAATTTTGCAGCGCTTCATTTCAGGAATATCTAGATAAAGGGCTTATTAAAGAGGAAGAGGAAACCAAAAACCTGCCCGATTCCCATATAAAAAAGACAAATCATAATATTGATTTTGTCAATAATACAATGAACCAAAAAAAGTTCTATGATTGGGCTATTGTGGGATGCTATTATGCAATATATCATGCTTCCCTTTCATTATTGACAGTTAAAGGATATTCATCAAAAAATCATCTTGCAACACTTTGTGCCTTGATACATCTTTATTATGATGAACCTAAAGATGCTTCTGACAATGAAGAAGAAATTAAGCTGAACAGAGAAGACATCGAGCTGGTAGCAAAAAGCTCCATAGATAAAGAAGAAGTGGCTTATTTTGTAGAAGCAAAGAATAAGAGAGAAACAGCATCATACGGGGTTAGTGAAGAATTCAATAAGAATGAGGCTGAAAGCCTAAAAGTAAAGACAATCTTGTTTGTTAATAAGGTTAAGGAGATTTTGGAAAATATTAGGTGAAGATTGCAAATAGGAATTATAAGGGAAATTTAAGTCAAAATAGGGATTTTAATAGGTATTTAATGGTCATATCTTTCAGTAAAAGCTATAGGTGAGTAACATTGAGTATATCTGATTTAAATGATGAAAATCTTGTCTATTTTGGAGAGAGGATTGAGCCATACTTTGCATCGTCAATCATAATTAGGGGTATGCTTGATTCTGATAATCTTAAAAAGGTGCTTGGGCTAAGTAGTGGAGTTAGGTGGTTGTACACAAATAACTATTTCTTCAATGTCAAGTCTGACCTAATTGAAGTTCAGAAACAGTTAAACAATCTATTTGCAAAGAAAGGAGAAAAATATGCTATTTCTCTTGTGAGAAAATGCTTAAAGAAAGGCAAGAATCTTATAGCTGTCTCAAAAAAGATTCTTCAGGATTCCAAAATAAATCTTGACAGGAATGCAATGTTTAGTCTATTGGACAGTTATATCTCTGTTGTTGGGGACTATATGATCTTTCAGAATATTGCATTATTTGAAGAATCTATTGCGAAACTGACCAATGATTTAGTGGAAAAGTATTCAAGCAATACTAAAGAGGTAGAAGTCTTGCTTGATTTAATCACAACACCAAGCAACTTGACTTCTGCAGAAGAAGAAGTTGATGATTTTCTAAAGGTTTGCATGAATTATAGTCAATCAGCTCTTAATAAACATGCTAAAAAATATGGATGGTTGTCAATTCGCTTCTTTGTTGGAGATCCAAGAAAAAAAGAGGAATTTGTTTCAAAGGTTAAAGACAGTAAAACTGCAAAAACAGAGCTGGAAAAAAGAGTAAAGATTAGAAAAGAAACAGAACACAAAATATATCTTGCAACAAAAGGATTTAGCAAGAAAGACAAGGGGAAAGTCAATCTCATAAGGGATATAGTTTATTTGCGGACTCAAAGAACTGATTTCTTTCAAGAGTCATCTTATTATGTTCAGCCTCTTGTTAAAAAGATTGCAATTGAGCTAGGCATTAGTTACTCAGATCTTTTATATCTCAGTGGGAATGAGGTACTGCTATCTCTGCAAAATAAAATCAATTATAAAGAGGTTATAGACAAGCGCAAGATTGGATTTGTTGTATTGTTTGACTTTGATAAAGATAGTGTATTGGAAGGGCATTCAGCTTTAAGTTATGTTAAGGATAGACCTGTTTTAAAGCAGGAAAACAAAGCTATCAAAGAGTTTTCAGGAAAAGTGGCTTATCCAGGTTTTGCTAAAGGAAAAGTCAGGATTGTCAAGACAGACAAGGATAATTCTAAATTTATCAAAGGTGATATTATGGTTTCTATCATTACTACACCAAACTTAACACCTTCTATGGAAAAAGCAGCTGCAATCATAACTGATGAGGGGGGAATAACATCCCATGCAGCCATATTTGCTAGAGAAATGAAAATACCTTGCGTAATAGGCACTAGGTTAGCAACAAAGGTTCTTCATGATGGTGAATTAATTGAAGTAGATGCCAATAAAGGAATTATTCGTAAGAGAAAGTGATGTTCTATGCGTAAAATAATGAGTATTCATAATTCATTGTTAAAAAAATATGGAAAGCAAGGCTGGTGGCCGATAATAAACAACAAGACACTGCTCTGCGAATATCACACAGGAGCTCCAAAGAACGATTCTGAGCGATTTGAGATATGTATCGGTGCTATCCTCACTCAAGGGACAGCATGGTATCCAGGAGTGGTTAGAGCTTTACAACAACTTAAATTAGGCAGGCAATTTACAAAAAACGAACTGGAGGTAATTAAGAAGGCTGAAATCCGTGCAGGTAAAATCTCAGAAATGCCTAAAATAGAAACCAAAACAACTATCCTGACCCAGAACACAGCCTGGCCCAATGTCGAGAAAGCCTTGATCAATCTGAAAAAAATAAATTCTATCAGTGCCAGAAAGATCATTGAATTAAGTGAGTCCAAACTAAAGAAAGCGATAATACCAGCAGGTTATTTCAATCAAAAGTCAAAAAAACTAAGGATATTTTCAATATTTTATATTTCCTTGAATGGAAGAAAACCTACAAGAGATGAATTGCTTTCTGTCTGGGGGATTGGGAAAGAGACTGCTGACTCTATCCTGCTCTATGCTTACAAAAAACCAGTATTTGTAGTTGATACTTATACAAAAAGAGTTTTTTCACATCTAAAACTGATTAGGGCATATGATGATTATGATGAAATCAGGAAGATGTTTGAGAAGAATCTTCCTAAAAATTTCAGAGTTTATCAAGAATTCCATGCACTGATTGTTGAGCATGCAAAAAGATGCTATGGAAAGAAAAAAGAAAAAAATTGTTGGAAAAACTAATTTCTTAGCCTGTTCCAGTTGTACCTGGCATAATTGTCCTGCCTTGTGGCGGAAAAAGGCTTTTTATCTGCATACTGCTTCTGCAAGTCAAACAATATAATCTCTAACTCTGCTTCTCTCAAAGGCCTGTGTTGATGGCGAACAGCTCCTTCAGTATCCAGGTAAGTATCCCATACCATTGCCTGAAATCTAGCAGCACTATAAGTATCCAAAGCCAATGTTGAAGGGAGTGCAAATGGATTCATTGCCATTGGTGTGACATTTCTTGGAACAGACCTAATAGACTGCCTCATCAATTCCCAATACCCTGCAATCACATGAGGACAGAACACAATAGGATACATCCTATGATTGCTACCAGTCTGGAAATGAGTTTCAAGATTTGTTGTCTGGCCGCAATTATGGTTATGGTCAATGTCAAGGATTAAAGCATATTCTGAACCATTTATTTCAACAGGAACATTTACCAACCTGAATGGAGGATATTGAAATCCATCACTTCTGGAATGCATGCTAACAATATGCTTGCTTCCTTCATAATCCCTCATCCCTAAAGGACCATAAGAGTTTATGCGGATCTGATCAATTCTTGCAGAAGATTGTATTGACCTTCCCAATATCTTTGCTGCCTCAACACAATGGACAAGATTATATTTTCTTGGAACCTTTTTTCTACCAAGGCCCATCCACAATATTCCTGATGGATTCTGGTCAGGCTCTAACAATTCAAACTTTTCCTGCCTCTGCCTCCATAAAGGAGTCTGGTCAGCATTTGCATGTGCCATTGACTGATACACCCTCATCCTGACTGGAGGAGAATGCTTCAGGAAATCATTCCAATCATTGAATCTTTCTGGAACCAATGTCGGCTCCTGGTCATAATCAAGCACTCCTGCCTTGTCTGGATGCCTGCTAAGGTACTGCAATTGGTCAACCAAGTCATCTGTCCTCAATGGAATCATTGTCCTTCCTCCAAGGATCTGATATTTCCTTTCCGGATATCTAAAAAATTCTTTTCGTTTCATAGAGAAAAAGAAGGAGAATAAAGTATAAGAACTATTGTGGTGATGTTGTTTACCACATTAGTGGAGTCATTAATAAAAAATTAAAAAAGAAATTCAATTTGACCAGATAGCCTTGTTACAGAAACAGGATTACCTTTATCATCTACATCAATTTCAATCGGCTGCGCCAATTTCCAATTTTTTAGACTAACACTTTTTTTCCCAGGCCAGTTAACAAGGTCTTTTTCTTTTACAACAGCATCTAAACCAGCAAAACTAAAATATGGAAGTTCAGCGACATGAACATTAAAGGATTTTCTTTGTCCATGCCTTAATCCACTAATTGATTTTGGACATGAAATATCAACAATTTCAAGATTTAATGATGTTGGATCACAATAACAAATACTATTATCTGTTAAAAATCCAAGGAAATTATAAACACTTGGAACTAATTCAACTCTTGATGCTCCTGATTTTCTCTGCCATGAATGATCATTTTTTATCACAACAAAATTCTGATGGATTCTTTTACCTAAAGGCAACCATTCACCATCTGAATCTTTAATATACCTTAATTTTTCTGAAGGTATTGGTTCACTCTGCAACTCTCTAATCCTGCTATAAACATCATTAAGCGATCCTTCTTCTAATGGCAATTCTAATATATGCAGAACCATGTCTAAACTATCTTCTCCTCCACGCCTTGCAAAAATATCAAGATCATATTGTCTTGGAAACGACTCTGTTTTTACAAATTCCCCTTTATAATCAGCTCCAACAAGAACTTTTTGGAAATCTCCAGAATACCTTAATCCTTCAGCAATAGAGTCTCTTACTAAATGTGCGATTGATTCTCTTTTAGGGCCTTGATATCTTTGTATTGATTCAGGGCTTTTTTCAGGATAAGCATTAAAATGGCCTCTTCTCCAGTAATCCCTTGAGATTACTTTTGTGCCTCCTTCAGGAGATAATCTGACTCCGCAATCAGGATTTGGACAGAAATATTCAGCTGATTTATCTTTTAATGCATCAGGTAATTTTATTAATTCGCCATCTTTGTCTAATGCAATTGTAAGACAATTTCTTCCATGAGTCTGACACTCATAAGTTCCGCCTAACATATCCATTGGCATATAAAAATGAAAAAATTAATAATATATAAATCTTTCTATTATTTACTACTAATTAGTGAATATAATAGAAATATTTATAAACATTCAGAAAATACTATTTCACTCATGGGATTAGGATCAATTGTTAAAGAAATCTTGGCAAGAAGATCATTAACTTTAGCAGAACCTATTAATTTAGAGGATGGATTAGCAGATAGTTGTCCTGAAATTCCAGAACAACCATCAGAACATGATCCAGGAATAAATCCCGATGATTTTCTTAAAAGTATACAAAGAGCTGTGGATGCTGTTGTTAAACATGATATTCATATATTAGAAACGTATCCAGGCAGATTTCATGTCGACTATTATGAAAAAGCATGGAGAGAAGCGCTTAAGGGCAGGGATCCTTCAAATGCACTTAAAAAATTGCATAATCCAAACAGAGATGTTGAACCATATCTTGCAGAAAGAGTATCTTATCAAGATATGATGAATAATCCATTGATGGCTGAATTTGTCAATGGAGTTTTTTCCTATATTTTAAGCATAGTTGGAGACAGATATGGCAAGGATTTTTCAGAGCTTAGGGCATTTGCACAAGGGCTTCCACAACAATACAAGACAGAATTATCTGAAATAGTAGGAAATGCTTTTGGAGAATTTGCTCTTAAAAGATCATGGGAAGACTCCCAAACTGAAGAAAGAATCAAGAGAACATATGACTGCAGGAGAACTGAACATAATATTTTAGTTTTGATTAAAAAAGCCAGAATCAGTGCAAGAGCTGGAAATGTAAAAAAGACAGAAGCAAGACTTGAGCAGATTGATTATAATAGCCTTGGAAATTGGACAAGAAATATAGATGAAATTAGAAAACAGGCAAATAGAACTGTGTTTAGACATGAAATGGCTAAAGCAGACAGGGCTCTTACACTAAAAAGGGTTAATTCAGCTATTGGCTATCTTTCTAAGGCAGAAGAATATGCTGCAAATGCTGGGATACAATTCAAGTTGTCTGATCCAGCTACTATAAAGGATTATGTTACACAAAAGAATTATGACTTTTATTTAGACCAGTTTAACCGAACATATCAAGGAATTAGGTTAATATCTGTTCTTGAACAAATTCATGCGAATAAGTCTTAGATACGGAAAAAATTCTTAGAACCTTACTCAGAAACCAAAACAGCATTCACAACACCGTCCTGACCAGGCCTTGAAGTAACTTTCGCCTTGCCAGCCTCTGTCCCAATGACAGATCCTTTTACAATAATATTTCTCCTTACATAATGCTTACTAGCTTGGGACTCAATAACAGTCTTGATCTTTGATTTAGAGTATTTATTGGTATTAGGATCAAGAACATTAGCAAATTCTGCAGAGATCAGTTTCTGCTTTCTCTTAGCGCCTACAACCCTTTTAGTCCTTTTTTTATGAGCACCGATTCTGGTCAGAGTAGGCAGCCTGCCCATCTCATACTTCTTCTTCTTCCTGTATGAGATATATCTAGCTCCTGTAGGCTTTAATTTTGCTCTTGTTTGTGTAATTGCCATCCTATATAGAGTTTAATATTTGTTTATAAATCTTTTGTATTTTTAAAAGAAGTTAAGAAAAATATAAAATGTCAGAATTATATAAAATGTCAGGAATTTTCCACCAATCTCTGACTGGTGACAATCTTTGATTGATTTAGCTTTCAGGAGTGAAAAATTCCTGAGCACTAAGAACCACCAGTCCTATCATAATGTAATTGCGGATTTAATGAATCCCACCAGTCCATGACTGGTGGTTCTTTAGAAAGAAATCTAAAAAATTAATATCAATTAATTATATCTCCGCCCAAAATTATGCTGAGGTCTCCTTCCTCTTTGTCCTCTTTGAAATGGTTTCCTAAAAGTTTCATTTCGTATAATCATAACTTTTTTCAAGACAGGGTTTTGACCTCTCTCAATATTGAATTCCCTATATTCGCTCTGGAGCCGGGAAAAATTGTCATAATCAAAGTCACATAATATGTTTATGACTTTCCCTTCTTCGCCTGCTCTTGCTGTCCTTCCTATCCTGTGGACATAGTCTTTAGGGTCTTTTGGGATCTCATAATTATAGACATGTGAGACATTTTCAATATGCAGTCCTCTGGCAGCTACATCTGTGCATACCAGAACATTTGTTCTTGCATCATTGAATGATTGGATTGTTTTTGATCTTTTATTCTGTGACAATCCTCCATGAATTGCAGTGGTATTTATGCTGTTTGCCCTAAGGTTCTTGACGACAAAATCAGTTGTTTTCCTTGTATTGCAGAAGACCATTACCAATCTTGATTTCTCATTTTGCAGGAGATGGATAAGTAATGAAAGTTTTCCATTCCTAGGGATGTCATAATAAACTTGCTTCAGTTTTGACGGGTCAACCTGTTTTACAGCATTGACTCTTATCGGATTGTTCATGTATCTATTGGATAAATCCTGTATCCTTGTTGAGATTGTTGCAGAGAAAAATAAGGTCTGCCTTTGTCTTGGGCAGGATCTGATGATCTTCTCGACATCATCAATAAATCCCATGTCAAGCATGCGGTCTGCTTCATCCAAGACTAGCACTTTTATTCTGGAAGTGTTTATTGTCCTTCTCTCCAGATGGTCAAGAAACCTGCCTGGTGTTGCCACTACAACATCTGCACTTCTTAAATCATGGATCTGCGGATTGATTGAAACTCCTCCATATACAGCAATGACATTCAGATGTTTGTGATACGAAAGATTTTTGAGTGAGCTCTTAACTTGTTCTGCAAGTTCCCTAGTCGGTGTCAAGACCAATGCTTGTATGCCTTCTCCATGCTTTACATTATCATTTATGCTGCAGCCAAATGCTAGTGTTTTTCCAGAACCAGTTGCTGATTCTCCTATCACATCTTTTCCTTCCATAATATAAGGAATAGATTTTGCCTGAATTTCAGTTGGTGTTTCAATTCCTTGATTTTTAATTGAAATTTGTAACTGATTACTTAGTTTTAAATCTTTAAATAAGTTCATTTTATATACCTCGTTGTTTATTTAGCACTTCTCTAGAAAAAGCGAAATGTCAGATAACTGAGCAAGTGCTGTTTCTCTATATCAATGCTTACTAGACTTAGGTATTTCTTATTAATATTTAAATGTTTGTTTTTTACTACTTTTTGATGACTATCTATTTAATTTTCAATTAATAAAATCTCCTCTATAAATATAATAATTAATTAGATTTTTACTCTGTTCATTGTTTTTAAATTACGAATAACGTAATGACCGTAAGCTTTATAAATAACCCCTAGTTTCCTATATACTCTCTGGTATAATATCCAGACACTCTAAACCTTCTTACATAGCAAAAAAGATAGTGCTATGTACTGACAAAAAATGTATACTCAAAAATCTAGTTTGAGTATGAATTAAGAGTAGAAATAGCTAACCAAACAATTCCTATAGGATCTGCGATCAAGAATACCCGTTGATCCTGCGGGAGATTGCTGCTATTTGAGTTCGACTAAGCCATGCAAGTCAGAGCGAAAGCTCGGCGAAATGCTCAGTAACACGTCGATAATCTGCCCTTAGGTCAGGGATAACCTCGGGAAACTGTGATTAAAACCTGATTGGGTAACATATCTGGAATGATTGTTACTTTAAAAGTAATGCCTAAGGATGAGTCGGCGGCGGATTAGGTCGTTGGTGAGGTAAAGTATACCAAACATTAGTTTGGTTTTTACATGCTCACCAAGCCAAAGATCCGTAGGGGCCTTGAGAGAGGGAGCCTCGAGAAGGGCACTGAGACACTGGCCCTAGCCCTAAGGGGTGCAGCAGGCGCGAAACCTTTACAATGCAGGAAACTGTGATAAGGGAACTCTAAGTGCTTGTACATTGTACAGGCTTTTGCCAAATGTAAATAATTTGGCGAATAAGTGGTGGGTAAGACGGGTGCCAGCCGCCGCGGTAACACCTGCGCCACAAGTGGCAATCACAATTATTGGGCCTAAAGCGTCCGTAGCTGGTTTAGTAAATTTCTTGTGAAAATGTTAAGCTTAACTTAACAAGTTGCAGGAAACACTGCTAAACTCGGAACCGGTAGGGGTCAGAAGTATGTGAGGGGTAACGGTAAAATATTCTCACTACGTTCGAAAATGTTAAGAACGGAGTGGTCTTTACATTGTTATAATCCCTCATAGACTACCTGTGGCGAAGGCGTCTGACTAGGACGGATTCGACAGTGAGGGACGAAAGCCAGGGGAGCGAACCGGATTAGATACGGGAGATTTTGAGATTTCTGGAATTAACTCGGAAAGATTCGTTATACTACTAAGTACGAGTTGATGAAATTAATCTAAACAATCATTATCTTCTCGCTAATGACCCGAGTAGTCCTGGCTGTAAACGCTGCGAGCAAGGTGTTGCATATTCTTCGTGAATGTGCAGTATCGAAGAGAAGTCGTTAAGCTCGCCGCCTGGGAAGTATGGTCGCAAGACTGAAACTTAAAGGAATTGGCGGGGGAGCACCACAAGGGGTGCGGCGTGCGGTTTAATCTAATTCAACGCAGAGAATCTCACCAGAGGCGACGGCAGGATGAAGGTCAGATTGAATGTTTTACCTAACGAGCCGAGAGGTAGTGCATGGCCGCCGTCAGCTCGTGCCGTAAGGTGTCCAGTTAAGTCTGGTAACGAGCGAGACCTGTATCTATAATTGCTAACGACTCATTTGAGGATTGAGTACATTATAGGGACTGCCTTGGAAACAAGGAGGAAGGCGCAGGCAACGGTAGGTCTGTATGCTCCGAATCTTCTGGGCAACACGCGCGCAACAATGGTAAGGACACTGGGATGCTACTCTGAAAAGAGAAGCCAAACTCGAAACCTTATCCAAGTCCAGATCGAGGACTGTAACTCGTCCTCGTGACGATGGAATCCCTAGTAATCGTGTTTCAACATAGCACGGTGAATATGTCCCTGCTCCTTGCACACACCGCCCGTCAAACCAACCGAGCAGGGTTTAGATGAGTATCAGCCTATTAGCTGGTCCGAATCTAAGCTCAGTGAGGTGGGTTAAGTCGTCACAAGGTAGCCGTAGGGGAACCTGCGGCTGGATCACCTCCTTTTATTTTTTTTTCGAAAGAAAAAAAGTTAAGAAATCTCATTGATTTCTGTGAAATTTTGTGCAAATAAACACATTTTGGAATTAGGTTAAATTTCTACTCTTAATTCTTCATAATCATATTTTGGGCCTGTAGCTCAGTCCGGTAGAGCATCGCCCTTGCAAGGAAAAGATCGGCCCTTTGTCGTTTCATTCCTAAGTGAGGCGGGGGTCTCGGGTTCGAAACCTGAGCTCACCAAAATGAGCTTTAGGACGAAAGTCCCGACGGGTCCATAATTTTTATTGAGATCACAGTGGAACTGAAATAATTAATAGGTTCATTGAAAAATTATGGACCTAAGAAAATTCATGAAATGAATTTTCTGTCGGTCCCTAACAACCTAGAAAATATTGTTTGACAATTTTTTTGTTGGTCCATGTGTTTAATTATAAATTAAATATCACATAAATCACACTCATTTAATCGACAAGAATCATTAAGTAAGACTTTTTGGTTCTTTGGTGAAGACAGATATTCCCGTATCATGTTAATGAAGCCAATCATAGGCGATTGTTGAAATAGACGTTATTAGGTGGATGACTTGGCTCTATTGCTGATGAAGGATGTGACAAGCTACATTATGCTTTGGCGAGGCGCAAGTTGCCATTGAACCAAAGATTTCCGAATGAGACTTCTCTTCAGATCCGTAAGGATGGGGAACGCAGTGAATTGAAACGTCTTAGTAACTGCAGGAAAAGAAATCAATTGAGATGTTGTTAGTAGGAGCGACCGAAAACAACGAAAGGCAAACTGAATCCTTCATAGAAATATGAAGGAGATGTGGTGTTTTAAGACCTTTTTTTAATCTTCATTAAGCGATTGGAACTATCCTGGAATGGTAGGCCTTAGAGGGTGATAGCCCCTTACAAGTAGCTTAGAAAGATGTAAAGGTATCTTGAGTACTGTTCATTGGATATTGAGCAGGAATTTGGGAGGCATTAACTTCCAACCTTAAATACACATAGAGTCCGATAGATTACAAGTACCGTGAGGGAAAGTTGAAAAGCACCCTTTGCGGGGATTTAAAAGACCCTGAAACCTAATAACCATAGTGTGATACTGCTCTTCGGAGTTGTATCGTGCGTTTCGAATAACGTGCCAGGGAGTTTATCTGAGTGGCAAGGATAATCTTTTTAGAGAGTATCCGCAGCGAAAGCAATAATTCCGCAGCTTGCGAGGGATAAGGTATTAACGTGCCTATAGTCACTTGGATATGACCCGAAGCCAATCGATCTATCCCTTGGTAGGATGAAGTGGAGGTAAAACTCTGTGGAGGTCCGAAGAGGTGCTACGTGCAAGTGTTCTTCTAACTTTGGGATAGGGGTGAAAAGCCAATCGAGATTGGTCATAGCTGGTTCCTACCAAAATTGGCTGTAGTCAAGCCTTGAATGAGATTTCTAGGAGGGTAGAGCTACGGATTGAGGATTTAGGCTCCGAAAGGTGTCGGTCTTTTGTCCAACTCCGAATATTCTAGAATCGTAGATTTCAGGAAACGGGGGCTCGGGGTAAGCTTGAGTCCCAAGAGGGGAACAACCCAGACTATAGTTAAGGTCCCAAAATGTCAGCTAAGTGCGAAAGGGTTAAGAGTATCCATATCCTAAGACAGCGAGGAGGTTGGCTTAGAAGCAGCCATCCTTTAAAAAGTGTGTAACAACTTACTTGTCAAGGTTATGGGTCTCGAAGATGGACGGGGCTAAGTTGACTACCGATACTATAGACCATCCAAAAGATGTGTGGTAGGTAGGCCTCCTGTTAGGGTAGAAGCTTCTCAGAGATGAGGGGTGGACCTTTCAGGAAAGAATATCCTGGTGAGAGTAAGATCAAAGCAGCGTGAGAATCGCTGTCACCGTAGGGGCAAGGGTTCCTTGACAATGTCGATCAGTCAAGGGTTAGTAAGTCCTAACTAATCTCATAACTTGAGATAATGAGGAATGGGAAAAAGGTTAATATTCCTTTACTGTTCAAGTATGTGCGGCGACGCAAGTCTTGTTTCAGACGCTTTGGAATAGGCTAACACAAATTGTCGTTTGTGTCAATTAGGATAAATCAAAGGAGTATCATAATGATGAGAATTTGATTAAACCTAAGATGAGTACCATGTATGTGGTATTTAGCTGATTTCTGGAGCCCGTGAAAATGGAACATGAAAAAATCTTGAATAACTATACCCAGAACCAGCACTGGTGCCCCTGGGTCAGAAGCCCAAGGTGTGAAGGATTAATTCGTTTAAGGGAATTCGGCAAATTAGCCTCGAGTCTTCGGTATAAGAGGTCCCTGCTGCTGTCGCTTTTCGCTGCGGTTGCAGGGTGCAATAACAAAGATGGTCCGACTGTTTAACAAAAACTTAACTTTCTGCTAGCCTGTAAAGGTGTGTATAGAAAGTGACGTCTGCCCAGTGCCTGTAATTCAAAGTCCTTTTCAAGGGACCTAAGATCAGGTAAACGGCGGGGGTAACTATAACTCTCTTAAGGTAGCGTAATACCTTGCCGATTGAATGTCGGCTTGCATGAATGGCGTAACGAGATCGTCGCTGTCCCTAGACGAAATCCTCCGAACACTCTTTTCCGGTGCAAAAGCCGGAGTTTTCCAGTGGGAAGTGAAGACCCCGTGAAACTTTACTGTAGCTTGTTGTTGCGATGTGAGTTTTATTGTATAGTGTAAGTGGGAGCCGCTAAAGCTTAGACGCTAGTTTGAGTGTAGGCAACAATGTAACACCACTCTTTAAAAATTACATCGCTTACTTAGTAAATCTAAGGACATCAATTGGTGGACAGTTTGGCTGGGGTGGCACTCCGCTGAAAAGATATCAAATTGCTTCATGCAGTTTGTCTTTATATCAGCGGAGCCCTAAGGTTGGCTCAACTCGGTCAGAAATCGAGTGTAGAGTGTAAGAGCAAAAGCCAGCCTGATTGGAATTGTAATAATATCAATTCCAAATGCGAAAGCATGGTCTAGCGAACCCCTATACCTCCTTAATGGGGGTTAGGGATGACAGAAAAGTTACTCCGGGGATAACAGAGTTGTCGCGCCTGAGAGCTCATATCTGATTCAGTTAATTCTGTTTCAGAGAGTTTATCGACGGCGCGGCTTGCTACATCGATGTCGGCTCTTCCTATCCTGGTCGTGCAGAAGTACACCGAGTGAAACGAGCGTGTGCTCAGTAACTCGTGTTACTGTTTGCGGCCAAGGGTGGGGGTGTTCACCCATTAAAAGGGATCGTGAGCTGGGTTCAGAACGTCGTGAGACAGTTTGTTCAATATCTGCTAGGAGTGTTAAGTATCTGATAGGAAGGATCATTTAGTACGAGAGGAACAATGATTCGGAGCCTCTGGTTTATCAGTTATCTGACAAGGTAAGCTGAGCAGCTACGCTCTAATGGATAACGGCTGAAAGCATCTAAGCCGGAAACCAACCTAGAAAAGAGATACTTTAGAGCACTC
>JAZDHV010000028.1:0-18245 GCA_043805595.1 Candidatus Woesearchaeota archaeon
TAAATAATCATAATAAATTTAATTTAAATGAGAATTAAAGAAAAATAATTATATTGAAAATTATTGTTATCTAGTAGCTGTTTCTGATCTTGCAACTTCTCCTTTAACTGTTGAATAAGTTATTTTTCCAGCTACCATCCTTCTCAATTCACCAGGCCTTTCCTTACTTGTTACATAAACAACTGTACTTGGCATGACATATGATGCGTCCATAGCTGAGAAGCCTCTTGTTCCAATGACACCTTCTTGTGCAAATCCTCTTACTCTACTTGCTGTTCTATCTGGAGGTATAGAATCATATGGCTTTTCAAGATTGACTAATCTTTGCTTTACTCCAACAATTTTTCCAGTTCGATCAATAAGTGTAGCTCCATTTTGCATGCCTAAATCAGCAAATTCAGCTACTGGAACACTATAAACAGATTTACCAACAATTGGATGATTTCCATTCAATGACTCAATGTGCGAATAGTGGGATGGGTTTTCAGGCTCAAAATTGATGACTACCAAATGACCAGGGAACATTATCCCATATCTTGGCCTAAATTCCATAGGGATCTTGCCAAGATAATTAAGAGTATCCTTTGCTTCAAGAGCAGTTGCTCTCAGATAACTGTATACTCTTCCCTCTAATGCTCTGGATAATTCAGGAATAATCTCTAAAAGTTCTTCAGGTACATCAACATTATCAAAATGAGCATCAATGGAAGGAACATCTCCGATATATAGAGGTGAAGCTAACCTTTTAGCACCATTACCATTTCTCCTTCCTGATCCATTTTGTCCTAATCTGGCAAGAGCTAGATATGCTTCTTTTTCTAGACCCAAAACATCTGTTGAACTTTCCATAATAAGGTATATTTTCTTTGATATTAATTAATATGTTGATGGCTATTTTTGTAAAAAATGAAAATATTTATATAATAATCAAGTATTTTACAAAAAATATGGAAAAAAGGGACAAAAAGCTATTATATGAGCTAGAAATGAACTCAAGAAGATCCATTTCTTCAATAGGCAAGATAATCAGGATGAGCCAGCAGACTGCAGACTATAAGATAAAGCTGCTCTTAAAAAAAGATATAATCAAAAATTTTGTGGCAATAATAAATTATTCAACAACAGACTATCTCTGTTTCAGGGTGTTCTTCCAATTAAGGCAAAAGATGAGTGATAAATACAATACGTTCATCAAGATGCTTAAGGACCATAAGAACACCTTAGAGATATCAATGGTGAGAAGCCGTTATGACCTTCTTGTGGCATTTGCCTATAACAACCCTCTGTTCTTTAATACTGAGTTCAAGAAGATAGTTCAGGATAATATTGAACTGATAAAGGATTATGACATAATGACTTCTGTATCGCAGAATTATTTTGGAAGAAAATATCTTAGCCCAAAAAGCGAGATCAAGAACATTTTTATTGGCGGCGAGGCAAAATTAATCCATCTTGAGCCTGTCGACAAGAGAATACTTTTTCTTTTGTCAAGGAATTCAAGGATTCCAATAGCAGAAATCTGCTCTGATGTTAGAAAATCACCATCAACTGTTATCAATAAGATAAAGATGATGAAAAAATTAGGAATAATCTTGAGCTATAGCTGTTTTATCAATCCAATCAGTGCTGATCATCATCAGTACATTATCCTTTTAAGGTCAAAGAATCTGACACTTAAACTTGAGAACAATCTTGCAGACTTTTGCATAGAGAATCCGAATATTGTCTCTTTTGTCAAGACTTTCGGCAACTGGGATTATGAGCTGACTGTTGAGACAATCACGCCCACAGAATTCAGGAAAATATATGAGAATATAAGACAGAGGTTTGAGGACATTATGGATGATTTCAATATCCTGATTGTGAATGATTTGATAAAATCTGTCTTTCTTCCGGAATCCTTCAGCCAAATGTGATTTTCTTATGAAATTCGTAACATTTCTACAAACTAAATCATTACTTTTATAAAATCAATAAAAACTATTTTCTGGTAGGGTAAAGCTTTTAAGTGTGATTAAAAGATTTAATTCAAAATGATTATACAGAAATACGGTGGAAGTTCAGTAAAGGATGCTGAGAGGATCAAGAATGTATGCAATATCATAAAAAACACATTTGAGAAAATTGGAAGCAATCCAAACTCATTGATAGTGGTATCCTCAGCAGCTGGCGGTATCACTGATATGCTTATTTCATATGGGAAAGAGCCTGGCATCAAAGAGAGCCAGAAGATATTTGATGAGATAAAAAACAGGCATATTAAAATTCTAAAGGGACTGGATCTTGATGAGAGCCTGTTGGATTCCTTATTAAATGAGATATTGGAGATAGTCATAGGGGATATGGAGCGAATGCAATTTCTTGACATAATGCAGAGCTTTGGAGAAAGGATGTCAACAAGGATAATCTCAGCCTATCTAAACAAAATAGGGATCAAATCAACCCAGCATGATGCATATGATATTGGATTTGTCACAGACGATAATTTTGGGAATGCAGAGATATTGCCTGAAACATATGACCTGATAAATAAGAAAATGTCAAAATTTGAAGGAGTACCTGTTGTTACAGGATTTATCGCAAAGACCAGAACAGGAGACATCACAACACTTGGAAGAGGAGGGTCAGATTATAGCGCTGCTATTATTGGAGCTGCATTGTCAGCTGAAGAAGTGCAGATATGGACAGATGTAAATGGAATAATGACAGCAGATCCAAGAATGATAAAAGAAGCAAAGACAGTTCCAGTTGTCTCTTTTTCAGAAGCTTCAGAGCTTGCATATTTTGGAGCAAAAGTCTTGCATCCAAAGACAATACTTCCTCTTATGGATAAGGAAATTCCTGTAAGAATCTTAAATACATATGAACCTGACCATGAAGGAACATTGATTGTCAAGAAATTGAATAAGTCAAATATTAATCCTCACAAAGCATTAGCTTTTAAGAAAGATATCCAAATAATAAATGTCACATCAACAAGAATGCTTAATGCACATGGATTTCTTGCCAAACTATTTGAGACATTTGAGAAATACAGGATTGTCATTGACATGATCACTACATCAGAGGTTTCTGTCTCAGTGACAGCTGACCCAGGAGTTGATCTTGATAAAGTTGTGAGGGATTTGAGTGAATTCTCAATAGTTGAAGTTAGGAAAAACAGGTCATTGATATGCTGTGTTGGAGAAGTCTACAAGTATACTCCTGGAATATTATCAAAGATATTGACATTAGTCGCAAATGAAGGAATCAATGTAGAGATGATAGGATTAGGAGCATCTGAGATCAATGTAAGCTTTGTTGTTGACAGCAATGATCTGGAGAAGTGTGTCAGGGCGCTTCATAAGGGATTGTATATGTGAATTTACGAATATCGTAAAAATATTGTAATATTTCTGTGAAAAATACATAAATTTATAAGTAATTAGTAATTTCCTTGAAGAGATGGATATGAAAAGTTTTGAATCATTGAATAAAACCTATTCATCATATTTTTTGAATTCCAATCAATAATGATATCAAATGTAATTCGAATTTGAGGCATATTATTGAAAATAGGGGTGAAAGAGAAAATAATATAAAAAATAGACAATTACCTCTTCTTTAGGAGGTGAAGATTATAATGGCAAAAATAGGATTGATCGGATATGGAAGAATGGGGCATATAATAAGAGATATTGCTATTGAGAGAGGGCATGAGGTCACTGTAATTGTTGATCCATACTGCAGCACTGTGAATGAAAAGATATCAAAAGAGATAAATGAGAAAGAGTTCAAGAATGTTGATGTATGCATTGATTTCAGCCATCCAGATAGCGCTATTAAAAATGCAAAAAAGCTGGCAGGAATGAGAAAAAATGTAGTGATGGCAACAACAGGATGGTATGGCCAGATGGATGAGATGAAAAAGATTGTCAAGGATTCTGGAATTGGCTTTATCTGGTCAGGAAATTTCTCAATAGGAGTCAACTGCTTTTTCAGGATTGTAAAGGAAGCTACAAAAATCATGAACAATGTGAAAGAATATGATCCATTTGTCTTTGAGGTCCATCATAACAAGAAAGCTGATTCACCAAGCGGAACAGCAAATATGATCGGCAAGATTGTTGTGGACAATCTTGACAGGAAGGATACAATTGTGGCTGATAAACTAGACAGGCAGATAAAAGAGAATGAGCTGCATGTCGCATCTGTAAGAGGTGGAGATGTTCCAGGAACACATGTTGTAGGATTTGATTCAACATTTGATACAATTGAACTAAAACATACAGCAAGATCAAGGCAGGGTTTTGGATTAGGGGCTGTGATGGCTGCTGAATTTTTGGTCGGAAAAAAAGGATTTTTTGAAATAGATGATCTCATGGATAATTTGATTGATAAGAGTGGAAATTAAATGGATTTTAGGAGGCTGATAAAATGTTCAGAGGAATATATACTGCAATCATAACACCATTTACTCAAGATGGTGCTCTTGATGAAAGGGCAATGAGGAAATTGGTTGACTTTCAGATAGATAATGGAGTTGATGGGATTGTTCCATGCGGAACAACAGGTGAAAGCCCAACATTATCAGATGAAGAGGCTGAAAAAGTCATTGAGATTGTTGTGAGTCAAGCTGATAAAAGGGTGAAAGTGATTGCTGGGACTGGAACAAACTCAACTGCAAAATCAATAAAGAAATCAATCAGAGCGCAGGAGCTCGGAGCAGATGGATTGTTACTAGTGAATCCATATTATAACAAGCCAACACAAAAAGGGCTTTATCTTCATTTCAAATCAATTGCAGATTCAGTAAATGTACCCTGCATAATATATAATATAAAAGGCAGGACAGCAGTCAATGTAGAGACAAAGACACTTGTAAATCTCATGAATGACTGCGAGAACATTGTTTGTGTCAAAGAGGCATCTGGAGACATAAATCAGATGAAAGATGTCATTGCAGGCAAGAAAGAGGGATTTACAGTTCTGTCAGGTGATGATAATATCACTCTTGATTTGATTGAAGCTGGAGGGGATGGAATAATCTCAGTCGCATCAAACATTGCTCCAAAAATGATGAGTGAAATGGTGCATTCAGCATTAGATGGAAATATGAAGAAAGCAAGAGAGACTGAGCAGAAGTTATCTGAATTATTCAGGGTTGAATTTATTGAGACAAATCCTATACCCATAAAAGCAATGGTCGCTATGAAAGGGATGTGCAGGGAAGTTTACAGGCTGCCAATGTGCTCTCTTGAAGATGAGAGGCATAGGGAAGAAATAAAGAAAGTTGTCACAAAATTAGGATTGATTTAGTTTTATCAGAATAATTGATTAATTTTACTAATATGGCTTAGATCATGTCTGAAACATTGGAGGGAAGAATGGAAAAGTTAAGGGTTGGAATATTGGCTGGAACAGGAATGGTAGGCCAGAACTACATCAGATTGTTAGAGGATCATCCTTGGTTTGAAGTAACTTATGTTACTGCTTCACCTAATTCTGCTGGAAAAAGATATTCAGAAGCTGTTGAGAAAAAATGGACTATGAAAACGGAGATTCCTGCAAATGTTAGGGACATAGTTGTTGAGAATATGGATCAGATAGAAAAATGCAAAAAGGAATGTGAATTTGTGTTCTCTGCTCTTGACTCAGGAATTGCAAAAGAATGGGAGCATCAATATGCAGAGGCAGGAATTCCAGTAGTCTCAAACGCATCAGCGCACAGATGGACAGAAGATGTGCCAATGCTTATACCAGAGATCAATCCAGATCATATAGACATTATACCAATACAGCAAAAGAATAGAGGATGGGGCAAAGGATTTATTGCAGTAAAGCCGAATTGCAGCCTTCAAAGTTATTTGGCTCCTTTATTTGCACTAAATGAGTTTGGAATCAGGAGAGTGATTGTCTCAACAGTCCAGGCATTGTCTGGCGGCGGATGGAAAGTTGTAAGTGATCCAAAATATCAGCATAATGTTGTGCCTTATATTGGAGGAGAAGAGGAAAAATCAGAGAAAGAGCCGATGAAAATACTTGGCTCAATTAAAGACGGCAAATTTGTAAATTATGATGGATTCACGATCAGTGCCATATGCAAGAGAGGGGATGCAAGTGACGGGCATCTGGCAGATGTCTGGGTTGAATTTGAGAGAAACCCAACTCGCGAGCAGATATTAGCAGCATGGAATAATTTTAAGGGTGTTCCTCAGGAATTGGATCTTCCAATGGCTCCTGAAAGCCCTATCCATTATATAGATGAGCCAGACCGCCCTCAGGTCACTTTAGACAGGGATATTGACAAGGGAATGGCATGTGTCTGCGGAAGACTGCAAAAATCAAATGTATTTGATTGGAAGTTTGTTGCACTTTCACATAATACAGTGAGAGGAGCTGCAGGTGGAGGAATCCTAAATGCAGAGCTACTCTATAAGAAAGGGTATCTGGGAAAACAATAAAAAGAGATTATAGAATAGAATTATGCAGCTTTTATTCTTGCTTTTTCTTTCTTAAATACAGCTGACTCGTCCATGCAAGTGATTATTCTGTATTGTTGTGATGCAAGATGTGAAAGATCTCTGACAAAAGCAGAGACATCTAATCCAAACTGTTCAGTAAAATGGTAGATTCCATCAGGGACTTGGACACTTATCAAATCAATGAGCCTTCCTTCCCTGTTAATCCTATCCCATGCAGATCTCTGATTTTCATCCCGGGCCTCATCTAGCCTATGGTCAATGTATCTTTCAACGAATTCTGGAGAAATCATGGTGTGATAACTTGTAAAAAGGCTATCAACAAATTGGTCAATTGACTGGACACCTTTAGGAAAACTGCATAAATAAATTATGTTTCTCCTGCTTGGATCGAGCCTGTTTGTCTGGATAATCAGCCTTTTGCTAACAATACCATATTCAATTCCAGGCTGAGATGAAAATATTTGTATTGCCATAACATAGAAAAATAAAGGGTTATTTAAAAAATTATTGGATTTATGAGTTTTATATGAATAAATTCTCTCCAACCCAAAAATTTTTATACTTAAATGCAGATTAGGTGCCATATGGAATATGATTTGGAAAAACCAAGGCTTCAGGGATTGAAAGCTGATGAATTGGCTAAAAAGTTTGAAACACCATTATACATTTATGACGCAGATATGGTTGTTCAGAGGTATAAAGAATTATTTGATTTTATCAAATGGCCAAAACTAAAGATATTATATGCAATGAAGGCAAATTATAATCCTATGATTTTAAGGATACTGAAGAATAATGGGGCAATGATCGACGCTGTCAGCCCTGGAGATGTAATTTTAGCGCTAAAAATAGGATTTAAACCTGAACAGATACTCTATACTGCCAATAATATCACTGATGATGAAATGAGAGAAGTACATGATCAAAAGATCATGCTGAATATAGACAGTTTGTCAAGATTAGAGAAATATGGCAAAGAATTCCAAGGAACTGAGGTATGCTTGAGATTCAATCCAGAGGTTGAAGCAGGAGAGCATGCAAAAGTGAGAACAGGAGGGGATCTTACAAAATTTGGACTTCTTTTTGATGACCTTAATAAGGTCAAGGACATTTCCAAAAACTATAATCTGAAAGTGGTTGGATTGCATGAGCATACAGGATCAGGCATATCAGATACTGGAAAGATAATGCAAAGCATGAAGAATCTGCTTAATATTGCTACTAAGGAAAATTTTCCTGACCTAAGGTTTGTAGATTTTGGAGGAGGATTCAAGGTACCTTATAAACCAGATGAGAAAAGGATTGATTATGCCTCATTAGGAAATAAAATACTGGAGATATTCAAGATTGCATGCAAAAAATACGGAAGAGAGCTTGAACTTTGGTTTGAGCCAGGAAAATATATTGTAGCAGAATCAGGGACTTTATTGGTAAGGGTAAATACATTGAAAGATAATCATGGAAGATTGATAGCAGGAACAGATTCTGGTTTTTCTCAATTGATTAGGCCAATGTTCTATGATGCTTATCATCACATATTGAACCTGTCAAATCCCAATGGGCCTTTGAAAAAATATGATATTGCAGGAAATATCTGCGAGACAGGGGATTTATTTGCAAAAGACAGAGAATTGCCGGAGATTCGCGAGGGAGATCTGCTTGCAGTCCAAAATGCTGGAGCATATTGCTATGCAATGGGGTCTGTTTATAATCTTAGGGCAATGCCTGCAGAAGTTGTGATCAGGGATGGGAAAGCAACAATATCCAGAATAGGGCTAAGTTCAAAGAAATTAGTAAAACAGATCTTGCATGAAAGCTGGCTGAAATAATCAATAATTTTTTTAGGAAAATGAGAAGAATTCTCTTTTTTCGCAAAAATGTTACGAATTACAACAAAAAAGTGGGGTAAAATCCGAAGTTATTTAAATAAATAAACATTATTCTTAATCTTAAAAATGGTTAAAATCAAATTTACAAAGATGCATGGATTGGGAAATGATTACCTGTTTATTGATCGAATTAGAGAGATCTGCAAAGACAATTGCCCAGGTGATCCTTCAAAATTGTCCAAGGAAATGTCAGACAGGCATTTTGGAGTCGGAGCAGACGGGATTGTTATCATGCTTCCTCCTGAGGAAAAAAGCCATGATGCAAGTATGAGAATCTTCAATGCAGATGGATCAGAAGCAGAGATGTGCGGGAATGCCATAAGATGCATTGCAAAATATCTTTATGATGAAAAGATAGTCAAGAAGAAGAAGATGGAGATTGAGACAGGAGCTGGGATAATAAGGCCAAAAATCATTGGTATGGAAAATGGAGAAGTTAAGACAGTTGAAGTTGATATGGGAAAGCCTGTTGTAAAGGGATTGAACAAAGAGATAGAAGTAAATGGTGAAAAAGGGAAAAAGAGGTTTATAGGCAATATCATAAGCATGGGAAACCCCCATTTTGTCATCTTTATTAAAGATTTAAATGATATTGATGTTGAAGAGATAGGCCCTGTTATTGAGAATCATGATCTGTTTCCTAACAGGACAAATGTTGAGTTTGTCCAGGTCAAAAACCCAAAAGAGATAATAATGAGAGTATGGGAGAGAGGATCAGGAGTGACATTGGCATGCGGAACTGGTGCATGCGCATCTGTTGTTGCTGGAATTGAGAAGAATTTGATTGAAAATGATGTCACTGTACATCTATTGGGAGGATCTTTGCTTGTGGGAATCAACAAAGAAGGGCATGTGATTATGACAGGACCTGCTGAAAAAGTTTTTTTAGGAGAATATGATACAAAGGAGTAATAAACTAAAATGGTGAAGAGAAACAAGAATTTTTCAAAATTGCAGGCAGGATACCTTTTTCCTGAGATTAATAGAAAAAAACAGAATGTTATGAAGGAGAATCCTGATGCTAAAATCATCAGTTTAGGAATTGGAAATACAACTGAGCCATTGACACCATATATCACAAAAGCTTTAGTAAATGCTGCAAAAGGAATGGGTTCTGCAAAAGGATATACAGGGTATGGTGATGAACAAGGAATGCCTGAACTCAGAAGAAAGATTGCTGAAAAACTGTATAATAATATTATTAAGCCTGAAGAGGTGTTTATTTCAGACGGAGCAAAGTGTGACATTGGCAGATTGCAGCTGATGTTTGGGCCTGATGTAAAAGTAAGTGTTCAAAACCCTTCTTATCCAGTCTATGTTGATGGAAGTGTATTGATAGGGGCAACTAAAGGCTATAATAGCAAGACTGGGTTATTCAATGGATTAATATATCTTGAATGCTCTCCTAAAAATGATTTTTTCCCTGACCTTTCAAGGATTGTAAAATCTGACCTGATTTATTTTTGTTCACCAAATAATCCAACTGGCGCAGTTGCTACAAAAGAACAGCTTAGGGAACTAGTCAGGTTTGCAGAGAAAAATAAGAGCATAATCATATTTGATGCTGCTTACTCAGAATATATCCAGGATCCTGGGCTTCCGAAATCAATATATGAAATTGAGGGAGCAAGAGAAGTTGCTATTGAGGTCAGTTCATTTTCAAAATCATTAGGATTTACTGGGCTTAGGCTAGGATGGACAGTTGTTCCAGAAGAATTAAAGTTTGAGGGTGGAAGCTTTATCATAAAAGATTGGAACAGAGTCATGACTACAATATTCAATGGAGCCTCAAATATTATTCAATTAGCTGGAATTGCTGCACTTGATGACAAGGGATTAAAAGAGATGAAGCAGACAGTTGATTATTATATGGAAAATGCGCGCGTGATAAAGGAAGGGCTAAATTCGATGGGAATAAAATCATATGGAGGGGTTAATTCACCTTATATATGGGCCGAATTTCCTGGAAAGAAATCTTGGGATATCTTTTCAAATATCCTGGGGAAATGTTATATTGTTACAACTCCTGGAGCTGGTTTTGGGCAAGCAGGAGAAGGATTTATCAGATTCAGTGCATTTGGCCATAGAAAAGATGTTGAAGAAGCAGTTGAAAGATTGAAAAAAATGCTGTGATAATGTTTTGTTTATCATAGTATTTAGTATTAATATGTCAGAAATATACCACTGGCCTGCATGACCAGTGGACAATAATCTACAATAAATTTTTGGAAGGCGGTATATTTCTGAGCATGCTCAAAGTCGGCAGAGCGAACATGCCACCAGTCTATTAACTTTGTCCCTGCCGACTTTGACATTAGAAGAAATTACGCAAAATACGAATAACGTATTTTTTCGCAACTAATAAAAAATGTTGGACTGACCCCTTGATTTGATACACTAAGAATGCGAAATTTTTTATGTGATTTAAGCATAAAAAACATAAAAGTTGGGTCAAAATGAGAAAAACAAGAAGATATACAAGGGAGTTCAAGCTGTCAATATTACAAGAAGTGGAAACTAAGAACATAGTTGAGGTTTGTAGAGCTCATAATTAAAGTTGCTCAAAAATACGAATAACGTATTTTTTCGCAACCTTTATAAAGAGATTCGTATCCACAAAAACAAGGGGTTTTTGAATAAAATGGACGAAACAGATGAAAAAATACTAGAGGAACTAACACAGGATGCGAGAAAACCTTTCCTGCAGATAGCAAAAAAACTCAAGGTATCAGAGGGAACTATCAGGAAAAGAGTGAATGACATGGTCAAGAATAATATCATAAAAAAGTTTACAATCAATGTCACAGGTAATATTTCAGCAATTGTAGGTATCCAGACAAATCCACATGTAAGGACAGATGAGATTGTGAAAAGGCTAAAATATATTAAAGTCCATAGAATCTATGAGCTGACAGGAAGATTTGACATCTTGTGCTACATATCCAGCAAAACAATGGAGAGGACAAATGAGATGCTTGAGAGCATAAGGTCTATTGAGGGCATTCAGCATACTGAGACATTCACAGTTTTGAATGAGGATTAGCATATTTTATAATATAACCTTTTAATAATTTTTTCCTTGTCATTCTTTGTCAAAAGTTTTAAATATTAAGTCAGACTGGACAGTTAATATGCCTAAAATAAATAATGAAAACAAGAGTAATAATAAGAATAATAATCATAAGACCAATAAAGATAAGGAGAGCAATAGAAAAAATAAAAATAATGGAAATGATAGCGAGATACAGCATTGGGCAGATAAGGTTGCATTTGAAGTCAAGCAAAGGATTGACAGAGATCCAAGATTAAAAGAGATATACAAGAAAAACGGAGTGATTGTATATGATGAGAAGACTCCATCAGGCGTGATCCACATAGGTTCTGGCAGAGGATGGATAATCCACGATGCCATTGCAAAAGCGTTGAAGTCAAATGGGATGAAAGCAAAATTTATACTTAGTTCTGATGATATGGACCCTTACGACAAACCAAATAAGGAATTGGACAGAACATGGGATAAATATCTTGGAATGCCATTCAGGAACATTCCAAGCCCTGTAAAAGGATACCAAAGCTTTGCAGACTATTATTTTTCTCAGGTGACTGAAAAATTTGGTGAATTTGGAATTGACGCTGAGCTTGAAAGCACTGGCGAACAATATATAAATGGTGCATTCAATCCAATGATTAAATTCATTCTTGATAATCATGAGAAAGTGCAAAAGACATATTCAGACCTGTATGGAGATATTGATGCATCTGAAAAAATTCCTTTCAATGTCATATGCCCAAAATGCGGCAAGATAGCCACTACACTCGCAACAAACTGGGACAAAGAAAAAGAATTATTATATTTTGAATGCAAAGATGGAGTGGTTGAGTGGGCAGATGGATGCGGACATAAAGGAGAGATAAGCCCATATGATGGAAATGGTAAATTTCCATGGAAAGTTGAGTGGGCTGCGAAATGGCCTACAAAAAATGTGATTGTCGAATATGCAGGAAAAGACCATTTCACCCAAGGAGGATCAAGGACATTTGCATGCAAGCTTGCGACTGACCTGATAAAATATCCAAGCCCATACCCAAGTGATGGGTACAGGACAGGAAGAGGCTATGAGTTCTTCACAATTGGCGGAGCAAAAATGTCTACAAGCAAAGGAAAAGGTTTTGGCTTTAGGGAAGCAGCTGAAATGATACCTCCTAAAATCTTAAGGTTTCTGCTTGTAAAGACAAGGCCCAAGACTGTGATTGACTTTGATCCATATAACACAAATGACCTGATACTTTTGTTTGACAGGTATGACAAGGCAGAGAGGATATATTTTGGAGAGGCAGAGGGGAAATCAGAGTCCACAATAAAAAACCAGAAAAGGATTTACGAACTATCTCATGTCGGAGAGATCCCAAAGAAATTGCCTCTGCAGATATCACTATCATTTGCTGGAATGGTCATGCAGACTGCATTAAATGATAAAGATAAGGCTATTGAAATATTAAAAGAGATGGGGCACTTGCCTGAGAAAGCCACAAATATAGAATTAGAACCTGTTGTTGAAAGATTGGAGTTTGCAAAAAAATGGATTGATGAGTTTGCCACTGATGATTATAAATTCCAATTGGTTGAGAAAGTCACAAAAAAAGTTGACAAAAAAGTCAAAAAAATGATATTGGAATTGGCAGAATTGCTCAAGAAAAAGAAATATGAAGAAAAAACCCTATTTGAAGAGTTCTATAATCTTTGCCAGAAACACAATATTGAGAACAAGGAATTCTTTAAGGCAGTCTATATGATACTGATAAACAAAGAAAAGGGACCTAGATTAGCGCCTTTCATATTGACTATAGGGCAGATAAAAGTGGCACAATTATTAGATCAAGTCAAAACAATTATATACAATTAGGGTTTTAACATTGTATTCTTAACCGTAATGTTTATATAATATGATAAGCTAGTTCTTTATATGTACAGGATAGTGGTTGGATTGGAGGAGACAATAATCTTGTCGAACAAATCAGGAATCTTATCCAGCAAATCAGAGCAAGGAGAAGTCAAGGCAAGAATTGACACAGGAGCTGAAAGGAGCTCAGTTGACTCAAGGCTTGCAGCCAGACTTAAATTAGGGCCAGTGGTGATGACAAGGCTTATAAAAAGCCAGCATGGAAATTCTGTAAGGCCTATAGTCCATGCTCATGTAAAAATAGCTGGAAAAGAGTGTGAAGCAGATTTTACAATTGCAGACCGGTCTCATATGAAATATAAAGTGCTTATTGGCCAGGATATCTTGAAAAAGGGATTTTTAATAGATCCGATGAAAAAATAAAATAATAAGGGTGGTTAAATTAAAAGCTGCATTAATAAGTTTAGGAAGCGTAAGCTCGAAATGGACTGTCAAAGCCATGGAAAAATATTTTGATGAAGTTGATGACTTGGACCTTAGAGAGATTGAAGTAAATCTTGGAAAAGGCAATTTTGAAGTCCTTTATGCAGGCAAGCCATTAGGAGAATATGATTGTGTCTATGCAAAGGGGTCATTCAGGTATGAGTCAATACTAAGGGCATTGGCAACAGCACTAAACAATAAATCATACATGCCCAACAAACCTATTTCATACACAATAGGGCATGATAAGCTATTGACACATCTAGAATGCATGGAGGCAAATATTCCAATGCCAGGGACTTATCTAGCATCATCTTCAAAAGGTGGAAAGAAAATACTAGAAAAACTGAATTATCCGATTGTCATGAAATTTCCTCAGGGAACGCAGGGAAAAGGCGTGATGTTTGCAGATTCATATAATGCAGCAGTATCTGTGCTAGATGCCTTAACTGCACTGAAACAGCCTCTTATAATCCAGGAATATATTGAGACAGAAGGGACTGACATAAGATCAATTGTTGTCGGAGATAAGGTTGTTGCATCAATGTGCAGAAAAGCAGAAAAGGGAGAGAAAAGAGCAAATATTCATGCAGGTGCAAAAGGTGAGGCATGCATCCTGGACTCAAGGACAAAGAAAGTTGCGATAGACACAGCAAAAACCATCAGTGCTGAAATATGCGCTGTTGATATACTTGAAAGTGCAAAAGGCCCGATGATGATAGAAGCTAATCTTAGCCCAGGTCTACAAGGAATCACAGCTGCAACAAATGTTGATGTAGCAGACAAGATTGCAAAATATCTTTTTGGAAGGACAATAGAATTCAAGAATAGAAAAGGTATGGTTGATTCTGGAAAAATCCTTGAAGAGGTTGGAATTCAAAACACTGATTCAGTAAAAGATATGATTATTAATAATGAGATGAGGGGGGAACGAATTTTATTGCCAAAGATAGTATCAAAAATATCTGATATTGGAGATGGTGACGAGATATCTATCTCTATAAAGCGGCGCGAGATTGAGATAAAAAAGCTGTAAATTCTCTTTGAAATATGATTTATAAACACTTTGAAATCATAAAGATTTGATTTTATTTCAAAGTCGGCAGGGACAAAGTCAATAGACTGGTGGCATGTTCGCTTCACTCACCCTGCCGACTTTGAGCATGTTCAGAAATATACCGCCTTCCAAAAATGGATTGCAGATATTGCCCACTGGTCATGCAGGCCAGTGGTATATTTCTGACATATCAAATTTTTAGGATCCCAGAAAAAGCAATACTTTTTCTCAGGATAGCTGAATTCAGCCAATACAGCCTCTGTAATGCCATTTTGTAACCGAAAGATATATAAAGGATTTAGGCTTCTTTTTTACTGAAATAAGAAGGAAAACAAGGTTAATTTTCTACAAAAAATGGATGAAGAAAAACAGGAAATTAGTGGGAAAATCAAAGAAAATCCTAGTGAAAACCCGGAAGCAAAAAACCATATAACTCCTAATAAGGGTGAAGAACCAGGCAATAAAACTAATTCTTATAGCGCAAAAGACATCAAGGTCTTAGGAGGCTTAGAGGCAGTCAGAAAAAGGCCTGCAATGTATATCGGCAGCACAGGCCTGATGGGACTTCATCATCTTGTATATGAGGTTGTAGACAACAGCATAGATGAGGCTTTGGCAGGATACTGCAAATCCATCAAAGTGTTGATCAATGTTGATGGTTCAGTCACTGTCATTGATGATGGAAGAGGAATTCCGACTGATTTACATCCAAAATTTAATGTATCTGCCTTGCAAGTCATTATGACTAAACTTCATGCAGGAGGTAAATTTGATAAAAACTCATATAAAGTAAGTGGCGGATTGCATGGAGTTGGTATATCTGTTGTCAATGCTTTGTCAAGCAAATTAACAGTAATAGTGCATCGAGATGGGAAAAAATTTTCCCAAGAATATGAAAGGGGAAAACCTGTGAATAAATTGAAATTTGAGGATGTTTCTGATAAAACTGGGACAACTGTAACTTTTCTACCTGACCCTGAGATTTTCCCTGAAACAATATTTTCTTTTGAAACACTCTCAAGCAGGCTGAGGGAACTTGCGTTCTTGAATAAAGGTGTCAGGATCAATATTAATGATGAAAGGGAAAACAAAGGCCATGAATTCTTTTATGAAGGCGGGATAATCTCTTTTGTTGAATATCTAAACAAGAACAAGAATAAACTGCATCAAACAATACATTTTGAAAAAGAAAAAAATGGAACAAGTGTTGAGATTGCACTCCAGTACAATGACGGCTATAATGAAAATGTTTTTTCATTTGCAAATTCAATCAACACAATCGAGGGAGGAACGCATCTTTCTGGATTCAAGACAGCATTGACAAGGACATTGAATAATTATTGTGAGAAGATCAAACAGAATGGAAACGCAATCAGGCTATCAAGCGAGGATGTAAGAGAAGGATTGACAGCAGTGATATCCCTAAAAATAGCAAACCCTCAGTTTGAAGGGCAGACAAAGACAAAATTAGGAAATTCTGAGATAAAAGGAATTGTAGACTCAATTGTAACTGAAAGATTATCATCTTTTCTAGCTGAAAATCCTAATGTTGCAAAAACAATTGTTGAGAAATCAATAAATGCTGCAATGGCAAGGGAGGCAGCAAGAAAGGCAAGAGATTTGACAAGAAGGAAATCAGCTCTTGAAGGAAGTTCTTTACCAGGAAAACTGGCAGACTGCTCTGAAAAAGACCCTGCGAAGTCTGAGATTTTCCTTGTGGAAGGAGAATCTGCAGGTGGCAGTTCTCGTCAAGGAAGGAACAGGGAGTTTCAGGCAATCTTGCCATTAAAAGGAAAGATATTGAATGTCGAGAAGTCTAGATTAAATAAAATCTTAAGCTCAAATGAGATTGTTACAATCGTGACAGCACTTGGTACAAGCATCGGAGAGGATTTTGACATCTCAAAATTAAGGTATCATAAAATAATAATCATGACAGATTCAGATGTTGATGGAAGCCATATCACAACACTGATATTGACATTTTTCTATAGGTATTTACAGCCTTTAGTTGACAAGGGTCATGTATATATTGCACAGGCTCCTCTCTATAAGATCAAAAGAGGAAAAATCATTGAGTATGCATATAATGAAAAAGAGAAGGATATGATTATGGCCAAAATTGGAAATGATTCTAATATAAATATTCAAAGGTACAAAGGTTTAGGAGAGATGAATCCAAGCCAGCTCTGGGAAACTACAATGGATCCGAAGAAAAGGATACTTAAGTTAGTCACTGTAGATGATGCAGTTGCTGCAGATCAAGTATTTACTCTGCTCATGGGTGATGAAGTTGCTCCAAGAAGAGATTTTATCATGGAGAATGCAAAGCTTGTAAAAAATTTGGATGTTTGAGTGTTTAATATATATTTTATATAATATCAAAATTTTATTAAAAATCAAACCGTTAGTTTTATAAATCCCCTACTATCTCCACTAGTATAATGGCAAGATCAGCTAAAATAGTCACAAAGATAAAGAAGAAGAGATGGGTACAGTTATTTGCACCAAAATCAATGAATAATACATTCTTAGGAGAATCTTTTACAGATGATCCTCAAAATTTATTAAATAGATCAATGAAAATCAATCTAATGACCATAACAAATGACATGAAAAAACAGAACATGACTATCAGATTTCGTGTTGATAATGTCAGTGGAGAGAAGGCAAGCACAGAGTTCTTAGGATATGAGATTGTACCATCTGCTATAAGAAGATTGATAAGAAGAGGAAAAGACAGAGTTGACTATACATTATTCTTCAAGACAAAAGACAATAAGAACCTAAAGATCAATATAATTATAATAACAAGAGCAAATACATATAAATCTGTCAGGACAACAGCAAGACAAAAAATAAACCTTCTTCTAGGAAGGAGAGTGACAACATCAAATCTAGATGATTTTGTAAAAGATGTCATAGATCATAAAGTTCAGGAAAACCTTGTAAGAAGCCTAAAAAGTGTTTATCCTTTGAAATTATGTGAGATAAGGTCAATCTCAATTGTAAGAGACAGGCGTGAATCTCTTGAGAAAAAGAAAGAAGTTAAATTGGCTGTCAAACCTGAGGAAGAAAATGAATCAAATGAGATAAAGGAAAATAAATCCGAGAAAAAAGATGTAAAAGAAGAGGCTAAGGTAAAAGAAGAAATAAAGGAAGTTAAGAAAGAAGATAAAAAAGAGAGCAAAGAAGAAGTGAAGGAAGAGAAAGAAGCAAAAGAGAAAGCTAAAAAATAAATTATTTTATCTGATTCTAAAATTGATTTGTCAGAATTGTATAAAAATCTTTCAGATTTTTAACACCCTAAAATGTCAGAAATTTTCCACCAGTTTTTAACTGGTGGCTGAAAGCCATTCCCAATATTGGAATCAGAAAAATGCTCAAAAATGCAAAGCATTTTTGGCATGCCAGAAATTTTATTAAAATTTCTGAGCATTTCTGAGCACTA
>JAZDHV010000029.1:0-6277 GCA_043805595.1 Candidatus Woesearchaeota archaeon
CAGCAAGATCCCTCAAAAGACCCATTCCTGCCTTGGCCGCCCATCCCCAGAACCAGTAGTCGAATGCCAACGGGCTCATCAGGTCAAGCCAGGCGCTAAGCTCAGCAGGCGACCTTGCGTCAGTATGGTCAAGATCAGAGACGCAGACATCGCTGTTAGCTATCTTTTCTTTTACTATTCTCTCCTCAAGCCCCTCTGGCAGCGCGACCCAGGCACCACCTGGAAAATCCATAATCTTAATACCCATGAGTCAGGCGGGTTAGAACCTGGTTTTTAAAGATGACTGGAATGGAAAATAACCTTTGGGGTGGATATGAAAAATAAAAGAAGTGATTTGAGATTAATCCTAGTATGCAAGTGGTCTTGATATAAATCCTTAATCTCTAAGTTGTTAAACTGGTGAATAAAGGTGTCGGTTTGGCATAAACTCAGGTATATGGCTAATGCCTAAACTTTGACATAGGCTCTCTAAAAAGGAATGTGTTTACCGGTTTAAAAACGCAAACGGGTGGTATAATTTTAAAATAAAAAAGACAATTACGACAACCCAGTCTCCAAGTTTACGTAAAATTCTTAACACTAAGGATTATGCAAAGTCAAATAGAGTATCCAAGCAAATTCTATGTAATTTACTAGACCACAATTATTTCAACTGGTTCCTCTTCATCTCTCATATCGGGATTATAGTAATCATATACGACAGATTTCGGAGTCTTTGCCTTTATTGGATACTTTGCTTTTAATCTATATTCAAATGTCATACCCTGTTGACTAAGATTCTCCAGATACAAGATTATCTGTCTGCCTGTGATATCATATTTTTCAATCAAGCCATCTTGTTTTAATTTATCCAAATCTTCTGAAAAAATACTGAATCCTGGAGGAATTCCAAGGTCTACAATAGCATAGTTAACTATCCCCACACCATCATATTTTACCCCTACTTTGACCTTTACAATGTCGTTTGATGCTAAATTTGTTTTGTCGTAATTCAACTGTATATCAATGCCTTGATTTTTTCCAAGGTCTACGAGAACAATCTCATCACTCCAATCTAAGTAATATGAAGAAACAATCTGATAGAACAGATTTCCTTCGCCTTCAATGGTAATTTTAACACGAGTTTCTCCTTTCTTTGCATATTCTTTCAAATCAATTAGTTGTAAAACATCATTATTTTCATTGTTTACACTGATGTCCTTTATTTTTTTATCGTCAACAAAGACAGATATCTTTGCATTAGTGCTTTCTTGCGATTTCTCAATAGAACTGAGCAAAGCTTTCATTGTCAAAACTGTTGCCTGTGTGCTTCCCCACGTCCCGTAAGAATCCTTACTATTGATTAAAAATTGAAGGACTTTTGTGAGATCATTTGGTTTATAGTCTGCTTCTAAATATGCTAAAGCTACAACTGCCGTAGTTTCAACATCTGCTTGCTCTTCGGGAGATATTTTGGAGATTCTTTCAACTCTTTGTCCATGGCTGTCAAGATCAGATGTCCAGTATATTCTTTTATCATCACGCTTCGCTAGAACATCAAGTCTACTTAGAATTGGTTCAGCATTCCTTCTTCCTTTTGACAATGCAAGGGCGCATAATCCAAGTGCATATGGATTATCTTTTTCTGACTCATAATTCTTTTCAATATAATCCAAAGCCTTTTTCATTTTCTCATCTTTGTTTGAAACCCCTGAGTTTAACAATGACCAGGAGATATAGCAAGTTGCTGCTACATCACTATTTCTTGCTTTATAAGCTGCACCATAATGTCCATCAGGTGTCCAATGATCTCCTTGCATTTGTCTAACTAGCCAGTCTTGGACTCTTGGAATTAAGCCATCATCAATTTCGTAAACATCAGCCATGTCTTTAAACTCGAGTAGTCCATAAGCAGTTACAATTTTCTCTGCTGGTTGTTTTCCAAATATGGAGAATCCTCCTGAGGTGGCTTCAAAGGTCATTAATCTTTGATAACCTGTGCCGATATAATGTTCTGCCTTAAATTGTATTTCTGGAGTAATTTGATTTGTAGTTTTCATATAATCCACTATTAACACGTTCGGATATGTTATTGAAGATGTCTGCTCAAAGCATCCATATGGCATTCTAAGCATTGAATCAAGACCCTCTACTACTTGACTGAAAATTCCAGGATATACTTTAACAAATAATTTTTCACTATCATCAATCGCTGATTCTGGAATAATTATTGTCTTTTCGATATTACTATTCAGCTTATCACTAAATGAGGTTCTAAACTCCTGACCATCTGGGGCAATTTCGATAATTCTTGATATTGCATCACTCTTTTGAGTGCCATATGCAAATACTGTTAATTTTTGATTGCCCAATTTTTTTACTTTTATCCTAAAATACACAACATCAATATCATTTGCACCTATATCAAGAGTTTTTGTAGATTCATCAAGCAACTCAAACCATGCCTCTTCTTGGAACTCTAACCTAACTGATTGCTGCGTTTTCAAATAATTAAACACCGATATTGGAATGCTTACTTCGTCTCCTTGAGTTAAGCTTATAGGCAAGTCAATGTCAACAAAGAAGTCTTGGAAGACAATCATCTCAGCATTATTTGAACCAATGTCTCCGCCAAGCGAATTAGCCAGAGCAGTAATTCTCCAGGATGTAATTGAATCTGCCATTTCAAGATTTAGCGTAGCTTTGCCATTATTATCAGTAATGATCTGTGGATTTGAGTAAAGTGTTTCTGGGAAGAATTGCCTTACTCTTGGGGTTTCACTATCTTCAGATTCTTCTCCAGTGAGCGAAATCTCTTCATCCATGAATGCTTGTTTCTCCATATTATTAATGTCTGTACGAACCATTCCTGCCATGGGAACCATTCCTCCCATATCTGTTACCCTCCCCATTTGACTACCGCTCATTAAAATTAGAAAAGTGCTTCCAAGTGGCAATAATAGAAGCATAAAAGCAATCAACAATGATGGAACTGCAAGCTTGTCCTTCAATCTTAAAAAGTCCACTGCGTATATCCCATAAATAATTGGGATAATCAATGTAGCTATTCCCACCCAGAGCATAGTTTTCAGGTTTTCCAGTAATCCACTATATACTCCTATGAATATAAATGCAGGGAATAATATAACATAGAGCAAGAAAAGCAGAGTTATCCAAAGTAGATTAGTATCATTGTTTTTTGCATATCTTATCAGCACAACTAATGAGTAGATTATTGCTATTAGAACAAGAATAGGAACTGCCAGCATAATCAATTCATTATACCTGTAATTGACAACTTCCATTAATGGCATGAACATAAGTGCCAATTGTATTGGAATAAGCATGGTTGAGATAAAGAAAGTTTTGAAATACTCCTTTTTTCTTGACCAAACGGATAAAACAATAGTCGATATTAAAGTAATAATCAATATTACCACTTCAATAGTGTATATTGAATTTCTTTGGTTATATCCAACACTATTTGCAATCAGAGCAAATATCCAGAATAGAACGCCAATTAAGACAGCTGTTCCAAGAAGCAAGGGTATTGACAATCCAAAATCCTTCAAGAGATTCTTCTTTTGGTATCTATGCCCATAGAATGCCAAAGCCAATATTGAGATTGGTATCAAAATAAGAAGCAAGTTGGTAAATTTAAATAGAGCGCCAAAATAATCATCTTTTTTTCTCTCAATTTCCTGTTCTTTCTCCACTCTTGATGACGTTTTCAGTGAGAACCTATCTTCTCCAGCTGCTGCTGCCATAAGAATATTTCCTGCCTGTGTCCTTACCTTTTCGTCTAGCATTGGTTGTGGTTCATAAATTAATTCTGGCAGGGTTATTCCATATATCATATATCTCGGCTTCATTAATTCTTCTTCAAGCTCAAAATAAAGTTTTTCAAAGCCAGATTCTTTCTCCTGGAGAGCAAATACTGACTCATCGACAATATTCACCCCTATTGCAGCTGGTATGGCTGCATTATCTTTTGTGGTCTGGAATGTTATTTGTGCTTCTTCTCCAGGCAAGTAAGTTTCCTTTCCTGGTTTTATATCCAATTCAATGTCCTTTCTCTGGTTCACAAATATTGACCTAGTATCCCTAACAATATTAGAGTCTCTTAGTATCTTATATGCATGCAGCTCAAGGGTTCCTGCCATGGATTGATCCAAATCTAATTCTAATGATGCCCTTCCATTTGTTACATCTAATGATTTAGTGAGAATTGTTTGTTTGTCCTTTATTACATCAATATACACTGTTCCTTTGCTACCTGTATAGAAAACGTCAAGATGAACTGTATCTCCTACGTTTAGAATGGATTTATCTACCCTTAACAACACACTTTCTGTGCGATACCTGTCATTTTCAATTCTTTGGTTTCTCCTATATTCTTCGTCTGTTTGTGGACTCTTTACGTAATCTCTCGGAAACTGGACATCGGCACTTCCCTGGTTTCCTTTACTGTCTTGTGCAGTTGCCTGCATCTCTACGAAAAAATTGTCAGGTGTTATTTTGAATTCCCCGAGACCATAGCTGTTTGTATGAATCTGTTGTCCTTTGATTGTAACCGTAGATGGTGCTGGTTTTCCATCGGGATAGATTGTTATTACATATACAATGTTTTCAACGCCTTTTTCAAGTTCGCCGCTCTCTGGAATCAGCTCAATTTCAATTGGCTCTTCTGCAATTGGAACAGAAGAAGTGATTTGTTCTGTATGCTTTGCTTGGTCAGTAACTGAAATATTAAAGAAAATTAGACCAGAACCCTTTTCAAGCGGCAATCCAATAAAATGGGATGGCAAATCAAATTCAAATCTGTATACACCACTTGAGTCAGTCATACCATGCAGATTTCCAATCTCCTCCATATTGACTTCATAAGTGTATATTTTTACATCTACTTCTGCATTATTTGTAGGTTTACCAAAGAAATAATCTGCATTAACAGTTCCAACAAGCTTTTGATTGGGAAGATAATATGATTTTTCTGTATCAAAAGACACCTTGAATTTAGGTAAAACATATTTTTTAACTTCAACCTTTTTCTCTGCTGAATAATCGCCTATTGATGCTCTGATTGTATACCTGCCATAGTCAATTTCATTAGCTAGGGTGAAGTCAGTCCCTACAATTCCATATACCGAGCTAGTAATCTTCTTTTTGAAGACTTTGTTACCTTTTGAATCCTCAACTTCTATAGTAACTTCTTTGGCTTGTGCAGGGGAAGAATCAGAGTTTTGAAGAGAAAGAGCACGGATGTGCATGGTCTGTCCAGGCTGATATAACGGCTTATCTGTGGTTAGTAAAATCTTATATGTTCTTTCTATCTTAATTGGCTTTATTATCTCATCCTTGCCATATTTCGAGTTAGTAGTTATGATAAGTTCATATTCACCCTCTAATTCTTCAGGAATCTCAAATTCAATATCTGGAGAGCCTTGCTCGTCTGTTTTTCCTTCAAAGAGAACAATCTTTTGCTTTGTATCTTTGTCTCTAGCTGCAATCGTGACTGCAGCTCCCGTGATTGGTTCTGAGTTCTTATGATTAAGTGTTACAATTCTCAATGCCGCTTCTGAACCAGGTGCAAAATCATTTTGACCATAAACAAGCGTATCCTGGTCATTCATATACTCCTCAAGATTGAGCATATAGATTGAATAGCCAACTAGAATCAAAATAATTATTGGAATAGCAATAAATATGGCTTTTTTGTTAATGAACGGCAAGCTTTGTCTTTCTCCAGTATAACTCAGTGCTTCCTCAATATCCTTCTTATTGTAACCTTGTTTAGTTAGATACTGCCTTAGCTGTTCTTTGGAATAACCTTGAGCTTTTTCACTATTAATCCAATCAGCAAGTTTCTTATTGACCATGATATGCACCTCTTTTTTGGATAGAGCTAAAATATAAATACCTACTTATAACTTCCATTCAATTTGAAGTATTTAAATACTTTGTTCCAACTTTAGAGAAGAAAATGCAGGCACCATCCATGTACATCATAATTATAATAACTCACATAATAACAAAAGGCATAGAACAGATACTATACCACCAGATTTATTCTGGCTCAACGTTTAACTCTTAGTCGTTCTCCACTCTCGGCGCCAGTATGAACGACAGGCTCACCCTGTCCACAGACACATAGCTAAGCTTCAGCGGATAATCCTTGTTGAACTGCACCATCACCTTGTCCGCTAACTTACCACCCTGCACCATCTTCTTGAGATACTCGACAGAATACTTCGCTTTCACAGTCTGCTCAGCCTTGATCTCGGTGTCATCATCCGCG
>JAZDHV010000030.1:0-8288 GCA_043805595.1 Candidatus Woesearchaeota archaeon
AATATTAGTATTATTATTGAATAATATTAGTATTATTATTGAATAATATTAGTATATATCAGCTAAGAGGTTTATAATTAAATTGGCTTTATGTATTAAACATAAGGTTTAACAATTAAAGGAAGATATTTAAAGTATCAAGGATTACCTTTAATAGATAAAACAGAGATTTAAAAAATAAAAAGGTGATTGAGATGAAAAAAACAATAATTGCTCCAGTTGGAGATTATATGCAGGATATTTATGTAGCTATTAGAGAATTCCCTACTGAAAAGGTTATTCTTATTGCACCTGAAAACAGGAGCAATGAGGCTCACGAAGCCAGGAAAGGCCTTGAGAAATTCAAGATACCTACAAAGGTCATTGATGTCAAAGGGCATATATGGGAAGAGATTTTTAGAGAAGTTGCATTGATAAGAAAAGCTGAACAAGGAGAACTTATTGTTCTGGTCTCTTCAGGTGATAGGGAATCCAGATGCGCTGCAACTTCTGCTGCATTTGTAAATGGATTAAAGGCAGTTGCAATCGATGGAGATCATGCAATGATGCTGCCTGTACTGAAATTCTCTTATTATAAGATGCTTAGTGACAAGAAGATGGGGCTCTTGAAGACAATATACAACTGCAAGGAATTATGCTCAAGCCTAGAGGATCTTAGTAAAAAGACAAAGATGTCTCTTCCCTTAATCTCTTATCATATAAATGGGACATTAAAGTCAGAAGGACTCAAGACAATGGAACTTGTCGAGACAAATGAGACAAAAGGAAGGACAAAAGTCTCATTGACTTTTCTAGGAAGGATGCTCTTGAAGGGCTATGTGGAATGATTATTTTATTCTTATAAATTTAATTTATAATCTTTAGTGTAATTATCTTACAGTTATTTCAACTTAGAAACCTGCATCAAGAATCTCTGCCAGAAAAACTCCTCCCAAATCTTTGTAGATAAGAGCATGCTCAGCAATCTTTCCTATCATACCACTTTGCCAATTAAAAACTACCTGCTTATAGAAAAATCTTTTTCCATCACCTGGTGGCCTTGGAATATATCCTATAACATCACCCGTTGTCTTTTTTGAAGGAAACAACGGAAGATCAAATATTTCATCATCTTCTACCCTTGTCCTTAACTCATGCCCATCTACAGTTGAAAAAGCATGGTCATAATCAAGGAAATTTACTACTGGCTCGAAAAATAAGGTCCTTCCACTTGGATTTGTCGCTACTTGTCTGACTAATACATGATCACCCGGCTTTAATAATCCCTTTTTATCATAATCACCTATCATATCTTGTGAAACTAGATACTCTGAGAATCTTCTATCACCAAAAGTGTCACGGATCAGGTCTAAATAACCATGCCTTGCTCTGCCTGAAGTATCAAATACACCTACTGAAAGATTATGCTTTTCTGTCACTCTTTTAACTTGAGCATAAAAGATTGTATCATCACAAACAACAGCATGAGCTTCAGCAGAAGTCATATCAAATGTTTCTTCAGGAGGAAGTCTTATGTCATCATGAGTAGCAACAACAAAATAAGGCCCACCTTTGCCATCTCCAGGATCCCTTGGCAATACAATTACTTTTACATTTAGCCTAAAATCAAGATCATAATTGTGATCAACTAATCTTTGTCTTAATTGATTCTCTTCTCTTTGTTGGAAAAAATCAGGTGATTTGCTTTCCCATACATATCCATAATAAGGTGATTCTTCATCATCATAGCCATTTGCAAGAATTGTCACTGCCGGATTTCTTCCACGTGTTGATCTTGGTATAGCTCTATAAACTCCAAATTTTACAAGTGGTGGCAAATCATCCAAATTTACAATGGCACGGTAATCTCTTGCTCTTCTTAAAATTTCTTCTCTAGAAAATCTCTTTACTGGGACTCCCCTTGCACTGAAATCACAATCAACCCCTGGATCTTCTCTTACTAATTCTCCAAGATCTTTATCCCTTCCAAAACCCCCTCTATCCACAAATGATCCACTCTCAAAAAAAGGTCTTTGCCCCATTATTGACAGAAATCAATCAGAGTTTATAAATATAATTATTCCCTTAGATATCGAAATATGATTTTTTAAATATATGAGCTGAATGATTTATTTCAACTCAGAAATCTCAACTTTTTTCTCTTTTCCAGAATCCATGTCCTTGATTTTTACTTTTCCTTCTTTGATTTCATCAGGGCCGACTACAATTACTTTTTTTGCTCCAATCGAGTCTGCATAAGAGAACTGTTTGCCTAACTTTCTTCTCATCAGGTCAATCTCTACAGAATTGTTCTCTCTTAGTTTATTGGCAATCTTGACTGCATCCTTAACAACATCCTCATCCACAACTGCAATAAAATATTCCGGACCAAGATCAATTTCAGGAACTAGCTTGTTCATCTCCAACAATTGCAACAATGTTGAGTATCCCATCCCAAATCCGGTCACAGGGCATTTTTCTCCCCCAAACTGCTCAATCATCTTGTCATATCTTCCACCGCCAGCGATTGATCTCAACTTCTCATCCTTGTCAAACACTTCAAAGACTGTTCCAGTATAGTATGCAAGCCCTCTTGCAGTTGACAGGCTCAATTCCACGCATTTGTTATCAAGCAGGTCCATGATGCTTCCCATCTCCTCAGCACCCTCTTTTGCCTGATCATTTAATTCAAGTTTTTTTATTTTAACTATGTCTTTCAGATCAAGTATTTTCACCAGTTCTTTCGGATTCTTCACTCCTTCATCTTTTAGCATCTCAAGAAAATCTTTTTCATCAACTTTTGCCCTTTTATCAATTACTCTTATGACTCCATCAACTTTTTTAGAAAAATTCTCAACTATACCCTGCAATAGTTTACTGTTATTAATTTTTAAGACAAATTGATTTTCTTTTAATCCCAAAGATTTCAATGATTCTATTATCACTGATATCACTTCAGCATCAGATTCTGGCTTGTCTGAGCCAATAAGCTCGCAGTTGAACTGGAAGAACTCCCTGTCTCTTCCTGACTGGGGCCTTTCATATCTCCATACCTTGTTTATTGTGAACCATTTCACTGGCTTTGGTATCTTTTTCTGCTCATCAATAAACATTCTTACAAGAGACGGAGTGAATTCTGCCCTGAGAGCCAGCCTTTCATCGCCTTTTTTTTCTATTGTAAATATTTGATTTTTAATCTCCTCGCCCTGCTTTGCAGCCAACAATTCAAATGACTCTACGACTGGAGGTTCAACTTCCTTGAATCCAAATTTAAGAGCAGTGCCTCTAAGTGAATCAAAGACTTTTCTCTGGATTGCCATTTCTTTTTCAAAATAATCCTTTGTTCCTTTCGGATTCTTGAATTTCATAATAGAAATAGCTACACGTAATGATTATATAAACTTTTTTAAAATCTCATTTTCCACCATTGTGTTTCACTGGTGGTTTCATATGTCAAAAATATACCACTGGCCTGCATGACCAGTGGACAATAGTCCACAATCCATCTTTGGAAGGTGGTATATTTCTGAGCATACTCAAAGTCGGCAGGGTGAGGGAAGCGAACATGCTACCATTCTATTGACTGGTGGTCCCTGCCGACTTTGACATTTGAGTTAGCATCATGTGGAAAATGAGAACAAAAAATCCGACCCGAGCACCGAAGGCGCGAGCATACCACCAGTCTATTGACTGGTGGTGGTCGGATTTTTTTGATTGTCAGAATTTTCCATCCAGTCTCTGACTGGTTGTTCTTTAGAACAAGAAAGTTTAATCCACTAAACTTTCATAAACATCAACATATTCTCTCCCAACCCTATCTAAATTAAATCTCTCAACAACATGCTGTCTGGCTGCTTTGCCTAAATCTTCTCTCATTTTAGAACTACTAATCAAAGCTAAAGCAGCTAATCCCATTTCTTCAAAATTATTGTATAATAAGCCTGTTGGATTATTAATGTTTCCCCAATCTCTAACTATTTCTTTATGCCCTGTATGATTTGGAGCAATTACCGGCTTTCCACATGCTCCAGCCTCAATCAAAGGCATTCCAAATCCTTCCCATTTTGAAGCAGTCACATAAAAAGAGCATCTCTGATAATAACTTATTAGTTTAGCAAGAGGAATCTTTCCAGTAAATATTGCAGGAACTTCCATTTTCCTTGCATAGTCTTCAAATTCCTCTTTCTCATCACCATCTCCTATGCAGACAAGTGGATAATTATCCATTGCTTTTGACAAGTCAATAAGCATTTTTATATTCTTATAACCTACATGCCTTCCAACAAATAGCATATACCCATCATCCTGGTCTGATGCCTGAAATTGGGAAACATCAACTCCTAAATAGATTCTTGTTACCATTTCTCCTGGAATATGATATTTTTTTACAAGCTTATTGTATAAATAATCTGAAATAGTTACAACATGGTCTAGAAATCTTTGTGAAATTGTGCTTGATCCCATTAATGCCACTCTTCTTACTCTATTTCTCCAAGGTCCAAAACAAGGATCATACCAGCACTTGAAATTATTGCCATACCATGTTGAAATGCGTTTTCCATTCTTTGGTATAATCCCAAAAGAGTAAGGCTGATAATGAGTATGCATGATCTCACCTTCAGAAGGTGTATATTCTATCAGATCCTTAAGAAATCCAAGAAAATGTTTTCCTGCTATCTTTTTTTGTCCAAGCAGGTGAATTGGGATATCATTTGGAAACCCATCTTCGACTAATCCGTTTTGTTGCTGGCATAATACTTCAAGAGAGATGTCAGGCCTTTGCTCATGTACTTTTCTTAAAATGTTTGCAATTGTGGTTGCAATCCCATGTCCTCTGGAAAAATCTAGATTAAAAGTACTTACTTTCATTACTATTAGAGTTTATCTTGATATTAAAAACTTTTTTATCAAAATTATCTGCTTTCGTCCTCTCTCTGGGACAATTCTCCGTCTGAACATTCATAAAATTTATAAAATGTAAAGAAATATGGCAATATTAAGTCCTTGGGGGGATTTATTTTTTTGGAGGCGATGTAAAATGCAAGAACATAATGCAAAGTATATGGATTTATCAGCATGCGCTTGGACATTTGGTGGAGGAGGCGGAGGATTCTTTAAAGCCAGCAGGCCTGGATTTGATCTTTTTACAACACCTGAAAAAATTCTGTTAACAGCAGCAGTCAATGCTAAATACGCAGAAAGGCATCCTGATGAGCCTCAATTAATTACTGGATTTGAGATGCATGTTCCAAACGAAGCCTCTTATTGGGTTGAAAACGTCTATAGCAAAGGCGGAAAAGAATTTAACAATGTTTTTAATATTAGAGACGCTCTGGTTGAGGCTGGAATCGCATGTGCAATGGTCACTCCAAATAATCATCATTTTTCTGTGTTCAGGGCAGCAACCTCTTCTGATCCTAAAGAGAGGAAAGCAGCAAAAGAAAGATTAGATCATGCATACCAAGTGGCAAAAGTCCTAAAAGCCAAGACAATGGTACTTTGGAATGGCGGAGAAAGTTATTCTAATCCTTTTGAAGTTGACTGGGATGATGCATTTCACCAGTATATCTCAACATTGAGATATGCAGCTGAAAAAGCTGAAAAACAAGGTATGTATGTGGCAGTCGAGCCTAAACCTTTTGAACCAGGAGATGAGATGATTCCGAATAATTCTGGGTATTTGATTGGATTGCTTGCAGATGCTACCTTAAAAGGGGAAATAACAATTGAGAATTATGCAAGGATTGGTGTCAATGATGAAATGGGCCATGTTGTCATGGCAAACTGTGACTTAATGCAGAACTTCCAATTCTTGAGAAGAGTAATGAAGAATTACCATGCTCATTTGAACAGGCAGTTCTCAAGAGGTAAGCATGATACTGATAATGAGATTGAGATAAACATTGATACTCTCGCTGTAATTTCCACCCTAATCTCTGACCCTATATTTATGCATCCTATGATCAGAAGATTCGCGGGATTTGATTATCAGTTCAGGCATCATTATACAGGAGAGCAAGGATTGCTGTCATTATATGCAAATGGACTTAGGACAAGAAAATTAGAGAAATTAGGGGCAATTGTAAATGTGGATCCTGGACTAAAACAGTTAAGAGACCAGCACAGATATGTTGAATTGAATGCACGCCTTGGACAAAGGATTGGATTAGTTGCAGCTGATGCAGAATCTGAGATTGGTGATGTTGGAAGAGAAGGCATATCTGTTCCAAAATCTCTTGAGAAGAGACTCAAACAAATGGCTGATAATTAGTTTTTTGTTATTTTTAATTTAATATTTCAATAAACCCAAAATGGCAGTAAAACCACCTGAAAGGCTTGAAAAAGAGAATTTTCTAAAAGCTCCTTTATGGAGACTCAGTAATGACAATGGATTAGAAGTGATATTGACTAATTTCGGCCCAAGTGTTGTCTCTATCAGGATGCCAGACAAGAGTGGAAAAGTTGATGATATTTTGATGGGATATGATTCTTTGGAAAGGTATCAAATAGACACTTCTTCTCAAGGCAGGATATGCGTTGGAAGATGGGCAAATAGGATTGCAAACGCCCAATACCCTCAGCCAGACCACACCTTTGGGGCACTTCGAGATGGCACAATAGCAAAGCCAGGTGATATGGTCCAATTGCAGGCAAACCATAGCAGACATATTCTTCATGGAGGATCTCCTAACCTTGCTCAGATGTTCTGGGACACAGGATCACCTTATTTTGATGAAAGGTCAGCTTCAGTTCCATTTTATTTACGCAGCCTTCACCTTTCTAATGGGTTTCCTGGTAATATTGCCTTACAAGTTATAGTTACTCTTGCTGAAGACAATACCTTACATTTTCAATATACTGCTATTAGTGACAGGACAACTCCTATTAACCTGACATTTCATGGCTATTTCAATCTTAATGGAATCAGCACTGGAAGAACTGTTGAAAACCACTTACTGATTACTCCATCTAAACAATTTCTTGAAGTTGATGCTGAACTGATTCCGACTGGAAGAATCTGTGATTCCCATGAAACCATATATGATTTTAGCACACCAAAACTCTTAGGAAAAGATTTTGGTGGCACAGGCTATGACATTTGCTTATTATTTCCCAAAGATTTGAAATTTGCAAGTCTTTTTTCTCCTGAAACTGGAAGAAGAGTTATTATGACTACTGACCAGCCAGCTTTCCAGCTTTACACTGGATTTCACCTTCCTAAAGCAGGATTTGAAAGGTTTATGGGTGTCTGCCTTGAAGCAGGTAAATTAAATGACTCAGTTAATCATTATTTAATTAGCCATTCATTTCAATATGAAACAACAGAAACAACATGTGGACACAGAGTTTTACCATGTGCAGATGTCTTCACATTGCCTGATAAACCTTATTTACATCATACATGTTATAAATTTGATATTTTTGAATAATGACTTTCTTCAAATCATCCCCTTCACCTTATTCCTTCCTCTCAGCTCAACCTGTTCCAGCCTCGCAGCAACTTCTGGATCATTATATCCCTTCAGAACCTGTCTCATTGCATCTTCACAAAATTGATAATGTTTTGACTCAAGAGCCTGACGCAGCAGATGAAGATCAACTGCCTTGTCCTCAACCTTGTACGAATAAAAGCTCAGCCCAAAGTCAATAAAATATATTTTTTTGTCTTTTTTATTAAGGATAAAATTCGATGTTGTCAGATCGCCATGGATGATATGGATATCATGCAATTTCTTGACTATCCTCCCCAATTCCAAACATAATCTCTTGTAATTCTTTGAATCCAAATTATCTCTCAGTTTTTTTCCTTCAATAAAATCCATAGAAATTGTCTCTTCTCCGTCTGTGTAGACATCTGAAGGGACACAGAAGTCTAATTTATCCAGTTTCTGGATTATCTTAGCTTCCCTACAAGTCCTGAACCTCCTCAATTTCCTGTCAATCTCATCTATCCTATATCCTTTCTTAATCCTTTTCTTCACAACTTTGCCTTTATCTAAGAATATCACTGCCTCAGCTCCTCTGGCTATCTCTTTCATTTTGCTTACCATCATAAGAATAAAAATATTTGTTACTTAATAAATATTACTAGTTCTAAAGAACCACCAGTCAGAGACTGGTGGGATTCATCAATTCAACATCCACTACATCTATGGACTGGTGGTTCTTAGTGCTCAGAAATGCTCAGAAATTTTAATAAAATTTCTGGCATGCCAAAAATGCTTTGCATTTTTGAGCATTTTTCTGATTCCAATATTGGGAATGGCTTTCAGCCACCAGTTAAAAACTGGTGGAAAATTTCTGACATT
>JAZDHV010000031.1:0-3908 GCA_043805595.1 Candidatus Woesearchaeota archaeon
TTAATATGTTTTTTATTGAAAAACAGGATTAAAAGACCCGCCGGATCAATTTGATATTACTTTGTCTGGCAAAAATATTACAAAAAAGCTAAAATCATAATTAAAAATGTTAAAAACAACAACATTTATAAATCAATAAGGAAAAATCTAAAACTGATGGTTGAAATCAATTTTTGCCCTTTTTGCAATGCTCCACAGCATAAGATTGTTGACTTTGTTGAAAAGTATTTCTTCTGCAAGGACTGCAACAGGTTCTTTACTCTTGACCTTCTTGAGCTGACCTGCCCAAAATGCAATTCAAAAAAAGTGCAGGATTCAGACTTTCCAACCCCAGACGGATTGCTTGTAATCCAATGCAGCTCATGCAAAAAGATGTACTCTGCAAAAGAGTTTCTGCAGAAGAACAAGATTTTATGATCCCAAAGAGCCTTCAATCTATGGCAAGTGGAAAATTCCTGACATTCTGTAATACTAACATTCTGTTATATATTTGATGATATTTTCAAGAAAAATAATATTAAACTAAAGATTTTTATATTTAGAAATTAAAAATATCAATATGAAGCTGAAAACACCTGTCATAATCATCAATTTCAAGACATATAAGTCTGCCACTGGCAAGAATGCTCTGAACCTTGCCAAAATATGCGAAAAGGTTGCAAAAAAGAATAAGGCAAATATTGCTGTTGCAGTCCAGGATGCTGACATCTATCGTGTTTCATCCAATGTCAAGATTCCTGTTTTAGCTCAGCATATTGATGATATTAATTTTGGAAGCCATACTGGCGCTACACTTGCTGAGGATGTAAGACAGAATGGAGCTGTTGGAACATTATTGAACCATTCTGAGAAAAGGATTCCTAAAAAGACTATTGGGAGATGCATCAAAAGGGCAAAAAAGAACAGATTGATCACAATTGTATGTGCTCCTTCTGCAAGTGTTGGAAAATCTTTGTTCTCTTTCAATCCTGACTTCATTGCAGTCGAGCCTCCTAAATTGATTGGAGGGAAGATTTCTGTCAGCACAGCAAAGCCTGAAATTATAACAAAGTCTGTCCACTCTATCTGCGGAAGGAAGATCCATCTTTGCAAGAACCTGATTGTGGGTGCCGGAGTTCACACAACACAAGATGTCAAGATTGCCCTTGAATTAGGCTCTGTCGGAGTTCTTGTCGCTTCTGGAATAACAAAGGCAAAGAACCCTGAGAAAGCATTGGCTGATCTTGTGAAAGGATTGAAGAGATAGAAGTAATAGTTCTAAGCCACAATCACAGTTATATGATGAACTTGCCCATCATAGAGTTCTCTTTGATCCCTATTACCAACAGCACCAAAATCTAAAGCATCGCAATCAGTGTATGTGATACTGCTTAGAGGATTATCATTATAGTCATTTGAACCAATTTTACAGATATATATCCCTATTGTATATTCTCCTGCAGGAGGAGGTGTGTTTCCTGCAACTGGATTGTTACTTGTGATTATTAATTTTCTGACCTTATTCTTCAACTTAGCGATGCTCCAGTCTGACCTGTCATAATCAATTGTGAAATAATCATTGCAATTTGGGAGAGGAGGTGACGCAACTCCATATAAATTTGGATCCTGACAGATTGAATTCCCATCATCATCATACCCTTTTTGCGCTCTTATATTAAGATGAAATATGTCCTCACCATCATTCCCAAGATTCAGGACACCTATTCCAAATATTTCACTTTCTTTTACAGGTATTGTTGCCTGCCTCTCCCATACAACAACAACCTCTCCCCTATTCAGCAGTGTATTTATCCTCTCTAATGTTTTTTTGTCAAGCTCATCCTGTATTCTATATGCTTCAAGAAAGAATTTTCTGACAATAACAATGCTCAATCCAAAGATAATTATTATTATGATAAGTGTGACCATAAAATTGACACTTAGTTCAATTCCCTTTTTTTTCATTCTTATTTTCCTGTCCTGACAAATGTCATTGTTCCTGGAGCTAGGTTATAGGTTATTAGCTGGTTTGTATCTGCTTGATTATAATTGCAGAACACCTTGATATTTGGTGACATAATTTTCTCAACTTCTAATTGTGTGAAATCAAGACTTAGGATTACCCTGAATTCATCCCCTGCATTATTCAATCTTTCATCAATAGTCCTTTCTCCCAAAAGGTCATTTCCCTGTATTGCCTGTATCTTTGTGCAATCAAGGTTTCCTAATTCACTTCCCTTGCTCACAAGTTCAAAATTGATTATAAACTGATCAGACCCGATGTCAAAAGGCTCATTAAAGCTGAGTTTTGACTGGATATTGTAGACTCCCTGGATCTCCTGCAGTTTAGTGGTTGGCTTTATCTCAACATCTCTTTTGATGAATGAAACACATTGGTTTGATACACATTCTTTCTCCATGTAATTTCCTATGGTCTCACTGCATGTTCCGCAGTCTGTCTGGCAATTGCATTGATTCTCGCCTGACTCGCATGCATAATTGCCGCAGCATTTCCCTGGCTTCACTCTGTAATTGCAGTAATAGCTTGTATCTGCTCCGCACAAGTCATCTGTGCATTCATTTCCGTCATCACATGATGCAGGGCAAGCCTTCTTTTTGCTTGGATTGATAAATTTTATCAGCCCAAGATTTTCAGTGTAAGACTGTTGTGATGTCTGCTCTCCTGCACCATATTTGATTGTCTCTTCATAATTAACTATTACACTGATTGTTTTATCTGTTTCACTGTCAAAATTAATGTCCAAGGGGATTTTCTCCAAGATTTCGCTTGAAATATCATATAATTTCTTATCAACTATTGCCTTGACTATTGTGCTCCTTTCACCCATTGGTGAAACCTCAAATACCTCTATACTGGATATCTTAACATTAATGTTCATATCTGTCTTTGAATTCATCTGGAATATTGCTTTAAATAATGATTCATCAACATCAAATGGTTGATCATAATTAAACTCAACCCCAAGTTTGCTTTGAGATGACAAAGTCAATTCTATGCTTTTTCCTTTTTCCTGTATCATGCTTGGATTTGCTACAGAAGCGCAATCATTCTCTGCATCACAATAAGGCATTAGATATGATGATGTGATTCCAGGGCATGGTCCACAATCTACTGCACATGTGCATTTGCTTTCTCCAGATTCGCACATCATATTTCCGCAGCAATTGGTCTGTGGATTATGCTGGCATTTCTTGTCAACACAGATCGAGGTAAAACAGCTTTTTGTGCAGTCAGAGTCAGTCTTGCATTCTGGATCAGAACATCCTGTAAATGCAATCAATGAAAATAATAAGACAATAAATATTAGAATTTGGTAAATAATGTTTCTTTTAATTTTAATGCACCTCTTTGATCAATAATTCCATATAATTTCTATCAATATTACTATTCCTGTAGTCAATAGTATAAAAATATTGCGGATAACCTCCTTAGAATCAGGGAAAAACATGTCAAAGTCGGCAGGGATCACCAGTCAATATGCTGGTGGCATGTTCGCTTTGCTCACCCTGCCGACTTTGAGCATGCTCAGAAATATACCGCCTTCCAAAAATGGATTGTGGACTATTGTCCGCTGTTCATGTAGACCAGTGGTATATTTCTGACATATTAAAAAGAATAAAAAATATTTTAGCCTATGATCTCATACTCTTTTACAATGAGTATGACAAACAAGACCAATACTACTATACCTATAATCATGAACATTACTCCCTGTCCCATGTCTGAATTGACTACCATTTTCCAGAGTCCAACACCCATGATTGCAAATCCAAGCCAAAGGAACTTGTCCAGGACAAGCTTCATTATCTCAAATTCTTCTGATGCAGTTAATCTTTTTTTCATAATTATCACCTTTTGCCTTATGTAACAGTCAGGAATATTTCTGTTGAGTCATATATTGTGCAAT
>JAZDHV010000032.1:0-15180 GCA_043805595.1 Candidatus Woesearchaeota archaeon
GACAGGCGATATAAACAAATTATCCAGCAAAAGAATAAACTGGATAAATCAAAAGGGGAAATTTTTTGTTTTAACATCCTTCTGAATATAGAAAAAGAGGTTGAGAATATGGTATATGATATGAGTCAGGTAAATTCGAACAAAAGCAATGATATGATAGGCCATGCCAATATGAAAGTAATTGGCGTTGGAGGGGCAGGATGCAACATGGTGAGCTGGTTGAGCAAGAAAGGAGTCAAAGGAGCTGAGATTATAGCATGCAATACAGACCAGCAGCATCTTAATATAACAGAAGCAGATCATAAGTTCTTGATAGGCAAGAACATCACAAGGGGATTGGGATGTGGAGGATACCCTCAAAAAGGAAATCAGGCAGCGCAAGAGGCAGTCAATGATATTAAAGGTGTTCTCAGCAATAGTGACATGGTGTTTATATGCGCAGGCATGGGTGGAGGAACAGGGACTGGAGCCTCTCCATTCATTGCCCAGATTGCAAAGACAATGGGATCAATCATTATTGGGACAGTGACAATGCCATTTAATATCGAGAGGTCTAGGATAGACAAGGCAGAGATGGGATTAAGCCATTTAAGGGAGGCTTGTGACACTGTGATAGTGATTGATAATAACCGGCTTGTCAAGATTGCAGGAAACCTGCCTGTGCAACAGGCTTTTGCTGTGGCAAATGAGCTAATATCAACAATGATAAGAGGCATAATAGAGACAATATCTGTCCCATCCCTTGTAAACTTGGATTTTGCAGATGTGAAAGCAATAATGAAATCAGGTGGAGTAGCAGCTATTGGAGTAGGTTATTCAGATACAGCAAGCAGGGTAGAGGAAGCAGTCAAAGGGGCATTATCTAATCCTTTGCTTGAGATAAGCTATCAGGGAGCTGAAGGTGCATTGATCCATATAGAAGGAGGCCCTGACATGACACTTCAAGAAGTTGAAAAGATAGGGGAGCTTGTTACAGAAGAGCTTGACAGTGAAGCAAATGTTATCTGGGGAGCAAGGGTTACTGACCATATGAAAGGGAAGATATGTGTAATGACAATCATAACAGGTGTCAGCTCTCCTTGGATCATTGGAAAACTTGACCAAAAAGCAGTGGCAATGCAGAGAGTTAGGATGTCAAAGGAGCTTGGAATAGAGCTTGTGTAGGTGATTAAAATGGAAATAAAGGAGAATATTATTAGGAAGATGGTTAATGATATTGTTGAGACTAATGACCACCTTGTTTTTAAAAATCCTGATGTAAGAAAGTTTAAAAGCCTAGTGCCTTCATTGATGAAGAAAGGGATTGACAATCTTAATTTTTCAATGTTCAGCCCTGATATCAGGATTGATATAATAACTGTAATGGGTGAGGAGTATAGGAAAAAAGGCAACCTGAACAGCGCTGTTAAGTGCTTTGTTCTTGCTGGCAACAAGGAAAAGCTGAATCAGGTCGGGGATGACTTTCAGAAATTGATGCAGTTTGACAATTGCATTGAAGTCTATCGGATTGCTGGAAACAAGGAAAAGCTCTTAGATATAGGGAAAAAGTGCCTTAATGAGAGTAGGCTTGAGCCAGCTATAAGGGCTTTTATGGCAATAGGTGACAATGAGAAGCTTATTGAGGTTGGAAATCAGTGCATCAACAAATATAAATTTGATTATGCATTTGAAATATTCTCAACAATAAAGGATAAGAAGAAGCTGATTGAGCTAGGAAAGAAGTGCATGAATGAGAAGGAATATGTCTATGCTTTGAATGCATTCAAGATAGCTGATGACAAGGAAATGTTGAACGAGCTTGGAAATGCATGCCTGAAGGAGGACATGATTTCAGATGCATTGACTGCATTCAGCTATGCAGGAAATGACATGATGACAAACTTTATAAAAGAAAATTTTAGCTCTTAGCGACATAAATACAAAAATATGGAGAATTGAAGGTGGTTATTATGCAAAACTTAGCATTAAATGAATCAGTAAGCTCGCAAAATCTTGACGATTACATGATGTTGAAAAAGTTTGAGATTATGATAGATATGAACAATAATAAGCTTAATAGCGAATTAAATAGTATAAAGAATGAGTTAACAAAACTAAGCAGGGAAATTAATGAGATAAAAAGTAATTATAGCAGAATCAAGGAAGAGAGGCAAAATAATGAGCCATTAGTTGCTGTTGAAAAGAGAGATGCAAATCATGAACTAGGCACTCTGAAAAGCGGCACCAGTAATGCTTCCCTAAAAAATGCATCAGTTTCAGGCCAGCAAGGAACTTCAATGCCAAGATATGGCCATTATCAGCCAGGTGACGTCGAAATTGGCAAGTTCTTTTATTGTGGAAGCAAAAAGTGAGGTAAACACAATGGAAAGGGCAGTTTTAAAGTATGCTTGCAGCATTTGCAAGAATGGATTTGAGTTTGAGAAGATAAGGTATTTCAACAACAAAAATAGGATAATCTGTAAAAATTGTTTTGACAAATTAAAGCAGGCTGCTCCTGTTGAAACTGAAATCAAAGAGCCTGCGCTAGAAGTTGAAAATATCAAATTGATCTGTTATGATTGCAAGTTTAAATTCTCTTTGAAAAAAAGGACAAAGAGGAGTTTAAAATGCCCTTACTGTGATAGAAGCAGGATTATGAAAGACGAGACCAGTGCAGCTTTGATTCTTGATGATGTGACAAGGAATCCTGACTATTATCTCTAGATCTTTAAATAATTCTTTTGGTAAACAGAGGATCAATATGGAAATATTAGAAATTTTAATCAGGTTTTTTTTAACATTTATCTTGTCATTTATTTTCGGGCTTGAAAGGCAGAGGACTCATAAGCCAGTGGGTTTTGGTACGTTCATCTTTGTTGCAGTCAGCTCATGCGCTCTTTCAATAACTGCTTTCTCTATCTTTGTAGAAAATCCCCTTCCCCTTTTGAGCTCGATAGTCACTGGAATAGGATTTCTTGGCGCAGGGGCTCTGATTAGGACAACTGACAAGATTTTTGGTTTCACAACAGCATCATCAATATGGACTTTTGCAATACTTGGCCTCATAATAGGCGCTGGGATGTATTTTATAGGCATAATACTTTATGTTTATATTTGGATTGTGGTGCTGTTTGACAAGTATCTTGAGACAAAAGGCATTGGATCATACAAAAAAAAGGTGATAATCACATCCAATAGAATAGTTAATTCTGATGAGATTAACAAGATATTATTCAAAAGCCTTGCGAATTATAATCTTTTGAATGTGGAAGCTGACAAGAGAGACAGCAGATATTCCTATTCTTATTTCATTGAAGGAACAAAGGAAGACATAAATAAGAATCTCAAAATCCTTTTTGGAAAGGACTGGTGCTCTTCCATAAAGATCGAGTAAATATAATCAAATCAATAATTATTGAGATCACTAAGATAGATTACTAATATTGATGATCTGTGTTATAATCTGTTTTTATCTGTTCCTTTGACTCATCAATCTCTTTTTCCAATTCCTGCTGGGTGTTCATCATTATTCTTATTTCCCCAAATGCCTCTTCTTGTTCAAGGTCAATCTTTCCTTGATTGGTCAAATGCAATAATGGGATAAATGTATAGACCTTATCTTCTCTGGACATAGAAGGCAATAATTGTGAGAAAGTCAGGTTTCCATCTGATTTGTTTGAAAAAAAATTCTTTATCTTGAAGTATATGTTTTTTATAAGTGCAGTTATGTCAACACTTTTTGCAGGAATCTCCAGATCAATGTCAGGCATCCTTGAAAGCACTCTTCTTTTCTTGACCTCTAATGCCTTGTCAAGTGCATAGACAAGGTCATATATTGATACTTTCCTTTTTCTCATTTGTGGTGATCTTGGGATCAGTCCTGGAATTTCAAGATCCCTGATTTTCTTGTCAACCTCCTCATCAAATAATCCCTGTATATCATCTTCTTCATTTGTTGATGCAAATAATTGATCGAGTGCATCCAAATCCTCTCCAACAAGCCTTCTTGATTTTATCTTAAGCAGTATTGCAGAAGCAAGTATCATCTTTGCAGGTACCCTAAGGTCCATTTTCTTCATTGCCTTCACAACCTCTATAAATTTTGATGATATCAGGCTGATGTCTATGTCCCAAGGATCCATCTGATTGGTGTTGATCAGCTCATACAATATGCTTTGCCATGTGATATCTTCTGAATCTAGAAGTATTGACATCACCTGATCATTTGGATGTTTCTGGTCTTTTTTAAGTATTTCAGATGCTATTTGGCTTGCTTTTTTAACTTCTTCAGATTCTTCTTCCATATAGGTCAAAACTGGATTTAATTATATATAAATTTATTTGTTTATCAGTATTCATTCAAATTTACTATATTTCAACAGAAAACTATTTAAAACGACGCTTACTAATCTAGGCTTATGGGCCCGTAGTCTAGCGGCTACACAGTAGCTAGATTAGTTCATCGCTGTGCTGCAGATGACAACACCCTTACAATGCATTTAGCTCTGCTATCTGCAAAAGTAAGGTGTAGGTCGCCGGTTCGAACCTCAGAAAGAATTTCTTTTTGAACGAAAGTCCGGCCGGGCCCATCATTTTTACATCAAACGCTGTCTGGGGGGTCAAGCGTAGCGCAGACCCTCCCTCTTTTTACCAGGTTTTTTGTAAAAAACTGGCGCCGGTGGTTGAATGGTACAATACGACGTTGCCATCTGCATTGCTTAAAGCTGCAGAGCAGACACGTTGTGGCCCGGGTTCGATTCCCGGTCGGCGCATATTATTCTGTAAGATATATGTTGGAGAATCTATTTCTTTGCTGTTTTCCACAGCAAATTAAAATATTCCATAAATCCCTTACGAGCAGTCTCACTCATAATTACTATTATCAATGGTTCATTTCCAAATATGAACTGAACAACTTTATTTGCATAAATACCAACTCCTGCTGGAAAAGTATGTTTTGATTTAACATACCTCTTTTCTATACATTTGAGCTCCTGCTTTTTATCACGCAGTTTCTCATCATAAATAATTTTTATATTTAATCTTTGTTTTTCTCTTCTCTTGTTCCATTGAGGAATATAATATTCAAGAACTCTGGAAAGTTTTCCTGCTCCTCCAAAGACAAACCATGTCTTGTTTTCATTTAATATATCTTCAAGAACAGTTTTTAGGCCTTTTTTCCCTTTGAAAACCTGTATTTCTTCTTTTGATTTTGATGATTCATATTCTTTTTCAAGCTTAGGTAATATCTCTTGTATTCTTTGCTCTTTCTCTTTGATTATGCTTAATATTTTATTTGGTGAAGCAGCTTGGTAGTGTTTGATATTAATCTTGGATATTGAAGATACGAGGCCTTTTTCATGCAGTTTTTCAAGTGTATCATAAACATTAGCTCTGTGGAGGTTTGTTTTCTTGATTATTTGAGTTGCTGTGGATGAACCCATCTTGACTAAAGCAAGGTATATTCTTGATTCATTCCTACTTAGTCCGATTTCTTTTAGCACATCTTCCATTAAGGAAGAATAAAACTGTATGCTAATTTAAACTTTTCTATTTTGTCATAGTATTAACTACTACTAAAATTTATATATTTTATATGTAACCACAACAAAATGACTTATAAAATAAATGTTAGTCAACAAGCCAGTACAGAATTTACTCAAAACACCAATCTTATGGATGGAGATAAACAAGTTTCTATAGTCTCTTCATCAAAAGATAGAGATGGACATCTTGAGGAGGTTATAAGATTGTTGTTGTCAGGATTTGATGAAGATAGAGATACAGTATATGAATATGAATATCGCAGAAAAGATGAATCCAATATCAGTAGTGAGTTTGTTATGGTCAACAGAAGACTCAGTGGTAGGGTTCCATTATCAGCGTTTAAAGAGGGGCTAATCTGTCCAGAGATTCCTGAAGGTATATTGTCTGTACTGCAGGATGTTGATATAAAAGGTAAAAATATTGATTATGGAACTATATGTGAATCAAAGAGAATATACCCACCATCAAATAGTTTTCTTAATCCAGGTACAGATTACAACCAAGAGGGATACACAGCATTTGTACTTTTTAGAATTCAGAAAAAAGGTGAATTGGATAAATACTTTGAGATTAGTCGGAGTATTGGCAAAACAGAAGCAGCAAGTTATCTTGAAACTCTTCAGAATTTATCTCTATTGAATAATGCATATTTCTTAAGGCCTGCAATAGGTGAGTGTGCATGCTCTGCAGACTATTCTTCCAGAATCAAATTGGAGGAAGATTTGGGGGAATTCATGCAAGGGAATGAAGTTTTTTGTGAAGGGTTAGGTGCGCTTAAAATCTCTGATGGAAAAGTTGATGTTCAGCGTATTAGGTGTTCAGTTAAAAGTTGGTACACCCATATGTTTTTACCAGCAATGAAGTTCTTCAGGGATGTCATGGATAATACGGGATTTCAAGATTATGATGTTGTATGGCCCTCTGAATGTACTGAGGATGTTTATTTTTAATGAAGATGGCAAACCCTTCTCTACTTTCTTTGATAGCCTCTGGAATATTGCAAAACCTTAAAAGCAAATATTCATATTCATTCTTGTATAGCTATACATGCTTGTGTCCCTTTCAGCGAAGAAATCATAGATTATTAGTCCTAAAACAGGTTTTGGGAATCACAAAAGTATATGATGTATTAACATCTTAAATTATTTCAAAAGAATCTCTCAAACACTTCTTTCACTCTTAAAATCATAGTATTTTCATACTTCTTCAGATCCAATAAGTGATTATCTCCACTTACAATAACATCTGCTTTTGCACTTAATGCACATTCAATAAACTTGTCATCTTTCTTGTCTGATTTAACAATATTTTCTGGTAACATCTTTGTTTCTACTATCTTCCCTAAAGAAATAACTTTTTTGATCATTTCATCAACAGTTTGATTTGATTGTTTAATCACTTCCTGTAATTTCGGTCTATTCAAAACATCTTCAAGCTCATCAATTATCTCTTGTGAAATAAACAATTGAGCTTTTCCTTGTTCAATTAACTTAAATAGTTCATATTCATTTCCCTTCCAGAAAAAGGCAGAAATGATTACATTTGTATCTAAAACAATCTTAAGCATTTCTTACATCTTTTATTGCTTTCTCAATATCTTTTTTTGTCAGTCCAGATTTCTTTGCAGCCAATTGAAGCGGTTTTGCAATCTCTGCAAATGATTTTTTCACTTCAGGTTTTTCCACCTTCTTAAAGACAATTGTATTATCTTCTCCAAATACGAGAAACTGGTCTGATTTATGTATGTTCATTGATTTTCTTAGATGGCTAGGTATTACAACCTGTCCTTTTTCTGATATTCTTGTTAGTTCAATTTCCATTGTAATTCACCTTTGTGTATTTGTAGGAATAGTAAAACACATCTTACTTATAAAACTTTCTATTTTGAAAGTTTTATACTTAAAAATCTTTGATTTTTATTGTATAAACTTTTTGGTTCTCTATAGAAATCCTTAAAAACTCATATTGATTCTTATATAACTATATATGCCTCGTGTCCCTCGCAAAGCACAAAAGCATAAGAGTCCCGGTCGGCGCATATATTAAAAAATAAAAACAACTGTTTTTATATGAAAACAAAAGGTTTATATAGTTAAATAATAAAAACAATTGTATGGAAGAAAAAACATTGCTGAAATTGACTGAATTCTTTATTGAAAATCCTTTTGATGAATTTTATCTGAGAGAGATTGCAAAAAGGCTTAAGATTAGCCCTTTTGCTGTTAAGAAGTATTCTGAGTTCTTGCTAAAACAAGGGTTTATCAATGATAAAAGAAAAGCCAACTTAAGGTATTTCATGGCAAATAATGACAGCCTTTTTTATAAATATTGCAAGGTTGCTTACAACATTAGGGAAATTGAGTCATCTGGACTTATTGATTATCTTAAGGAAAATGTGGCAGGAATATCTTCAATAGTTCTTTTTGGTTCGTTGGCAAAAGGTAATAATAATAAAAGAAGTGATATTGACCTTATTGTGATTGGAAAAAAGAGGGATTTGGATATTTTCAAGTTCCAGGAGAAGCTAGATGCTGAGATTAACCTGCATTTGTTCAGTTGGTCTCAGTGGAATCAAAATATAAAAAGAAATTCAGCTTTTTACTATGATGTTATATCAGGAGGTATGGCCTTGTTTGGAGAGATGCCAATCGTAAAATGAGAATAAACAATATGGATGATTGTTTTAAGGCAAGATTGTTAAGAAAGATCAATCCTGATATGGATAAGTCTAAAAGATCCTTGGAACTTGCAAAGAAAAGATTGGAACAGGGAGAAAAAGGAGTTAAACTTAAGATATATCATCTTTCTATTCTTGAGGCATACATGACTATGTTTCATTCTGCAAGAGCCTTGCTCTATAAGGATGGGATTCAGGAGAAAAGCCATTACGCAATTTACATTTATTTAAGGGAAAAATACTCTGATAAAATTCCCATTAACATAATCAATCTTTTAAATATTCATAGGACAGAAAGACATGAAGCTATGTACGGCCTTGAGTACGAGCCTAATAAAGACGATGCAAAAACAGCATTAGAGGATGCAAAAGTTTTTCTTAGGGAGATTGAGAAATTCTTAAATCTATAGGAAGGTATTCTTTTCAGAATCCTTTTGCAGGTTCTGCATCCATCAAAAAAACATCGCTTTTTTGTGTGCCAAAAACTTAAAGAGTTTTTGAGCATTTTCATGAAATAAACCAATTAGAAGGAGGTGTATATAGCTCGTATCCCATTGTGGGGTACAAATTACAATTAATGAATTAGAATTTACAATTAAATTATTAATTTCTTAAACACTTTTCTGCAAGGTCTGCAAATTGATTTGCTGCATTTCCATATGATTCTAACTTTTCTATTAATCCTGATAAGTATTCCTCACGATGACCTGGATTTCCTGCCATAAGTGTATATAAGCTATATGATAACTTATCATCACTACTATCTTCTTTGCCCCAATGAAATGGGGGTATTCTTTCTGGAAGATATCTATGATATGAAGTAGTACTATCAATTAGACCTGATTTTCTTAAACCTTCAATAAAACTAGAAGTTTTTTCGTCAATCCCTCTTTTCCACCATGTACTACGATCATCTTTATCACCAATTGGATATTTTTCTTCATCTCTTTGTATATCAAACTCTATCCTTGTCCAACCAAAATAAAATAGGACTTTATCTTGTGATTTTCTTGAAAAATATATTTCACTTTCATAGATTGCCACGTTTTCTATAGGATCAAATTGTATCAATAAACCATCTAACCTAATTAATGCAGCTCTGTATTGTCTTATTGTTTCTTGAGCAGGTTGAAGTTCATGACAAGTTCTTAAAGTCCAAATTGTGTTTCTATCAAAGTGAAACATTTTTACCTCGATTTGATTGTTTTTTTCTCTTTCTCTTAAAATTAGGAGTAGGTTCATAGAAGATTGGTTCAGGATATGCAAAGGGAAGGCACATCAGATAATGATTTTTCATCCCAAATTCGCAGAGTTCAAAGAGTTCTTTGGATATCATGTTAAGGACAGCTATTCCATTTTCATAAGCATCATCCTTTTTTTGATATGCCTCTGCATACACACCCACAGAAAAAGTGTAGTCAAGTGCCCTATCCCATACTTGTTTCATTGCAGTGGTGTCCCATTGCTTTGTTTGGTCCAACCCATATTTTGTCCAGTGAACAGGTGACTCTATATCAATTGATGTTGTGCCACTCACTTGACCAATTTCATGTAAGGGTCCGGTTGTGGTGGAGAATTGCTTCTTGAATAATCTTTCTCTCTGTGTGGGCAGCCTTTCGGTTGAAAATCTATCTTCTGAACAGATTAAGAGGGTTCTCACTGGGTTGTGATCCAGATAATCGCACTGACTTTCATAATAATCTACAATTGTCTGGAAAGAGCCACCCATTACAAGTCTTAATCCCTAAAAATGAATGCCAAAATCCCTTTGAATGTTGAACTTCCTTCTCCAATCCTTTTGGCTTGGTGTGGCTTCAATTCTGTAATTTCTCAGCTTTTCAAGATATGTTTCCAGTTGCATTTTTATTATATCCTTACTGTTTTGTAAATACAAATCAATTTATAAAAACTACCTCCCCCCTTATAGGGTCATAATTAGTAAATTTTATATACTAATTTCTACTTTCATGCATTATGGATACCAAAGCTTTACAGAATATTGGATTAACAGATGGAGAGATCAGAGTATACCTGGCTTTAATCAAGTTAGGTGCTTCTACTACTGGTCCAATTACAGATAAATCGAGAGTTTCGAGTTCAAAGATATATAATATCCTTGGGAAACTGATACAGAAGGGCATTGTTTCATATGTTGTCAAGCAAAAAACAAGATATTATCAGGCAGAAGATCCAATTAAGATTAGGGATTATGTTACTCAAAGGGAGAAAGAGATTCAGGAGCAGAAAATTGAGATTGATAAGCTTATTCCTGAGCTTCAGTTTCAGAAAGAGAGTGAAAAGATTAAGAGTGAGGTTCAGATTTACAAAGGTTTTAAAGGAATGGAATCTGTTTTGAATCATGTTTATTCTGAACTAAAAAAAGGAGACACTTTTTATGATATTGGAATTCCCTCTTTTCAAGAGGAAAAGTTTCACTCATATTGGCATGAAGATCATCAAAGAAGGGTTAAGTTGGGAATTAAGTGTAAACTGCTTTTTAATCAGGATACTCCAAAAAAGGTGATTAAACATAGGAATAATTTTTGGGGTTGTGATGCAAGGTATATGCCTCTTCCTGTTGAGACTCCTGCTTGGTTTTTGATCTGGAATGATTCTGTAGCTCTGGTTCTCCAAAGTGGTGGTGTGATGGTTATAGAAATAAGAAATAAGGATATTGCCAAATCTTTCAAGGAGTATTTTGACACTTTTTGGAATCTGAGCAAACCTTTTAAGTGATCTAACACCTGCATTTAAATTAGTGGTATGTTCATTGTCGGCGCATTTTTATTCCTTCTTCTTTTCTATTATTGTTGTTATAAAAAAGACAATAACATAACTGATTATTGAGACACCAATCGCCACAATCAGGTTTCCCACCAGAAATCTCCTTGAATAGAACAATATCTGGTTCAGCATTGAGAGCTGGAATTCAACAACAGGTAGGCTTCCAAATATGAGGTTCCCTATCTTAAAGCTTAAAAGATATATAGGGATTAATGTCAAAGGATTCCATATCACCATTGCTCCAAACAAGGCAAGTTTGCTTATCCTTTCAAAAATTAGCACTATAATCAGACCAATGATTATGTTGAACCCTGGTGTAGGGATTATGCTGATGAATGTGCCTATTGCAAATCCTAATGCAATCTCCTTCGGTGTTGTCTTGATACTGAGGACATTATGGAAATGGTCCTTCACCTTATTTATTAGTTTTCTTGCTGTTTTCCTCATCTAAAATGTTGGTGCAAGGAATTGTTTATATATTCTCTCTTTTTTTTATTACCATTTCTAAACAAGCCTATTTTTTGCAGTGACTGTTTTGAGAAGAAAGGGAATAATAAAGTGGCAGGAATAATTCACATTCTCCTTCAAAGTATAATCTCATTTACAGCAATATTTATATTAATATTAAAATTTATACCTTATTTATGGGGAGATTTGATTTTCTTTTTAGAAAACGCAGGGATATCGAGCTTCTTATGGGCATAGCTGGTCATGTATATGGCTGGGATGGAGTAAAACTGAGAAAAGTTGGTGGAAGTGGAAATGTTTATGGCATTGCATTCATTAACGGCACTGTTTATGAAGCTGGAATAGGCGGAATAGCCAGATTTGCATTAAAAAAAAGCAGTTACCAGCCAGAGGTTTTAGGAAAAAGAGAGGTTGCTGACCTAGTATGTCTGCATCATGGTGAAGTTTATGGTGCTGATAATGGAAAACCAACACAAGATGCACCTAATCATGAAGTATTTTGGACATTGAATGATTCAGTTATTGCTAGAAGAGATAGCAAAATCCTTGCACTCTGCTCACATCAAGGAAAATTGTATGATGGTGGAGAATATGGCTTATTTGACACTCTTTCTAATGAAAAGATTTCTGGTGAACCTTGTGAGGCTCTGTGTTCTCATAAAGGACACTTATTCAAGCTATATGCGGGAAGTGTATATGATTTTAGAGTAGGGGAAGAAAAGTTTTTTGAATCACTTCTCATATCTCTCTGTTCACATAATGGTGTTTTACTCGGTTCACTAAAATGCAGAGGAGTCATAAACATAGAAGATCAAATTCCAATTATCTCAGGAAAGGATATTGCAATAGCTAAAGGTCACCCTGATGATCCTTTAGATGAATTGCTGCTAGTTTATAGTTTAGTCTCAGCTAAACCTGATTAATAGGGCTATATTAAATCCAATAAAAAAATAATTCTCAGTCAACTATTTTTTTTAGCAAAATTTATAATATTAAGTCTATTTTTCTTAGCAATGGAAAATGATTGGGTTCTTTACGGAGAATGGAATGATATACCTGTCTTAGCTTTAGACACGTGGAATGGATATTATAATAATACTGTTCTTAAGGATCTGCTTGGTGACTTCTTAAGGATTCTTACTTTTTGGAAAGATAATAAATCTGAAATTATGTTTATTTCAATATCAAGCGAAGAAAAACTGGCTCAATTAGCCAAAAAGGAATTTTTAGCTGATCCAAAACATTTTGAGAAAGTTTTGAAAGAATATCGTAAAAATAGAATACCTAACATGAAAAGGATTGAGGAAATTGAAACTTTTCCACTTAATAACCTTTCAAATAAAGAATTGATTGATTTATTTATAGAAACCAGAAAGATTATTGGCTATGGGGGAGCATATGATTGGTATTCCTTTTCTTTTGAAAACAAGATTTTAGAAGTAGTAGATTTAAGGGAATACTTGGGAAAAAATCCTGAACAGAATGATAAAGCTCTTTCACTTACTTCTCCTGATGAGATTCTTCCTACAATGGCTGAGGAAATTGAAGTATTGCAATTAGCATTAGAGGCAAAAGGTTTATCAAAAAAACAAATTGAGGATAAATTCAGCCCTCAGCTAAAAGAAATAGCTAATAAATTTGGTTGGGAGCCGATTTTTGATTATTTGAGTGAGTGATATTCTTAAAACCCATAATTCAGATAAATTTATATTATATTACATCAATTTGATTCTTATGTTTCGTGTACAAAAACTTTTGAGCAAATATGGGTATTGTTCAAGAAGAAAGGCTGAACAGCTTATTCAGGAAGGAAGAGTCAAGGTAAATGGCAAAGTGATTACAATTGGAGACCAAGCTACTGAAAATGACAAGATATCTGTTGATGACAAGATTGTCAAAGGACAAAGGCTAGTTTATCTCATGTTCAATAAACCTTTGGGATGTGTAACAGCATTGACAGACAGCACTTTTGACACAATCATGGATTATATTGATATTAAGGAAAGGGTTTTTCCAATCGGAAGACTAGATTATAATACATCTGGCTTACTCCTCCTCACAAATGATGGTGATTTTGCAAATAAGGTAATGCATCCAAGATATGAGACAAATAAGACTTATTTGGTTGGATTGCAAAACCCAATCAAGGATAAGGATCTTGATAAGATCAGAGGAGGTATATCATTAGATGATGGAATGACTTCTCCTGCAAAAGTTAAAAGAAAGAACTCAACTATGCTTGAGATAACAATCCATGAGGGAAAGAACAGAATTTTAAGGAGAATCTTTGAAAAATTAGGCTATAAAGTCAAGTTCTTACAAAGGATAAAGGTTGGAAAACTGGGTTTAGGCAATCTTAAACCTGGCAAGTATAAACAATTGACAAAAGAAGATTTGGATTTGATTTTTTTATAAAACCTAATCGATTTTTCACAACATTTTTATAATCCAAACATCAAATATACCAAATCATGAAGTGGAATGCGTTTTCTGTTTTTGAAGATGTTTTTGCTAATACAAAATCCCTTATTATGCCTTTTTCTTTTAAAAAATGGCTAAAATTAGGATTCATCGGCTGGATGTCAGACTTTTCTTCTTCAGGCGGAGGAAGTGGCAATACGAATTTCAATCCAGGATCTTCTAATCCTCAAGGAATGAAGGCAACAGGAAATTTTATCAAAGAATTAGGATTGCCTCCAGGCATTGCATACCTCATTTTAGGATTAATTGGTATTTTCCTGATCATTGCTTTGCTCTTCTCTTATCTTAAAGGTGTTTTCACATTCATTTTCCTGAATGCCCTTGAAAAAAAGGATATGCAGATTATTAAGAATTATAAAAAATATCATCATCAGGGTATTTCTTTCTTCATGTTTAAGATTGTTTACAGTGTTATAACAATTTTATTGCTTGTAGCTATTGCATCACCTTTTATTTATAATATCATATCAAATTGGAGTAGTATTATGGTAGATCCAGCATCAGTATTCTCAGGAATCAATCCTATTATAACTGTATTAGTGATATTTTTGTTCATATTGTACTTTTTAGCCCTTGGTATATTCTGGAGCTTTGTCATGAATTTTTCAGTGATCCATATGTATTTTAAGAAGGAGAATTTCACAAAATCTTTTACTAAAACTTTATTTAAGCTAAAAAATCAGAAAAAGGAGTTTTTGCTATTTCTCCTGGCAAGGATTGTGATATCAATAATTGTCAGTATCCTTATGGTATTGTCTATAATAATTCTTCTTATACCTTTCTTGATCATTGGATTTATTTTCTTTATCCCTGTATTTTTTTTCCCTTTATTTATTCCAATATCAATTATTGTTGCAATCTTATTATTCATAATCTTCTTATTGTGTTGTATTGTCATACTGGCTCCATTCTTAACTTTTAAAACCTATCATTCTTTAGCTTGCTATAAGAAATTTATGAAATGATTTATTTAATTTATTAAATAAGTCTTTTTAATTTTCTAATCCAATTATTAAACCTTAGAATCTAATCAAATAATATATCATATATTAGTTATTGAAAATTCCGACTCTCTTGTCGGAATTTTCTATTGGGTCTAATACCCCGACCTTTAGGTCGGAACACTCAAAAACCATTGGTTTTTGGTGCCCAAAAAATGCAAAGCATTTTTGAGGGTTTTCAATGCTTAAAAATGCGAAGCATTTTTTGCACACCAGAAATTTGCTTAGCAAATTTCTCAGTGT
>JAZDHV010000033.1:0-16251 GCA_043805595.1 Candidatus Woesearchaeota archaeon
CAGCCCAGGATGCTAACTCGGAAAAATCAAATAAAGTTACTGATTTTCTGAAAAACCAAAAAATAGAAGACAAGGATATCAAGACGACTTCCTATAACATTTATCCTCAATATGAATATCCCAGATACGGCGGGGTACCGAGAATAAAAGGCTATCAAGTAAGTCAGACGATTGGAGATCCATCCATAGGACATTCTGCAGCTTTGTTTTTTGGAAAAGCAATGACCTCTCTGATATCATTGGTTCCACACATCAATGCAACTGTCCTGTCAACACCAAGACCCATGCCTCCATGAGGTGGTCCTCCATATTTGTATGCTTCAAGTAAAAAACCAAATTTATCATTAGCTTCTTCTTTTGACATGCCTATGAATTTCATTATTCTCTCTTGGACTGAAGGAATATTTACCCTGATTGATCCTGAACCTAGCTCAATTCCATTCAAAGTCAGATCCCAAAGATCACCAATAACCTGTTCCGGCCTTTTTTCAAAATTATCTATAAACTCATCTTTTGGCATAGAGAACATATGATGCTCTGGTTCCCATTTTTCATTATCCTCATTCCACGCAAAGAGAGGAAAATCGCATACCCAGCAAAATTTGAAATCATTAGGATCATATAATTTTAGGTCTTCTCCAAGTTTTATTCTAAGCCTTGACAAAATATCATTGCATTTTTTAGGTTTGTCAGCTATAAACATCAAGATAGATCCTGGCTTTGCCTTAACTTTTTTTACCAGCTCTTTCTGAATCTGCTCTGGAAAGAATTTAGCAATATTTGACTCAAAACCTTTTTCTGTAACTCTCATCCAGGCCATTCCTTTTGCACCATTTTCCTGGCAAAGTTGGATATAATTGTCAATATCTTTTCTTCCAAGATCTTTTTCAGGATTGATGCATTTTATGATTCCACCATTATTTTTAACATCTTTGAAGACTCCAAAATCTGATTTTACAACAATATCAGTTACATCTGTAAGCATCAAATCAAATCTGATATCTGGCTTATCTGTTCCAAATTTATCCATAGCATCTTTGTATGTGAACAAAGAGAATTTCTCAAGATTTATTCCAAGTGCTTGTTTAAAAATATGTTTGTAAAGGTTTTCAACAAACTCCCTTATATCATCACTTGTCACAAAACTCATTTCAAGATCAAACTGTGTATGCTCTGGTTGCCTGTCTTGCCTCAAATCCTCATCTCTGAGACATATCGCAACCTGATAATATCTGTCAATTCCAGCTATCATGAGAATTTGCTTGTAAAGTTGAGGGGATTGTGGAAGGGCATAGAATTTTCCAGGATTGACCCTGCTTGGGATAATATAATCTCTTGCACCTTCTGGAGTTGATTTCACCATCAATGGTGTAGCAATATCTATAAAATTATTTTTATCAAAGAATTCTCTTGCAGCATTGATTATTTTATGCCTCATGATTAAATTCTTCAACATCTTTGGTCTTCTTAAGTCAAGATACCTATATTTTAATCTAATATCCTCATTTGCAATAATCCTGTCGTCAATCTCTATTGGAGGTGTTTCTGCTTTGTTCAAGACTTCGAGCTCATCAACCAATACTTCTATCTGACCTGTTTTTAGCTTAGGATTTTCCATCTCAGCAGGCCTGCTTCTGACATGCCCTTTTATAGCAATGACATCCTCTCTTCTCAGATGCTCTGATTCAGAATGCACTTTCTTTGCATGTTTTGGATCAAGGACTATCTGGGTTAATCCCTCTCTGTCACGGAGGTCGATGAATATGATTCCGCCGTGGTCTCTTCTGGTCTGGCACCATCCCATCAGGACTACTTCTTTCTTAAGGTCTTTCTTAGTCAATTCCCCGCAGTTATTGGTTCTTCTGAACTTCATATTAGGGTATAGGATTGGATTTTTGTTTATAAATATTGTTATTTCTAAAGACCCATCAGCCATAAATTGAGGGGATTCAATATTTTCGTATTTATAGGTCAAATGGTTGGGGGTTCATAGTGCTCAGGAATTTTTCACTATTGAATAAAGAGTGGCATTCAATCAGAGTTATTTATTAGTAGAAAATTCCTGACTTTTATTGATTCCAGCCACAATTACAAATAATGAGAAAATCAATAATATTGCAGGAATCATTGTCAAATATTTTATTGGCTCATAAAATGCAGACACTATCAGTATTATAGGCATTAGGATTGCTCCTAATATTAATGATCTTGAACCGATCATCTTAAATTTCCCGCTTAATTTTACTTTATCAATCTCATATCCATATAATATGTTGATAGTTGCAAGGGCAATAAAAGCTATATGGGCTAATCTTACCATTCTTCTTGGCAAGCTTGTATAATCACCTAATGGAGAAGGCAATGGTCCATTAAAAGACCACATTCCTATGATTGCTCCAACAATGAGTCCGGCTAGGATCCAGATCCAGCCAAAAGAAATATTCTTTTTCCCGATAACTACTCCCATTTTAGATATCTCTTGTCTTTGTTTGCATGATTAAGGAACCATACAAAAAATACTAAGAATATCACATCAATTAAAGCAAACCAAAAGAATAATACATGAGCCATATTATTAAAATAAAAATAGCTTGTGAGTCCGCTGTAAACAACCTTATACACAATTCCAAGCTTGACAAGATCGATATTTCTGTACATATTCAGATAAATAAAGAGATACCCTACACCCATTGCAATCACAAATGCAGCTGATAATTGAAGATACATTGGGTATACAGGCTTTGTTATGTTAAAAAGATTATATATCTGCTTGTAATACAAGAAAAACAGGATTCCCAAGACTAGATCATATATTGCAGCTATTAAGAACAGATATTTGAACATCTTATCTGATTTATTAAGTGCTGCCATATTCTATGCTTTCAATGATTCATATATTTAAATTTTTCTAAGACTAACTGGATTTTTTCAATTTATTGGAAACGTCCCGTCTTTAGAAAGGTCTTTTATCCTTTTCCTGAATCCTAGGCTTATTGCCAATATGCCAATTACTCCAAGAAGGCTCCTTATTGATGGATGTGTGATAAAAAAACTTAATTTTTCCATAAACCTTTTCCTGACCATTTTTGTTGAATAGAATTCTTTTGTTATCCAGCTTACTCCATCATAGACCTCTTCTGAACTCATGTGTTCTGGTTTGAACACAATATGCCTGAAATCATATTTTGTATAATCATATGTTATCAGTCTTTTTTGTTCTTTGTAAGAATCATGCATTTTTGTCCCAGGTATTGGTGTCAGGTATATTGCTAGGAATGAATCAATATTTGTCTCTTTAAGGAATTCAAGAGTTGTTCTAAACACAGTTTTATCGTCTTTGTCAAATCCAAATATGAATCCTGCTTCAATCCCAATCCCATTTTGACGGAGTGATTTTATTGTACTCCTATAATTTTGTATATGGTTATGATCCTTTCCCATATCATCCAGATTCTCTTTTGAGATTGACTCAAATCCTATGAACAATCCAAAGCATCCGCTTTTTGCTGCCAACTTGACCAGTTCCTCATCCTCACCAATATCCACTGTTGCCTGGCTTATCCAATAGATGTGCAATGGTATCAATGCCTTGAACAATTCTTTAGCATATTCTTTGTCTCCAATAATATTGTCATCAACAAAGAATATGAATTTTTTTGGAAATGACTTGACATTCTTAATGTCCCGGATTACATCTTCAATAGGCCTTGTCCTGTGCTTATTGTGATAGAATGGTGATGTTGAGCAGAATTTGCAGTGATGATGGCATCCTCTTGTCGCTTCGACAAAATTGAAGTTAACATAACCCATTCTTTTGAATATTTCCCATTTTGGGATTGGCAGATATTTCAGATCCCTGTTCTGGTCATTGACATACTTTTTCTTCAACTTATTCTTTTTAAGATCTGAAACAAGCTCTTCCCATTTGCCGTCAGCATCACCGATTATGATTGAATCTGCATGCTCTAATGACTCTTTAGGCATCAGGCTTGGATGGATCCCTCCAAAAACCACTTTTATTCCTTTTTTCCTGAACCTATCCGCAATCTCATATGCTCTAGGTGCGACAGATGTATTTACTGTAATCGCAACCAGATCCGCATAGACATCAAAATCAACAGGAGATATCTGCTCATCCACTAAGATGATTTCATCCTCTTCAGGTGTAAGTGCAGCAATATTTGCAAGTGCAAGCGATGGAAACCTAAGAAAGATGGTTCCCTTTGGCCTCCTCTCCTTTTCCGCCTTTAAGAAATCCTTGATAAGTGATATGAGTAAAATCTTCATTATTTTTATCATAGTTTTAATAGGATATTTAAACTTTAGGAAACTGGATTTGCGTTAATTATATAAACAAATATTCCTTACTGATGAAAATGCTCAAAATAACACATCAAGACAATAAAACATCAGCAAGGACTGGAAGACTAAAGACTAAATCAGGAACTATTGAGACTCCTTTTTTCATGCCAGTTGCAACAAAGGCAGATGTCAAGCTCATGACTCCTGACATGCTTAAGCAGATCAATACGAAAGCAATCATATCAAACTCTCTCCTCCTCTCATTATATCCTGGTACTAGGACAATTGAAAAATTTGGTGGAATCCATCAATTCATGAATTTCAGAGGAGTGATTGCAACAGATTCTGGTGGCTTTCAGATAATCCGTGAAGGATTTGAGCCAAAAATCGATAACTTCGGCCTTTATTTCAAGAATCCTTATACCGGCAAGAATGAGCTTCTCAGCCCAGTCAAGGCTATCCAAATCCAGAACAGTCTTAATTCTGACATAATCATGTGCTTGGATGACATGCTTTTGATAGATTCAAAAAAAGAAAGGATTGAGCAAGGAGTGAAAAGGACATTTGAGTGGGCTAAGATTTGTTATCATACTCATAATAACAATAAAAAATCTCAAAAAAATAGGAAACAGCTTTTATTTGGAATAACTCAGGGAGGAACTAATAAGCAGTTGAGGAAAAAAAGCATTGCTTTGATGACATCTCTTGATTTTGATGGTTACTCAATTGGTGGTCTTGCAATTGGAGAAAAAAAGAAAGATATGTTCAAGATAGTCAGATTCTCATGCAACCTATTACCAAAAGACAAACCAAGATATCTAATGGGTGTCGGCTCTCCACCAGAATTACTGGAAGCCATGAGTTTAGGTGTTGACATGTTTGACTCAGTCTATCCCACAAGGACTGCCAGGAGGAACTCACTGCTTACAAGAAAAGGCCCATTAAAGATTCTTAATTCAAGATACAAAGACGACAAGCAACCGGTTGAAAAAGACTGCAGATGCTGCACTTGCAGGAACTTCTCTAGAGCCTACCTTCATCATATGGCAAGATCAAAAGAATTCAATGGCATGATGCTGAACACAATCCATAACCTGCATTTTGTCATCGATTTAATGGAACAAGCCAGAATGCATATCAAAGAGAACTCTTTTTTAAGATTCAAGAACAGATTTATAAAGAATTACAGGATTAATTCTCCTTATTGAAAGAAAAAAATAAAAAAATAAAAGAATAAACTAAGATAATAAGATAGAATGAAACAAAAACTATTGCTTGATGTCTGCTGCGGGCCTTGTTCTACTCATGTAATACAGGAATTGATTAAAGATTACAATGTCACTATATTCTTTCCAAACTCAAATGTCTATCCTGAGCAAGAGCATGCAAAAAGACTGAAAGCAGCTATCAGGGTTGCAGAAAAATTCAGATTAAAGATCATCGAAGACACTTATGACCGCAATTCTTGGTTAGAATTCATTAAAGGGCTTGAATCTGAGCTAGAAGGTGGAAAAAGATGCGAGAAATGCTTTGAATTCCGCCTTAAGAGAACTGCAGAGCATGCAAAAAGGCATAACTACAGTTGTTTCACAACAACTCTTACAGTTTCTCCTCATAAAAATTCAGAAATGATCAACAGGATTGGGAAAAATATGGAAAAAATATATAATGTCAAATTCATTGAATCTGACTTCAAAAAACATGATGGTTTCAAGAAAAGCATCCAATTAAGCAAAGAATTTGACATCTACAGGCAATCTTATTGCGGCTGTGAATTTAGTATGAGAAAAGACCAAAGTTAAACAAGATCAAACTCTTCAAGAGCCCTCTCGATCTCTCTATCCATTATGCCAAACTTCTTATCGTCAAGAAAGTCTTTATCAATTAATTCTTTCTTAAGTTTCTTTCTCAGCTTTTCCCTGATTATTTTCTTGTCATGATCATTCCAGTTTTGCTTAACAACAACTTTTTCAGCTTCCTTCAATATGCTGTCAGCATCTTTGGCATATTTTGGAGAATATAATTCATCCTGATTCACAATTGAGCCTATCCTGTGCCTTAGAGCAACACACATTAGATTTGTCAGTTTTTCAATATCATCTTTTTTTCCCATATTGCATCAAATTTCTTATATTATTGATCTTTCATCAAATTTCTTATATTATTGATTTTTTTCCTGATTATATCTCTTAATGATCTTAGCTCATCATTGTTTATCTCTTTATTATTCCTTATTTTTTCCAGTAAATCATTTTTAATCATTTTATCAGTTTCATTTACTATCTCCTTCCTGTCTAATTTTTTATTTTTTAGTCCTCTTTCTATTGTCACCAGCCTTCTGATGGTCTTATAAAAAGTCCTGCTTTCTAATCTTATTTTTAATAGGTCTGATGGCATCATAAGCATAAACTCTATGTGATTTTTATCAAGAATAGACTTATAATCTGTTTGAATATCTATGTTTGAAATAAAGTTCTCAAACATTGACTTCATTATCAGGTCTTTTTCAACAAATTTTTTTAATTTATCCTCTGTCAAGATTTGAACATGAAACTTTTGGCTGAATCTTCCTGTCAATTTTTTTTCCAGCTCATCTGCTTTTTCATCTGATGTTTTCTCAGAGATAACTACCAGATCAATATCATTATATACTGTTTCAAAAAGGAATGATCCTATTATAAATGCTGATTCTATCCACTCAAATTCATTTAGCATTGAAAAAATATTCTTCACTAGATACTCTTTAAATTCATTTAATGCTGGCACATTTTTCCTGTAAATCATTAAATGCTTTTTTAACAGCTTCACTTCCACTATATCTCCAACCTCAACATCGTTTTCCATGTCTTTTGGCACATAGATCTGATTAAATCTAGTGCCTTTTGATACTTTTTTAACAAACACAATCTGTTTCATAATACGTATTTAATACGTACTAATATATAAAGTTTTCTGTTCCTAAATAGAATTATAAGAAAAGGGAAAATATCTGCCCAAAACAACTAATCTTTCTTGATTAGCAGCATCGCATCCCCAAAACTGAAGAACCTGTACTCCTTCTTAACAGCCTCTTTATACGCTTCAAGTAATTTTTTTCTTCCAAAATAAGCACTAACCATCATTATCAAAGAACTTTTTGGAAAATGAAAATTGGTGATCATTGCATCTATTTTCATTCTGAACTTATATCCTGGCTTGATAAAAATATCGCTTGATCCCCCTAATAAGCAAATATTGCCTTTTTTATCTGCTGAACTCTCAAGTGCTTTTACAACAGTTGTACCTACACAGATTAATCTGCCTTTCCTTTTATTGATAATGTCAGCATTTTTCTTAGAAATTTCAAAATATTCTTTTTCAGTCTTATGATCATCAATATCTATAACTGGAAGAAATGTCCCAAACCCTATGTGCAGGCATATCTTGACAATCTTGACTCCTTTTTTTCTTATCCTTTCAAGTAATTGTCTTGAGAAATGCAGTCCTGCAGTCGGAGCTGCGAGGCTTCCTTTTTTTTTTTTGAGAAGACAGTCTGATACCTGCCATGATCATCTGGTTTTTTTTTTATATAAGGAGGTAATGGCAGGTTTAGCCCTCTTATTCTTTTGTTGAATATGACATAGGATAATGCACCCTCTCTCTCAACAACTTTTCCTTTCAATCCATTGCTGAAAGACAGTATATTTCCTTTCCTTATGTTTCTGCCATTGATCCTGCATGAGTATATTTTTCCAATCCTCTTCTCAATTATTAATTCAACTTTGCTGCCTGATTCTTTTTTTCCATTTAGTCTTGCCTTGCTGACTTTTGCCTCATTCAAGACCAAGACATCTCCTTTTTTCAGGTATTCTATTAGGTCAAAGAATCTCCTGTGCTCAATCTTCCCTTTATTCACAATCAATAATCTAGAATTCTCCCTTTTATCTGAAGGTATCTGGGCGATCAGCTCTTTTGGAAGTCTATAATCAAAGTCTGTTATCTTCATAAAAATTAAAAAATGAAACAAGTTATAAAAAAGTATCCCTAATCCTCATCATCATTGTCATAGTAATCATTTTCTTCATCATCATCTATGCTATATCCAAACTCTTCATCAAGATCATCTGTCATATTATCACCTTTTGAGATTTTTTTGAACAATAGAAATAAGCTTATATTAATATTTTTCCATCTTGAATTAACTTTTTTTCATCCACAATTATGGTTGGTTTATAAAAGACTCCATCTAAATGTAAAGCAACATCACATTTGCCGCCATAGGTCACATTATTGCCAATAGCAATATGTGCTGTTCCCCTCACTTTTTCGTCTTCCAGCACATTTCCGCTGATTTTTGCCTTATCATTTGTTCCAATCCCTAATTCTGCAATATTATATGCTCTTTTATCATCTGCATTTTCAAGCAACTTCCTTAATTTATCAGCCTCAATACCACCATCAATATCAACAACAACACCACCCACAACTTTCAATCTGATTGGATTCTTCAATTTCCCAATTCCTGACATTGATGCATCAATGACAATTGTCCCGTTTGCTGATCCTTCAATAGGCCCAATATCTGCTTCTCCTGCTGGCAGATTCCCAAAATCCCCTTTTTTATGGAATATCCCTGGTTTTGTGAACTTGATCCTTTCCATCAGTCTCATCTCAATATCTGTCCCTTTTTCAGTTTTTATCTGGACAAGGGAATTTTTCTTATAACATTCATATATCTTCTCTGTCCTTTCAGCCATTTTAATGTAATCGACATTGACTGCTCTCTCCATCAATTCTTTTGTGATTCCAGGCATTGATGCAACTCTGACTCCTTTATCACATGCTTTTTTCCTTGATTTTGTATGGCTCAATGATTTTGTTGTGACCAACATCAATACATCACATTTTCCCATCTCTTCTGCAACATCATGGTCTGGCTCCTGGCCATGCTGTTTTCCTTCAGAAATCTTTATCATCCTGCATTTATCAGAGATTTTCCTAGACTCAAGAAAAAGTGATTCAGCTATCTCTGATGTCTTCTCGTCATAAATAATCAAGACTCTCTCTTTCTTTTTCAATCCCATGCACTGCCCCATTGCAATATGGGCAGCCTCATCTAGAGAACTCATTAAAAGCACCTGGTCAGATCTTGCCTTTGATGCTCAGGTCATAGGCAACATCTTCTAGTTTCTTCAGGTTCCATTTCATCTCATCAACTTTCCTTCTCAGATCTCCGTTCCTGAGAGTGAATTGAAGAAACTCATTATATAGTTCAGTGACAAAATCCTTGATTTTTATTGTCATCTTATAGTCCTTCTTGATGACACTGTTCACTCCTTTTCTTACTAACTCTCCTGATAAGTCGCTTAATCCCAGAAGGTAGCTTTGAACATCAACATTTAGTTCCTTGTAGCTTGGGATCTTTCCTTTTACTACAAAATCATAGAAGCAGATTGCTTCTACATATTCCTGGACAGCAACATTTCCCATTCCAGTGTCAAAATTAGTCTTTGGTAATTTCTTCACCTTGCTTGTGATTTCAGAAATAAGTTTTTTATCTGCATCATCCCTATGCAATCCAGAAATGATCTGTTTGGATAGTTTGATAATGTCTCTTGAGCTTGAAATAACTTGCTCCCTGCTGTCCTCAAAAGCCTCTAGCTCTTTTCTTATTTCTGAAAACTGTTTTTTGTCAATCATTTTTGAACACACTAACCTTTGCAGGTTTATAAAATTTGCTTTTATTTATGGCAAATTCCCTTATTTTGATTCACGCTTTTGTGCAAAGAATTCTTTGAATTTATTGCTATGATCATTCTGTTTGTATTCTCTTCCCCATCTCTTTGCTACCCCTCTTGCATATGTTGCAATCATTGTGTTTCTCCAGTTTCTCTTTATCCTTGACCATGTGCTCAAGAGAGAGGCATAAAAGATATTCTTTTGAGGCAATAAGGATGATTCTTGGCTATCATTTCTTTTCCTGATGTTATTTGCTATGTTTCTGACTAGACTCTTTAAGTAAAATATGCTGAATACAGGCACAAACTCAAATATTCTATATACCCATTTTGTCCAATTGAAGAAGTTCAGGCTTGATCTTTCCAGGAAATTGCCTGCATATTTCCTGTTCATCAGCAGATTAGGCAGTTTCTGCAGCTCATAAGCGCTGATCCCTTCTGGTGTAGGGTCATAGCACAGGAACAATCCGTCATACTTGTCCCAATTGACAGTCTCCAAAGGCAATAATCTGTTCTCCCTTTCAAGCCTCTCCCTCAGCTTTGATCCTGGAAGAGGTATTGCCTTGAATACTTGGATGCTGTCAATCTTTGCATCTTTGAAAAATTTCTCATATATTCTTGCCTTTTCTCTCAGATTAATGCTTGGCTTTTCCCCCTCACTAAGGCGTGCTGGATACCCAAATATGAACATCCCATGGATATAAAAGTTTTTTGCCAGTTTCCTTGATCTTCTCACTAAAAGGTCATAATTGACTCCTTTTTTCATTGATTTTAGGTCTTCATTGATAGGACTCTCATAACCTATGCAGACAGAGTCAATGCCAGCATATTTCATTGCATCAATCAAATCATCATGTTCAGCCACCTCGCTCCTGACCTGCACTATGATTTTCAGTTTTTTCTTGAATTCCCTCTTGTAGTCTCCTATTGATTTGCATAATTCAATGGTTTTTTCCTTGTCTTGGGCAAAATTGTCATTTGTGAAGAAATATTCCTTAAATCCCATGTCACTGTATCTGCTTATCTGTTCAATCACTTTTTCTTTTGAAAAAGATTTGTACTTTCCGTATTGGCTGTGTACGACGCAGAACTCGCACCTGAATGGGCACCCTAATCCATAGCTTAATGGGATTGCAGAAAACTTCTTTCTCAGGTATCTCATCAGAGTCAAGTCAGGTATCTTGAGATCATCCATGTCCTCACAAGGATCCCTGTTTCCAGTAAAAACATATTCTCCTTTTTTATTGATAAAGCTGATTCCCTTGATCTCTTCAAGAGGTCTGCCTTTTATTACTGCTTCCGCAATTTCTTTGGCAGTCTCTTCTCCTTCTCCATGCACTACAACATCAACACCTTTTTTTAGTGCCTCTTTTGGCAAGGCATCGACATGGCTTCCTCCTGAAATGACATGACATCCGAATTTTTTATATTGTTTTGCCAATGAAAACATTCTTAGTATTGAGTTTGACATGCCTCCATAAAGGAATGCAAATCTTGCAGGATTATGTTTCTGAAGAAAATTATGGTCTGGCATCCCTAGATAATCTAATGGCCCTGAATAATTGTTTTCATCCACGCAATAGCATGAGTATTTGTCATCCTGCATTATATTTGTCAATACAGACACTATCCCTATTGGAGGCATCATCACATTTGAGAAAATGTTCTGCTTGGTGTGCTTTGGATATAATGGAATCACTCCTATTATTGATATCTTTTCATTTGCCCTTTTCTTGTCTGATTTTCCAGGTGATTCCATAGGTACTTCCATAATAAACAACAATATGATTATATTATATAAATATTGTGTACTAAATATTTAGTTTCCGAAACTTTTATATACATAATTATTAAATAATATCAAATCATGGCTGAAGAATCAACATTTAGGGGAATTATCCTGTTCTTTGAAAAGCTAGGTATCTATGATGTGATTCTTCCTTTTCTTCTTGTATTCACAATTGTTTTTGCAATACTTGAAAAGACAAAGGTTCTTGGAATGGATGAGATTGAAGGCAAGAAATACACAAAAAAGAACCTTAATGCTATTGTATCATTTGTCATTGGATTTTTAATCATTCTATCGTCAAATCTTGTAAAGATTGTCAATCAGACAGCATCACATATTGTTATTCTCTTGTTCCTGTCAATTTTTTTCCTTCTGTTGGTTGGATCATTTATGAAAGAGGGTGAAGGTGTTGCATTGGAAGGCGGATGGAAGATGACATTTATGATAATTATGTTTATTGGAATTGTCATAATTTTCCTTAATGCATTGAGCACTGAAGGCGGAGAGACATGGCTTGATTGGCTGATCAGGCAGCTCACCCAGAATTTCAGCAGCAATGCTGTAGGCTCAATTGTGCTGATAATTATTGTGATATTGTTCATGATGTTCGCTGTCCGTGACAATAAGCCAAGATCTGAGTCAAAATCATCCAAAGACAAGTAAAGAAGGATTAGTTTTTTTCCTAAAGAACCACCAGTCAGAGACTGGATGGAAATGCTCAGAAAAGCTTTGCTTTTCTGGCATGTTAAAAATCTGAAAGATTTTTATACAATTCTGACATTATAAAATAGAAAACTTTATATAATCTAATCATTAAGATAAAAAGTAAAATAGTTTATGCTATCATAATTATTGATAATTGTTAAAAGGAGGTATTAAAATGGTTTCCTGGAATCTTGAAAATTTTGTAAGGGACATAAATAGTTGGGGCTTGCTTGATGTATTGCTTCCATTTCTGCTGATATTTACTCTTTTTTATGCTGTTTTGCATAAGACAAAGGTGTTTGGTGATGACAAGAAAAACATCAATATTGTTATTTCAGTCATCATTGGACTGATTGTTGTCATTCCTCATGTCACTGGAACTTATCCTGCTGATTGGGATGTAGTTGATATTATCAATGGAGCTCTTCCTGCAATCGCAGCAGTTGTCGTTGCAGTCATCATGCTATTGATATTGATTGGCGCTTGGGGTGGCCAGGCAAAATGGACTAAAGGTTCGCTTGCAACATGGATTTTTATTATATCATTATTAATTGTGATCTGGGCATTTGGTGCAGCTGCCGGCAGATTACCTGGATGGAATTGGGTAAGAGACATATTTGGCCAAGAAGCCATTGCAATCATAATAATTCTTCTGGTATTTGCTATTATCATTGCATTTATTACTAGTGGCGACAAGGGTACACAGCAAGGAAGCAAGTTGGCAAATATAGGACAATCCATCGGAGAGTTCTTTGGCGGCGGCAAATAAAGAAAAGATTTAATTTAAAATGGCAGATTTAATATCAGGATTTGGCTTGCTAGAGAAATTTGGGCTGATTTTTCCCTTTCTTCTTATTATTGTCCTGGTCTACGCTGTATTAGGTACTACAAAAGTTGTCGGTGATAACAAGGGAGTGCATGCATTGCTCGCGCTTGCAATTGCAGTGATTACATTATTCTCAACAACTGCAAGGGAGATAATTAACGTAATGGCGCCTTGGTTTGTGATCCTGTTCATCTTCCTGATATTCTTGCTTGCTACATTCAAGATATTTGGTGACATTGATTTCGTCTCTTTTTTAGGCAGTGATAATGGCAGGACAGCTGTATATTGGGTTATCACTTTAGGTGTGATAATTTTTCTTGGGTCAATAGCTTCTGTGGTTTTCAGCAAAGGTATCCCTACTGGAGATGATATTCAGCAGCTTGCTGAAGATTCTGATGGAGGCACAGCTGTCAGCTCAAGAGGGGCTGGTGCTTTTTGGAACACTCTTGCACATCCTAAAGTATTGGGTCTGGCAGCAATACTCCTGATAGCCATGTTCACTATCCAAAGGCTGGCAGGGTTCTCCTAAAATTCTTGTTTTTATGCTAAAAAAAAGCAGAATCAAATTCATAAAAAATCGAAGATTTTATAGACGAGGAAGTATATTAACTTTTCTATCTCTCGACGAGAGATTAAATTAAGGAATTAGTAATTGTGACACAGCCTGTTCGGCGGATCTCTTGATTAACACCCCAAAAGCACTGCCGCTATAGTCAAGGTTCATGTTGTTGCCAACGGCAAAGAAATCAAGGTCAGGACCGCAAAGACGCAGCCGAGTTAAATATGGACCTTTCTGTCTAGCAGCATATTCTTTACCATCAAAAATAGTAGTATGTGTATCTCTTTGCTCAGCCAGCCAATCTCCAAATGTTTGTGCATCTATCCCTAAAGAAGGATCGCCATACATGAAACTGGTAAGCCCTTCATTTCCCAACCTGCTAGAAAGTGTCTGGTGAGTTCCGTAATCTACTGCAACTGCCTTGCCATTTCCCAGCATAGTATCAGTTGCATCATAAACAGCATCTCTCATGTTTTCCGGAATAACAAACTCTCTGCCATGCTTATGTGCATCAACCATATCAGATAAGAATAATTGGCTTATTGGCTTCCCTCTTGCCAAAACAACTCTTCCACTACCTCTATCATCATAAAAAACATCAATGTCAGTCCTGCTATAAGGTGTGAAAATATTATCATCAACACCTGCCATAAGCATGCCTTTTACTGCCGGAGAAATCGTATCAAGACCAGCAGCAGCAAATGCTAAATCCTGAACATCTGCAGGCCCTTGAACATAAGTGTAAGTAACAATAAATAATCCGTCTCTTGTTCTAGCTTCTTTAAGTTGTAAACCTTGCATTTTACCAATAAGAACAAGAAATTCTTTATAAACCTTTTGGTCTAATATCTACTATAAAGTAGTATTAATCTGTAAAATCACCAATTTTATTTCTTGAATAGAAAAAACTTATCCAATTCACCCCCATTCTGTAAAGGATGGATATTTCCTGCTTAATTGGGATTAAAATATATAGAGATATTACACAGTTATTGCTTTTTAGAAGGAGTCTTCTTGATCTTCCTTGTCATCCTTGACAGTTCATTCACATTTTCTGTGAATGTAGGCAGTATCTTCTGGAATACTTTTTCCATTGCCTTTATCTCTGTCCCTACATTGATTATGTTCTTGTCATATTCAGAGATTTTTCCCACTAATGCTGATTGCAGTTTGTCAAAACTTACTCTTAAATCCTCTATTGACTGCTCAATCTTGTTTATTTTTGACTCAGTCTTGTCTTTCCATTCAACGATTTTAGAGATATTCCTGGACAATTCCTCCCATTTCTCGCTTATGATAGCTTCTGCAATCTCTTCTATCTGGTCTGTTGACCCCATCATTGGCTGCTGATATCCTCTTTGTGGCTGTTGTGGATATTGTGGATATTGCTCATATTGCTGAGGCATTGGATTGTCTAAGGGTGCCATCTGGTCGAGCTGTCCTTGAGGCACAGACTCAACATTGCCTTTGATATCAGCCTGGTTTATTGCCTCAAATATTTGGTCAGAGGTATATCCATCTCTTTGAAGGGTTTGCACTATTTGGTTGTTGGTTAGGCCTTGCTGTCTTAATGCCAAGACTGAATCGATTGGAATGCTGTTTAGGTCGCCCATAGAATCCTGATCCATTTCATATGGCAGAGGCATCTCTCCCTGCATTCCACCATCTGATCCCATTGGAGGTATTTCATCTTTTTTGTTCCTGAATAAAGCCACTCATAACACCTTGTGTTTGATATATTCCTATATATTTGGTTTAATTCTTAATTTTTGATTTATTTCTTTATATTTCTGTATTATATTATAAAAAGTTTATGTTTCTGCTAGGCTCTTTTAAGATTCTTCAGTATTTATATCTTTTTATTGTTGCCCAATTGTTCATCAATAGCCTCTTGTATCATTTTTTCAGCCTGGTTTTGGGTGATAAAATTGATCGGTTCCCACATCTCAACATATTTTCTGAGCACACTCAAATCTTCTTTTAATGCGCAATTCTTCAGTTCTAGGACTATCTGCCTTATCTTATTTTTTATGTCAATAATCTCTCTTTTCATGTCTGTCATGTCAGATCCATTCATTTTTATCTCTTCTTTTATCTGCTTGTGGGCATTGAGCATATTTTGCTCTATCACTTGTGTCTTTCTTCTGATATTTGTATACCTTTCTTCAAGAACTCTTAATCTTAGGCTAACATTGTTCAATTGGTTGTTTACAGCCTCTGGATCAATTGCCACTTCTTTTGGTTTTGGTCCAAATAAATTTAATTGCTTCTTTTCTTTATGGGTACTTTGTGATGCGCCTGTATTAAATGGATCAGCCATATCTTATGATTTGTTTATTGTTTATATTAAATT
>JAZDHV010000034.1:0-9277 GCA_043805595.1 Candidatus Woesearchaeota archaeon
TATATCTTATTATATATCTAATTAATATATAAATGTTTCTATTTGTTAATATGTCAGAAATATACCATTGGCCTGTATGACCAGTGGACAATAGCCCATAATCCATTTTTGGAAGTCGGTATATTTCTGAGCATGCTCAAAGCCGGCAGGGTGAGCGAAGCGAACATGCTACCATTCTATTGATTAGTGGTCATTGCCGACTTTGACATTCATACATTAAAGACTATATACCAGAGGATAGAAATATTTAAATAGTACTAGTATACTATATTGTATACCAATATATTAAATGTAGGAAGAGTATTATTTAATATATTTATTTTAAAATATACAAGAAAAGAGGTGAATTTGATGGATCAAAAAGAGCTTGAAGTATTCAAATACAATATTGATTTATGGATAAAAGACATTAATTCCAAGATTACAGATATTACTGACTATCCCCAGATCCTGCAGGATAATATTGACAATATTGAGCATAATTATGAGCTCATAAATGAGCTAAAGACAGATATTAATGGATTTAAGAAAGACATCCAAAAGCTGAAAATGACACAATTATTGATAATTAAGAAACTGTTTAGGGAAGACTTTGAGAATGCCTCAAAAAACAAGGAATTTATGGCAAAAATAATGAGCACAAAGAATGAAGGGAGTAAAGCCTAATCCTTCAAGTTATGTAATTATTATTAAGTAGTAAAATTAGAAAGTTTTAAATACTAATTCTAGTTTCCTATTTATTATTATTCTTAATAAAATAAGGAGGATTAACACAAAATGAATAGACAATCACAAGAAGAAGTAAAAGGAAGGGTATTTGATGTAGATTATTTAAATGCAATCTCAGATGGTCACAGAGGTGTGATTGGCAGATTTGTCCAACCAATAATCTTTGGTCAATCAATATGCGGTATAATAATTGATGCAGAGGAAACAAGATCAGTAAATCCTGTTCATTCTGGACCTCATAGAAATTATATTATAGTGGATTTTTCACATACAAGAGGAATTCCTTTAGGAGAACTTAATTTACAATACCAAGATGAAGTTGTTGTATTGCCTGATGCTACACCAAGGGCAGAAATATCACTTAGTTCTAAAGAAACACCATCTTTTGAAGATGCAATATTAAGGGCAAGAGCAATATTTCATCCTGCAAGTGGATTAGGTTATGTTCCAGGACGTGTTTCTGGAAATTGATTATCTTTGTAATAATCCTATCCAACTCATTATAACAATTACTTATGATCTCACTTTTTCAATTTAACTTTAAAGATCACAAACTAAATAACCACCAGTCATAGGCTGGTGGGATTCATTAAATCCACAACTACATTATGATAGGACTGGTGGTTCTTAGTGCTCAGGAATTTTTCACTCCTGAAAGCTAAATCAATCAAAGATTGTCACCAGTCAGAGATTGGTGGAAAATTTCTGACATTTTAGGGTGTTAAAAATCTGAAAGATTTTTATACAATTCTGACATTTTAACAAAATTTATATACTAAATATGATTCTTATTCTTTTATGAGAAAAGATTGTAGTTCAGGATTGTGTATTAAATCAGACAATTCTACTTTTAATTGCACAACAACTACAACTACAGCCTAAGGGCTCTCATTGTTTCTTAACTTCAATTTGATTTTGATTTAACCTAATATTGATTTTACTTAAAGATTATTCATAATCAATAATTCTTGAAAAAATAAATGGAGGTTTTGATAAAATGAAAAAAGCAAGAATAGGGATGTTCGGATGCGGAAACATTGGCCAGGGAGTGGTCAAGATATTGGAGAGGAATGCAGATTTTATTGCAAAAAAGACAGATATTGATATAGACCTGAAGAATATTGTTGTAAGGGATCCTAAAAAAGAGAGATATATCAATACATCAGGATATTTTTTTAGCAATGATCCATCACAAATCCTTGACAATGAGGATATTGATATTGTGATTGAGCTGGTCGGAGGTGTCAAAGATGCCAAAGACATTGTGTTCAATGCTTTAAAGAAAAAGAAGCACGTTGTGACAGCAAATAAGGCTCTGATGGCTGAGTATGGTGATGAGATATTCAGGCTTGCAAAAGAGAATAATGTCAAGGTCAATTATGAGGCAAGTGTCGGCGGATGCATACCTATAATAAAGGCCTTGGATGTCTCTCTTGTATCTGACAGGATCAATTCAATATTTGGCATACTGAACGGGACAACAAACTATATCCTCTCAAAGATGGCAAATGAAAAAATGGACTATGACAAGGCACTGAAAAGGGCACAAGACCTTGGTTTTGCAGAGTCTGATCCAAGGTTTGATTTAAGTGGAAAAGATGCTGCACAGAAACTTGTTGTTGTTTCAAGGCTCGCTTTCAACACAGATGTTAATATTGATGACATCTATGTTGAAGGGATTGAAGGCATCAAGCTGGTTGACATAAAGGCCTCTGATGACATGGGATTTGCGATAAAGCTCTTGGCGATCGCAAAAAGGGAAAAAGATATGATTGAGATGAGAGTACATCCTGTTTTGATAAAAAAAGACCATCTTTTGGCAAAAGTTAATGATGAGATAAATGCTGTAGTGGTCCATGGAGAGAATGTGAAAGAGCAGATGTATTATGGAAGAGGTGCTGGCCAGCTTCCGACTGCTTCAGCTGTTGTCAGTGATATCATCGACATATTTAGGAGAGGAGAAATGGACTTCAATTATGAGAGTTTCAAAACAAGGAAAATTGATGACCTTGAGCTAAAATATTATATGAGGTTTATGGTGGAGGACAAGCCAGGTGTCCTTGCTGCAGTAACAAAGATTCTTGCAGATTATGGGATCAGCATCTTCTCTATCCATCAGAAAGAGGGAAAAAAAGAGAATGTCCCTGTTGTGCTCATGACTCATAAGGCAAAAGAGTCTATGATAAAAAGAGCTGTCTCAGAGATTGACAGATTGGATATTATCAAGGGAAAAACATTGTTGTTGAGGGAAGAATCGCTTGATTAATGAGTGTAACTAATATAAATCATAAAACTTATAAAATCATTAATATTTAGTATTATGGAGGAGAGTTAAATGTCAGATAAATCAGATGAGAAAGCAAAAATAGGAAAAAATCAAAAAAAACCTAAAAGCAAGAAGATTTCGATAGAATTCCTGGATGGATCCAAGAAGACCTTTGATTCAGGGATTACAGCTCTTGAGATTATTGAGAATGATATAGGCACAGGCCTCTTAAAGCCAGCTCTGGCTGCAAAGATCAATGACAAGGTCATTGACCTGAACAAGCCTATTGATGAGTCTGGCAAGCTCAAAATCCTCACTTTTAAGGATAAGGAAGGGGTTGATGTATTCAGGCATTCGACTGCTCATGTTTTAGCTCATGCAGTAAAGAGATTGTTCCCAAAAGTCAAGCCGACAATCGGTCCGAATGTTGAAGAAGGATTCTATTATGATTTTGACAAAGAGGATCCTTTTACTCCTGAGGACCTTGAAAAGATTGAGGCAGAGATGAGAAAGATTGTCGACCAGGACAATGCTTTTGTCAGAAAAGACATCTCTAAAGATGAGGCAAAAGAGATCTTCAAGAATAATTCATACAAATTGAAAATGATAGATGAATTAGAGGATAAGACTGTATCAATCTATGAGGAAGGTGATTTTGTTGACCTCTGCAGAGGGCCTCATGTTCCTTCAACAAAAAAGATATCTGCATTCAAGCTTACAAAAGTGGCTGGAGCATACTGGAGAGGGGATGCATATAACAAGCAGCTTCAGAGGGTTTATGGCATCAGTTTTTTTGACAAAAAAGATCTGCAGAATTATCTAATCATGCTTGAAGAGGCTGAAAAACGTGATCATAGGAAGCTCGGAAGCGATCTAGACCTGATTTATTTCCATGAGTATTCTCCTGGAGCTCCATTCTACCTGAATAAAGGAGCAATAATCTATAATATTTTGATAGATTTTATCAGGGATGAATACAGGAAAAGGGGATATGAGGAAGTTATAACCCCACAGCTCTATAACAAAAAGCTTTGGGAAATATCAGGTCATTGGGAGCATTACAAAGAAGATATGTTCATAATAAATATTGAAGGCCAGGAACATTCATTGAAGCCTATGAACTGTCCATCTCACTGCCTTATATACAACAGAAAGATAAAAAGTTATAGGCAGCTTCCAGTTAGGATAGCAGATTTCTGCAACCTGCATAGGAATGAATTATCAGGGACACTTGCAGGCATGTTCAGAGTGAGAAAATTCGCCCAGGATGATGGTCACATTTTCTGCAGGTTTGACCAGATAGAGGAAGAGGTTCTTGGTGTTCTGGATTTTATCGAATATGTATGGACTAAAGTGTTTAATTTTAAATTAAAGTATTATCTTTCCACTCGTCCTGAAAAAGCTCTTGGCACAAAAGATGTATGGGATAAGTCAGAAGAGCTTCTCAAAGAAGCGCTTAAAAAAGCAAAGGTAGAATATGAAGTAAAAGAGGGAGAAGGAGCATTCTACGGCCCAAAGATTGATATTGACATTGAAGATGCTTTAGGTAGAAAGTGGCAGTGCCCAACCTGCCAGCTTGATTTTAATCTTCCAAATAGATTCAAGAATCTTTATGAAGGTTCAGATGGGAAAAAACATGAGGCAGTTATGATACATCGAGCTATTCTTGGAAGCCTTGAGAGATTCATTGGAATCATGATTGAGCATTATGCAGGCAAATTCCCATTATGGCTTAGCCCTATCCAGGTCAGGTTAGTCACAATCGCTGACAGGTTCAATGAATTTGCTGAACAGGTTAAGGAAGAGCTCGAATCCAAAGGGATTCGGGTTGAGCTCGACAAAAGATCAGAGTCCTTGAACTACAAAATAAGGGAGGCACAAGTCCAGAAAATAAATTATATTTGCGTGATTGGTGAGAGAGAGGTAGAGAGCAAGACAATCAACATAAGGACAAGGGACAACAAGGTGCTTGGAGCAGAAAAAGTTGACACTTTCCTGAATAAGTTGCTTGAAGAGATAAAGAATAAAGGATAATTTTCTTAATCAATACCAAAATTGTGTAAAAGTACTAATTGACAATCAGGTTCTAAATCAGCTTGCCTTAAATAAGGACTCTTAAGCTCTTGAAGGATTTCAATTAACTCACCTGGATTTCTGCTATGCCTCCTTGATAGAACCTCTAAGATCTCAAATATCTTAGCTTCAGCTTCCTGAATGCCTTTGTCAGAGAGTTTTACAACACCAGAGTATCTTTTATCTTGTGCCATCTCTTGACAATCACGAATTTGTTGTGAATAAGACATAACTCTTTTTTTTAATTTAGCATCATCTGCACTGTCATACATTCTTAATTGGGCTTCAAACATAGGTATTCCGCCTAATGAAGACTCAAAAGGGAAGAATGTTGAATCATATACTAATTCATCATTTCCTTTTGTTACTTTTTGAGGATATTTATTATCATCATGATAGTGTTGTATAATCCTTCTTGATTCATTTTGAAAAACAGCATATTCATTATTAGCTGGAGCATCTTCAGCTGTATAAACCTCAAATGGAGAGAAATCAGCTGATTCAACAAAACCTTCTAATCCAGCAATTATTTGACCATCTTTAATATGGTACAATTTTTTATGTGGAGGAATTCCACCTATTCTTGCAATGAAAACCATTGGTTCACCATCTTCTTTTTCAGGTGTTTTAAGATCACCCATATAAAGATGAACTTTAGCATTAATAGGTACTTCTTTCTCAGATAGAATTAATCTTGCTTGTTGAACTAAAGCCATTTTACCTTTAAGAATAATTGTCAGTTTATAAATGTTGTGTTAATTTACTACTTTAATGTAATAATATTTATAGATTAATTAATGATATAACAAAATTATTTTATTTTCCTTACAATCCCATTATCAGCATCAACTTCAACAAAATCCCCGTCTTTAAGAACTTTAGTAGCAACCTTTGTGCCAATCACGCATGGGATATTCATCTCTCTCGCTACAATCGCTGCATGGCAAAGTATGCCTCCTTCATTTGTGACAATTGCAGATGCCTTGTTGATTGCATTGATAAAATCAGGGGTTGTCATAGATGCAACCAATATCTCTCCTTTTTCAAAATTTTTTATGCTTTCCCTGTCATATTGTGAATTTATTATTTTTACATGACCTTTTGCAAACCCTTTGTTTGCAACTGTTCCTTTAATCATTTCAACACTCAAATCCACATTTTCCCTGAATGAATCTCTCAATTTCTCCATCTCTGGACCCATTACAATCTTCATCTCTCCATTGTCAAGCACCCAGATGAAATCTTTCTTTCTCTGTTCTATCATCTTTTTGCTAAACTCTTCTGTATTGATTTCATTAACTGTTAGGAATATCAGATCATCATAGCTTATTCCCAATCTTTGGGCAATCTCAGAAATGAATGGCTTTATGACAGAATGGGCATATGCCTTTCTCTCAGTTCTGTATGTCCTTAAAAATATATATTCCCTCAAAAGAAGAATGTTATGCAATAAATCGCCGTTAATATGATTTTCATTAATTATTTTTTTAAACTCATTGTAATTATGCACTCGCTTCTTTTCGATTTCATCAAGCATTTGTTTTGGGTTTTTTACTGAATCCAGCCTTTGTCTAAGGTCTTTTAATGTGAAAGACTTTTCAAAGAAAAAATAAAATCCAATCCAGCTGTATTCATCCACATGCTTTTTCAATAATTCTATATCCTGATTTCCCATTGCCAGTCTCAAGAATGCCTTTTTCTCCTGTATTGCATATGTCTCTTTTGAGATCTTTGATATCTTTGAATAGGTCTCATCAATGTCTGTTCCAGGAATTTTTTTCAGCTCCCTGATGATATCCTCTTTTAAGATCTCTTCAACAGCCCATGGGAAATATGTATAGGCCCATGATCTTGACAGTGTCTCAAAAAAATCAAACAAGAGCGTCTTCATCTGTCCATTTGACATCCTTTTGTAGTCAGAATTGATCAGTTCAAATGCCTTTATTTCAAGCTCTTCAATGATCTCATAATATTTTTGTGCCTGGTGAAGAAGGTAATATTTATTCTTCCTTTGTTTTTTTCTTATATTTTTGACATACTCTTCCCATTCTTTTTTCAGCAGATAGCTGTTGCCATCAACCCTTATGTGGTTCTTGAACACAAAATCAAATTCAAGCACAGGCTTTGTATAATAATTATAACCTTTGGTAAGTATCTGCATAAGCAAGGGTGGATGCTGCCCCCTGCTGATTAGGAACTTCCATTTCTCTGGCTGTTCGAATAAGGATTCTTTCTTGAATATCAATTTGCTCACTTCTTTCATTGTTAAAACTCTTCTATATTGTTAACTTCCCATACTAAGCTGTGATATCTTAAATCTGTCAGTTCAACAGCCTCTACAAGTGAATCTGTTGTCACTAGATTTCCGACTCTGCTGACTTGTCCAGCTTGGCATTGATGGCCATCCACAGGAATATGTATCCCTAATATATTTTCATGACATCTGTCTGCTGCATCAGCTTCTTTAGCATCATCACTTGTATAACTCAGTACCTGATAACCCATGTCCCTTGCTGTCCTGGCCAATTCATCATAGCAGGCTGGATCAGTCTTGTCTCTAACTGTCTGTTGTGAAGAACTCACCATTAGATCAATAAAATCCCTGTAAGTATGAAAGGTCCTGCCATAAAATCTTAATTCTTCAGGCAATTTTTGGTCATAAAATGCAGAAAACAGCTCAGGCCCTCCTTTTGTTGCAGTTGATAATGCATATCCATGCTCTAATGCCCTTGCAAAAAAATCAAGAGCATCTGGGAAAAACTCAGCTTGAAAGTATCCATCCCTTACCATTTGCGCCTTTAATGGATCTGTTCTTAGAATATAATCAGGGTCTTTTGGATTTTCTGCATAAGTTTGTTTAAATTTTTCTAATTCAGCAGGACTAACATTGATATCATCACCTTTTTCAGCCAAAAAATCAAATAATGATTCATTTAGCAATCTTGCATCAATATCAACTAATGTTCCATAAGTGTCAAGAGCCATCATTGGCAGAAATGGAAGATCTGAAGGAACATCTTGATATTGCATTGCCCTAAATCTCTGTATTCTGTTTCTAAGCTCCCTTGGAGTCACTGGTTTAAATCTCAATTCCATTTTATATTCCCTCGTTTAAGTCTCTGAATTTATATAATTTACTACTAGTAAATGGCACTTATATTTAAATGTTTGTTGTTTGTATAAAAAACAACATATTTATAAACAATAACATATTTTAATATACAAAATGCTGGAAATATTAAGAAATATAGGATTGACAGATCATGAGATATCTGTATACCAATACTTGCTGGAGAATGGACAGACAAAGGCAGGAAAAGTGGCAAAAGACCTTAATCTTAACAGGCCTATGACTTATTCAGTGCTAGAATCTTTGATAAAGAAAGGCCTTGTAAACTATATTATCATCAACAGGCTAAAATTATTCAAGGCTGCGCCTCCTGATAAATTGGTCCATTATCTTAATGTTAAGAAGGATGATTTGAAAAACCAGGAGGAAGCACTGTTAAAAATAATTCCAGGCCTAATGAACCAGCACAAATCTGAGACAGAGATGCCTGAGATAGAGGTATATGAGGGATTGGAAGGCTTCAAGACAGTCCTGAACATGGTGATAAGGGAAGCTAAAGATAATTATTTTGTCCTTGGACTGGTTGGAAAATCAAGAGTGATCATGCCTCATTTCTATGCAAACTTCAATAAGAGAAGGGCAGCTGCAAACATAAAAAGATGGGTGATTTCAACAAAAAAACATTATGTTCATAACAAGAAACTGCCATTGACAGAGGCAAGATATTTGCCAAAACAATATGAGAATCCTCTATCAACATTGATGTGGGGTGAGAGGATTGCAATAAGGATATGGGTAGGTGATATTCCAATTTTGATTGTCATCAAGAACAAGGATGTCAGCAAAGCATTTCATGCTTACTTTAACGTCATGTGGAGTATTGCTAAAACTTAATTAAGGATATCAGAAGGAAAACAAAATGCCAAAATCCCAGGAAACATTCCCACAAGAGAGAAAAAAGAAGAAATACAGGAAGAGATATAGGAGAGGAGGCTCCCTCCGCTCCACCAAAATAAGATTCAAATGAAATTATTAATAAATAATGAGATTAAAAAATGATAGAATCAAGTCAGAATTCGATTCGAATTACATCAATCTCGAATTCCTAAATAACAAAAATTTGCCAATCCATTAATATG
>JAZDHV010000035.1:0-16079 GCA_043805595.1 Candidatus Woesearchaeota archaeon
TGTCCGTTTTGTTCGGGGTAGCCCAAAGTAAGTCGCGCCGTAGGCGCGTGACGTTTTTTTTCGCAAGTTTTATATTATTTCCTTATTCTTATGTTTTTGCCTTGAGCTACTCCTGTTTTGGGAGTAGTTAAAGTGCTTGGGCTACACGTCCTTTTATCATGGTCCTTAATTTTGGGATTATAAAATACAGCCCTGACACCTAATGCTGTGAAGGGGTAGTGGCATTGAGATAAAAGGGCTACACATTTGCGGGCGCTTGCTGTCAATAATCTCAACAACAACTCCAATGCGAATGACAGGAACAACCTCAACAACAATGTCCGTTTTGTTCGAATAACTCAAGCACCTAAGGCAATTATGATGGAAAATCCTGATGACTTCTTTGGGAAGATTTGTTCTTACAGCAATCTTGAATTGGCATTTAAGAGGGCGCGTAAAGGAAAGACACAAAAACTGTATGTTACTGATTTTGAGAAAAATCTTGAAGAAAATCTGCTTAACTTGAGATCAGAACTTCTGTTCCATACCTATAAACCAAAACTCTTAGAGACTTTCATATTGAGGGATCTGAAAACAAGGCGCATCAGCAAGTCTGATTTTCGCGATAGGATAGTGCATCATGCGTTATGTAATGTATTTGAACCTGTTTTTGAAAAAAGGTTTATTTATGATTCTTATGCAAACAGAATAGGGAAAGGCGCACTTAAAGCTATAGAACGATTTGATTTCTTCAAAAGAAAAGCATCAAAGAACAATACTCTTCCTTGTTATGTCCTTAAGGCAGACATTAAGCATTATTTTGATAATGTTAATCATAACATATTGATAGATATCATCAGAAAAAAGATTACAGACGAGAGAGTTATATGGCTCATAAAAAGAATTCTATCGAATTACTCTTTAAATTGCAATGGAAAAAGCATGCCTCTTGGCAACTTGACAAGCCAGTTTTTTGCAAACGTCTATCTCAACGAATTGGACCAGTTTGTGAAGCATAAGTTAAAAGCACAATATTATATCAGGTATGTGGATGATTTTGTAATATCGCATTCTGATAAAAATATTCTAACTATGTACAAAGAGAGGATAAATCAATTCTTGAACAAAGAACTTGATATTGAACTTCATCCTGATAAGTCCAAGATAATCACTCTTGGAAACAGGATAACTTTTCTTGGGTTCAGAATATTTTATTATCATAAGTTATTGAAAAAGTCTAATCTTAGAAAGATGGAGCATAATCTTAAGATATTAAAAAAAGAGTACAAAGAAAATAGGATTGATTATGATTATGTTTATGCTTCTTTTGAAGGGTGGACAGCATATGCAAAAAACGCAGAAACATATAGATTAAGAAAAGAGATAATCAAAGAATTTGAGAATGAATTCTTTAATCAGATTTCAACAAAGGAAATCAACAGGTTTCTCAAGATGAGAAAGTAGAATATGCCTCTTGCAGAAAAATCAGGATAGAGGCACGGCATTCATCCCACAACTAAAGTTGGGGGTATTCTGCCTACGATTTTATAAAATGCATTATAAAAAATTAAGCTACCTGATGATCAGGTTTTCTTTTAAACTGTTTAGGATAGTTCTTGATCAAAAACTTGTTCTTATTGACATCAAGGTCAGTGAACTCAAAAACAGCCTCTTTAAGCTTTGTGGAAGCAGACTTTCCAAAAGCAATCCCCTCAACCCTGCACCCCATAGCTTTTGTGAGGTGCTCTACCAAAGGGACATAATCGCCGTCTCCAGAGACAAGGACAACAACATCAAGCTTAGGAGCCAACTCAATGGCGTCAACAGCAATGCCTACATCCCAGTCAGCCTTTTTATGGCCTCCATAGAATATCTGAAGGTCTTTTTTCTTCACTTCAAATCCAATCTTTTCAAGGACATTAAAAAAAGTCTTCTCATCAATGAATTCAGACTTGACTGCATAAGCAATAGCTCTCACGAGAATCCTTCCTTTTACAGCCTCCTTGAGAACCTCATCAAAATTAACCTTTGAATTATACATCACTTTTGCAGAATAATACACATTTTGAACATCCACGAACACGCCAACCCTCTGGCCCTTATGCTTTGTTGTCATCAGATCACCTCATACTTAATCTATAATTATTTTGGTTATATAAATATCTTTTTATATTTAAGGGGTTGTCTTAGAATAAGATTATTATTTTCAGAGCTTTGATTTCCAAAGCTCTGAAGTATGTTCGTATTTGGTGTCTGAGTGCGACTAGTGTTAGGTGTGTTTTTCTGCATTTGTCTTTTATGTAGCGTGTTTTGTTGTCTGTGTCTGTTGTTGTGCCTCCAAATACTCCTTCTACTAGTCCTCTGTTTTGTTTTCTGGCTTTGTCGTCGTAGATTTCTTTTCTGTATATGCTTCTTAGTATGCTGCTTGAGTTATTGTCACGTTCTACAATATTGGGTGTTAGTCCTAGTTCTAGGCATTTTCTGATATTGTCTTCTGAGTCATATCCTTTATCTGCATGCAATCTTCTTTTCTTACGAAGCACCATTAGTTAAAAGAATTGAGGGGCAAAAACAATAGAAACCTTTTAAATATAGTAAATATTCTCAAATTACATGGAGAAAAAATACATTTCATTTGATATTGAAGCTTCAGGTCCAACACCTGGCAAATATTCCATGTTATCTTTAGGAGCATGTGTAGTTGGAGATACATCCACTCAGTTTTATAGAGAGATTAAACCGATAAGTAGAAATTTAATCGTTCCAGCTATGCAGGTAAGTGCAAAGGGATTGAGATGTTTAGATGATTTGAAGAACGATGAATTTAATCCTGAAAGTGAGAGGTTTAATCCTCATAAAATTTTAGATGTTCTTTATGAAAGGGGAGATGCTCCTGAAAAAGTAATGGAAGAATATGCTGTATGGGTTAGAGAAGTTACAAAAGGATTTAAACCTGTTGAAGCGGCAGCTCCTATAAAATTTGATGGAATGTTTACATCATGGTATTTTGATAATTTTTATGAAGGTGAAAATCCTTTTGGTCATAGTGGGGAAGATATTAATTCTATGTATCGCGGAGTAATGAGAGATATTAATACCCATACAGCACAATTGAATATTAGAGGAGAAGATTTGCCACATAATGCTCTTGAAGATGCAATTATTCAAGCAAGAGAATTTGAGAAGGTTTTACAACTATTAAGACAGCAATAATTGTTTTTGCCCCTTTCTATTTAGCCGATTTTTTTATTGAGTTTAATCATGTTATACTCAGAAATGGCAATACTCCAACCTTAAGGTTGGAGATGTAGCCATTTCTGGTCGACCTACTCCCATAGATACCCCTACCTTTAGGTGGGGGAGTAGGTCATATTCCCTCTTCTGAGGTCGAGCTTCAAGCGAGAAGTTCACGAAGTGAATTGAATATAATTATGTTAGTTACCCCTTCCCCCGAACCGAGCCCGAAAAAACTTTAGTTTTTTCTGGGTGCGAGGTTCAGGGATGGAAGTACGAAGTTTTACGAAATAAAACCGAAGAGTAAGTTTGGAGTCCTCACAGAGCATTAGCGATACATTAAGTTAAAGAAGTAAAGGGCAGTTTTCCGAAAAAAAAGAAAGTTTTATATAGTAATTATGACTATTAGATTATAGTCAAAAAGAGATGATTTTATGCATTGGGAAGAAATCAGAAGAAGCGAACATTTTGAGCTTTATCATAAAGGAACATTAGCTTGGAATGAAGTTATCAGATTGATATATATTATCAAAAACAAACGCAAGAAAGGAGATAAAATTGAGATTGAAGATGATAAATTTTACATTTTATGTGAGCTTAAAGATAAAATCCTATATGTGATAAATGTTAAAAGAAAATAAGGTGATTGATATGGAAAAATGTCCAAAATGCAACGGAAAGATGAAGAAAGTTAAAGTTAAGATCCAAGATGCAGATAGTCCTGTAACTAGCTATCAATGCTCTGAATGTGGATATTTTGATTTTGAGGAAAAATCAATAAATAAGGCAATAAATGAAATTAAGCTTAAAGAAACGCCATTAGCAATAAAACAAAAGATAATAAAACTTTCCCATGATAGATTAGGAATGTACATTAACAGAGATGTTGCAAGAAGCTTAAATCTTAAGGGTGGGGAAGATGTTTATGTTTCTGTGCCTGACAAGAAACACTTAATTGTTAATGTAATTAATTGATGAGGAAAACTGCCCTCTTCTCCTTTCTATAGGACTCCAAATTTATTGAATATAATCGCTGATATATGCAATTAATGCTCGGCGATTTACTTAAATAGAACTAGAGACTAGACGCGCTAATCCATATGTCTAATACTTCTCCCATTCCCATTAGAGCCAATATACCTCCAAATATGGAGAAAATGATTCCCAATATCAGATATAGAATAAAAATTTTTCTTCCATTTTTTAACAGTAGTATGACAGATAAAGCAGGATAATAATCCCTATAAAACTTAGGTTTCCTTCCACGATTGTCCTTTTTTACAAAAGGACAACCTTGCTCTTGAACAATTTCAAGAGCAAAATCCCAAACTTTGCGAAAATCTTTTATTCTTGCTCTATCATATACCTTCCAATATCCCTTTCTTTTCTTCTTGTTAGGGTATTTATGGGCGGTCATGGTGGGGTCCTCCACCACCCCCAAAATACCCTAATTACAAGATAGCAACTTTAACTATTTTACGACAACCCCGTTTTTTTGGAAATATTTAAATAATAACCTATTTTATACGTATTTAATATGATGGAAAGTTATGCTAACTATGAATGGTTCCTGAAAAATGACTTTAAAGATTATTCTGGTAAATGGCTGGCCATTATAGATAAAAAAGTTGTAGCTAGCGGAGATAATGTAAATATAGTAATTAAAAAAACTAAAGAAAAATATCCTAATAAAAAACCATTTATCACTAAAATTAAAGAAAAATTATCAATTCTCTGATTATTCTTATGACATTAACTTATCGATTTAAAAAGGAAAAAATTGGAAGTGGTAATTATGCTACTAGACCTAGAATTCTTGTTGAATTAATCGGGCCTGATGACTCAATAATTATACCTGCACTTATTGATAGTGGATGCGATACAACAGTCATCCCTGAGGGTATTGCTCGAGCTATAGGTTTGAATATTAGTGGAAATAAGGTAAAACTATATGCATTTCGTGAAGCAAATGATGTAATACAAAGTTCATCCACAATTAATTTTCTTGGGAAAGAGCAAAGGCAATCCATTAAAATGTCAGAATTTTCCATCCAGTCTTTGACTGGTGGCAAGCTTTGCATGATTCTGCCTGCATAATCTGGAAAATGCGCAAAAATGCAGAGCATTTTTGGCATGCCAGAAATTTTTTAAAAAAATTTCTGAGCATTCTGAGCACTAAGAACCACCAGTCCTATCATAATGTAGTTGTGGATTTAATGAATCCCACCAGTCTATGACTGGTGGTTCTTTAGTTCCAAATGTCCCAATTTTAATAGTATTAGCAAAAAAGGAAGATAAGGAAGAGGAAGATATTGTTTTAGGCATTGATGGTATCTTTGATTTTTTTGAAATTACATTTAAAAAAGCCCAAAATAAAATAATCCTAAAAAGGTCTTTTAAAAACTTGTTTTCAAGAAAAATTAAAAATTAAATGACACCTTCAAATTTCTTATACTCTTGTCACAACCTTTATAAAATATACTCACTTACTGTTGTTTTATGGGGGAGAAAATACAGTTCTATCCATTAGATGTGACTTACAAAATAATAGATGGCAGGCCAGTCATCTTATTGTTCTCAAAAACATTGGATGGAAAAAAAATATGCGTACTTGACCATAATTTTGAGCCCTACTTCTATGTCCTGCCAAAAGACATCAATGTTGTAAGCGAGAAGATCAAGAAGATCCAGCTTGAAGAGGAAAGAGGAGAGATAATAAGAGCGCTGAGAGTTGAGGAAGTCAAAAAAAGACTGTTTGGGAAAGAGGTCACTGTATTGAAAGTTGTCACACAAATGCCAAGACATGTACCAGGGATCAAGAAGGTCATACAAGAATGGGATATGGTAGAGGAAGTGTTTGAATATGACATACTCTTTGCAAGAAGATACTTGATTGACAGGAAGATAATACCCATGACATTGACAGAGGCAGAAGGCGAATTTACAAACCATAACATGAAAGTCCCTGTGTTCAGGGCAGACACAATAAACCAGATCAGCGATGATTCCCTCAAAGACTTGAGAGTGCTTGCTTTTGACATTGAAACCTATAATCCAGACAATGTGATTGACACAGGAAAGAATCCGATAATAATGCTGGCATTCTATGCAAATGACATGAAAAAGGTGATTACCTGGAAACCAGTCATATCAAAGGATATTCAGATAGAGGTTGTGAAGAGCGAGGCAGAGCTGATCCAGAGATTTGTGGACATTGTTGAGGCATACAAGCCAGATGTGATCACAGGATATTATTCAGATGGATTTGATTTTCCATATCTTCAGGACAGGGCAAATAAATACAAGATAAAATTAGACATTGGCCTTGATAGCACAGAGATCAATATTGACAGAAAAGGAAACATAAGCGCTCAGATAAACGGCATAGTGCACATCGATGCGATGAGATTCATCAGAAGAACTATCGGAAGATCCATGAACATGACCAGCTTTTCACTTGAATCAGTTGCAACAGAACTATTAGGGGAGGGAAAAAAGGATATTGACCTAAAAAATCTTTTTGAGTTCTGGGACAGCAACAAATACCATGAATTGGAGGAGTTCTGCAAATATAATCTTCATGACGCTTATCTGGTATTTAGATTATTGGAGAAAATATATCCTCACATAATTGAGATGATAAAGATTGTAGGGCAGGCGCCTTTCACAATCAGCAGATTGTCATTCTCGCAATTAGTGGAGTGGTATCTGCTAAGGCAGGCATTTCTTAACAATGAGATTGCGCCGAACAAGCCCAACCATATTGAATTGAGCCAAAGAAGAAGACAGACATTCACAGGGGCATTTGTGTTTGAGCCAAAACCAGGATTTTACAAGGATATTGTGATATTTGATTTCAGAAGCCTGTATCCGACAATCATATCAAGCCATAACATTGACATAAACACATTCAACTGCGGCTGCTGCCAGGACTCTGAAAATACAATAACTGATGAGAAAAACAAAAAATACTGGTTCTGCACCAGGAAGAGAGGGTTCTTATCAGCCCTGATCGAGGACATAATAACAAGGAGAAGAAGGGTAAAAGAGATACTATCTGATAAGGAAGAGAACGTGCTGCTAAAGGCAAGAGAGCAGAGCCTGAAGATGCTAGCAAACTCATTCTATGGATATCTTGGGTTTGCAATGGCAAGATGGTACTCGATTGAATGCGCAAGGGCTGTGACAGCATTCGGGAGATATCATATCAAAGAAGTCATCAAAAAAGCTGAGAAGGCAGGATTTAAAGTGATATATTCAGATACAGACAGTGTATTTCTTGACCTGAATGAGAAGAGTGAAAAGGATGCCAAGAAATTTATTGAAACAGTGAACAGCCAGCTGCCAGGGATAATGGAACTAGAATTTGAAGGGTTTTATCCTTCAGGGATATTTGTAGGAGCCAAAGAAGGCGATGCTGGAGCAAAAAAAAGATATGCACTGATTGACAAGAAGGACAAGATAATCATCAAAGGATTTGAGACAGTTAGAAGGAATTATTCAATCATCGGGAAAGAGATCCAGGAGAATGTCCTGAAGATAATCTTGAAAGAAAATGACAAGAAAAAGGCATTGGATTACCTGAAAGAAAAAATAAATGATCTAAGAGACCACAAGGTCCCAATTGGAAAAGTGACAATATCGACACAGCTTTCCAAAGATGTGAGCGAGTACGCTTCAATTGGCCCTCATGTGGCAATTGCCAAAAAGATGATTGAAAAAGGCATTCAAGTTAGATCTGGTTCTCCAATAAAATATGTGATAGTCAGAGGATCAGGTAAAATAAGAGAAAAGGCAAGGCTTCCTGATGAAATAAGCCAAGAAGATTATGATCCAGACTATTATGTTGATCATCAGGTCATTCCAGGTGTTGAAAAGATATTTGCAGTGCTTGGCATTACAAAAGATGACATATTATCAGAGGACCAAAGCAAATTAGACAGCTTTTTTGGTTAAATACACATATTTACATAGGACAGAATCATATAATAGAATATGATTAATGACTAAGATTTAATGCAGGATATAAATGCTTTTATATAATTCTCATAACCACTGAAATTAAGATAAATCAGGAATAGGGTTAAAATATATTAAACGAGGGGATATTTATGAAAAAAATATATCTGTTATTAGCTATGATTCTTGTTATTGGAGCTTTCTCAGCATTATCAGTTTCTGCCAGCTGGGTGAAGACTGGATGGACAGATGGAAAGTACCAGTATAAAGTTGAGCCAAGAATGGCTGATGAGGTCCAAGTGGTCAGGGAATGTCCAGGATTTAAGGCCGCACATTACAAGAAAACTGCAGAATGCCCAGAAGAAGATGATTATGAGACTGTGTATTACAAGAAATCCAAGACTTGCCCTCAAGAGGAAGATGATGAAGTAGTCTATTGGAAAAAGAACAAGGACTGTCCGCAATCAGAGAGGTTTAAGACAATACATTATTCGACCAAGGCAGATTGTGATGATAATCCAGGGCCAAAAACCTATTATTACAAGAAGAGCAATTCCTGCCCTGAAGATGGATATAAGGTGTGGCATTGGAAAAAAGAGCCTTGCTGCGATGGATGGATCCCTAAATATTAAAATCTTATATTTTTTTCATAATTTAATCATTAGACTCTTTTAATTATTAATTAGATCATCAGTTATTAATCTATTCTTTAATCGATTTAGATCTTTAAGAAAAAATAATGGGCCTACGGGGACTTCCGAAGATCTTTAATACTTTATTAACCTATTCGAACCCCGATTAAGCGGTATCTTCCCAAACTTTTGAAAGCTTGAGTCTTGAAAGCTTGAGCCGAAGCCGCTTGTGCTGTCCATTACACCATAGGCCCATAGAAGAGCATAGTTTTATTCTATATTTAAAACTTGTTGAAAATATTGAAATATTTTTTTAGAAGGAAAAAAGTCATAACAGGATAAATCATATATTCTTAAGATGGATATGCTTGTATTCCAGGGATGTCTCATAAATATATAAAAAATATGATGATAGGTAAAATATCAGCAGGATGATGAGGAACAACAGGAAATGGAAAGAAATAAAATAATTCCAATAATTTCCCTGCGAGAACAATAAAAAGAAAGTCCTTGGGAATACAGCAATGACACTGCTAAAATAAAAAAAGATGTACAGTCCAATGACAAAGTCAATTATAAACAAGGAGACTCCAATCATTGTCTTATCAATAGTCCTGTTCTTCAAGAGGAAATAGACAGAAGTGCATATCAATAAAGCCAGAATGATTGTGAGAGGAAGATCTATTGAACCATTGTCAGCAATGTTATTTGTCATGAGATCAACTCCAACAATGCCGTTGTTGATATCAAAGAATCCAATACTGAAGATTGGATTAAGGACCAGCACAAATAGGGATGCTAAAAAAAGGCTTAGGACAAGGGGGTTTATTGAAAGATTCCTTTTTTTAAATAATTTATACCATAAAATAAATGGGCTCAAGACCAGGATCAACAAGGCATAAATATTGAACAGATATCCGGCAATAATTGAGATAGTATCAAGGTTATTGCCTGCAAAATCTGAAATGTCCTCAATAAAAAGGTTGGCGAGAGGCTGATGCGTCTCAGGATCAAGTGAGTTAAAGTAAAGGATATCAGCAGAACCAGCCGTATATGGTATTATGAAAATTATCATATCTGTAAATATGTGGACTAGTATCAAGATACTAATGGCAAGGTGCAATCTCCTCTTGTCCTTGAAAAGAGAGACAAGCTGGTTGAAAAAATCCTTGATATGGACTGACAGATTAAAGAACAGATTAAATATGAATCTAGCTAACATATTCTTTTTAGCAGATTTGTTCACTTTTATCTTATATTTATATATTAATAAATGATAAAATAGCATTATTATTGAGAATAATGAGACTAAAGTCAAAAGTAATGGGATCTCAATAAGGATTACAAGCCATTTCATAATAAAATTAAATACAATCAGGAAAAAGGCAATTAGGATAAAATAAATAGAGAAGAATCTCTTGACAATACTGGTGAGATCGATATTTTGATTGTTATTCTTGTTTTTATTTACCTTGTTTTTATTTACCTTATTCCTATTGATCTCATTCTTATTATTGAATCCATTATCATTTTTTATTCCTTTTTTGTGAATTAATGACAGGAAACTGTCTTTGTCTATTTTACAGTATACAGCTAAGTACAATGAAATGATTATCACTGATAATCCACCTGCAATAAATGAAATCTGCTGTATCAGATAACGGTTATTGAAGATGAATTCTATGAAAGGCCTTGTTAGGTTAAAATCTTTCAGAGGAATTGTAAAAAAATAAATTATATCCTTAAGAAAAAGAGAAAAATAACTGAACAGGATAAGGATGTCAATGTCCTTCTTATTCACACCAAAGAAATGCTTTGTGATTATATCCTCATTCTTCCCTCCAAATAAAATCAATGCAAGATTGAGCTTATAGAGTATAACTGCAATAATCATAACACCAATCATTTTCTTAAATAGCTCAATATCAGGATTATTTATGGAGAATATAGAGAATATATTTATTATGAGCAGGACAAGGATTAAAATAAAAAGGCCAATTAGTCCTCTTTGTTTCTTTCTATGATTCTTTCCTTGTTTCTCTCTTTCTTTTATCATGATAATCCCTGGGCAAAGGTCATGGCAAAGAATGCAGCTGACATAAGAATAAGACTATGCTTGGCACCTAGCTTCATTGCTCCCTCGCTGAGCTTTCCAATCACAAGCCCTGCAAACAGGCCTTGAATCAAGGCTAACATGAGGAAAATGCCATGAATGCTGACAAACCAAGAACTCATTGAAACCACAAATCCTGAGACAGACCCATAATTGATATCCACCTCCTGAGCAAGACTAGAGCCTTGTGTAGCTGTCAATCCCTCTCCAGTAATTGAAGTTCCTTGCTGCAGTTCAAGAATATAAGGGATAAGCATGTTCTGGATCACTATCATCACTCCTAAGAAAACAAAGAATATAATATAATTCTGGACTATTTGACTATGCATGGAAGCTTTTCTCTTATCCTTGATCTTTTTAATTGAGAATAATGAATCTGTGATTGAGTCCAGTACATCCTCAAGATTCCCTCCAGATAACTCTGCTTCTATCACTGTAGAGATTGCCCTTTTTATGATATTGTTCTCAGTAGATTCTGCAAAACTCAAAAGAGCCTTATGGACTGGTATGCCCCATTCCACCTTATATGACAATTTTTTGATATAAGGGGTGAGGGAGCCATAGTCTGTATCTGAGACATGCTGGATTGCCTTAGCTATAGGCATACCTGACTTGACAACACCTACCAAGTTCCTGACAAACTCAGGGAACCTGTCTGCAATCTGCCTCTGCTTGTTGTTCTCCTTGAAAAAATCAATCCAATACTGGAGCCATGCTAAAGTGATAGAGATTGCAAGGAGGGGAACCCACCAAATAGTATTCATAAAAAATTTTATATCAACAAATATTAGGATGAAAGCTATGAAAATTGCTACCATATGCCTTAATTTTGTTCTTATTGCCATCTTATTCTTTTTTCTTGTTTATGGTTTGTGATGTTATTCTCTTTTCTTGTTTATGATTTGTGATGTTTTTTGATCCTGTCTGATTTTCTTAATCCTTATTTAGATCCTCTTTCTTTATTGGACAATTTATTGGACTATACCCTGATATCAAAAACTATGACTCAGGCTGAGACACCTCCAAAAATACAATGAATATTATATTTAACAGAGGTATTACAATATAGGTGCCCATCCCGATTATCATGTCTACTGAAACTCCGCCTATTTCACCTCCTAATATGCTGATGAGTGAGAGTGCAGCTACAAAAAACAATGGGGCTGCAATCAATATTCCAGTGTAAACATCAGAGAAGGCTGATATTGTCTCTGTGTATTTCTGCCTTTCAATCTCATAGTTAAGCAGTGATTCCTTTGATTTATCACTAAGATATTCATCGAGATTGCCTCCAGATTCAATTGTTGATATGATCCCTTCAAGAAATTCTTTGAAAGCATTGCTTGGAGTTGTCTCTGCAACTGATCTGATGGCAGTGATCAGGTCATAGCCAAATATTGTTATGAACTGGTTGATCTTCTCAGATTCAATGCAAATCTCTCCATATTCATGCGATGAGGATATCAGCTTGAATAATGCAGTTGGAGGAACACTGCTGGACGAAACAGCTGACATATGATTGATTGCAAATGGAAGATTTGTGTTTATGTTCCTCTGTCTCTCTCTAGTCTTCATAATTGGATAATAATATAATGTTAAAAAGGTTGTAGCACCTACAATAATGCTCATGAAAATGGATTTGACAATTACAAGAGATATTGGGTTTCCCTGCATAAAAAAAAGAGGAGGGAAAAGGAATAATCCAATCAAGGGAGTCACTAAAGTTGAAAAGACCATGATGTTCACATAAGTGTTTGAAAGGATCTTTGTATTTGATGATCTCATATTGTTGTATAAGTTCCTGAAAATATCAGGGAATAAATCGATCAATGCATAGCTAATCTCCTTGACTGTAATGTTTGAAATTATGCCTATAAGTGTCGGCTTATATAGCTTAAGTGCTTTCTGTTTTGTAAGAATCTTATGAATCCTCTCAGACTCTTTTTTCAGCATATCACTGCTGATATGAGGAGTCTTTTCAACATCCATATAGTTTCCGGTCCTGAGAAACCTGAACCTGAGATCTTTCTCAATAAGTTTCTTTTTCTTATAAGCTGGAGAATCCCTGAAACTCAATGATCTTAAGACATGCTTAAACAGACTGAACTTGATAGGTTGTGCCAGCTTGACTTTTCCTTCTTTATCACCAATGCTTTTTTCTTCTCCTACAATATCCTCAAAAAGCGTGGGTTTCTTTCCAGCAAATATAGACCTTAACTTCACAATTAATTTGACTCTCCTGCCAGGGACAGGGCTGACCTCCTGCTCATCCATGTATTGATTTGCAATCCTTGGTTTTGGCTCAAACACTTTTGTCTTTGGTATCCTTTGATCAGATTTCTGAAGGACAAAAGGCTCTTTTTTCCTGACTAATGTTCTCTTCAACCTTTCCCAATAAGACGGCTCAAGTTCTTCAACCTCAAAATAGGTCTCCTTAATAATCTCCTTTTCCCTAGGTCTCTTTGTTTCTATGCCAGTACTTTTCCGAATATCCCTAATATCAACTTCTTCTCTTCCATATGAATGATGAGGATACTCATCTGGAGATTCTTTTAGGTGAACACCCTTTTGTCTTGATGATATCTTCTGCTTTGAATGTCTTGGACTAAAAAGAGACTTTATGCCTCCAATTATTGAACTAAAGAATCCTGAAACCCCATGCCTTGCTGGCCTCAAACCTCTTGCACTAACTTCCTCAAAAGGCTTTTCCCATGGCTGATCTGTTACTTTTATTTGTTTTCTTCTCTCTTCAGAATGTATTTTCCTGAGCCTATCTTTTGGTGATGGAGCAAATGATCCTTTAGTCTCAGCCTCTTCTATCATCTCAACAGGTTCAGATCTTGGGATCATAGGAGAGATCACATCAACCTTCTCCTCATACACCTCAAAGAAAATCTTTGAATTAATGTAGTCAATACTCTTTAAGCTCTGGACAATCTGGATTGAATAATACTCATTCCATTCTTCATGCGTCCTGTCCTTCAGCAGGTGATCATATAATCTCTTGTATTTTAAATATCCAAACTTCTTAGACTGATAGAAAGAGTCAAGGTTCTTTAACTTTGTATTGAACTCCTCTTGATAATTGGAAATAGCTTCAATCTCCCTTGCCAATTCAAGGATTTTCTCACAATATTCTTGCACATTTTGGGACATTTTAAGCTAATTTTCTCTCTAGCTCTCTTATTTCTTTCTTAATTTCAAATGTAAGCTTCAGGATCTCCTGCTTGCCTACCCTTAATTTTGAAATCAGTGAGTCAGCTTCCTGGCTGCTTGAAGGAGAGACTGTCTTAAGTTCTTCCATGAGACTATTTATAGATTTCATCCTCAATGCTGAGTTCTTTATTGATTCAAGATGGGACATGTTCATTTTGTTTTAACCTGTTATTTAATATTAAACTTTTTCATCACTTGTTTAGGCTCTTTGTAATACTCATTTATCAACTTATTAACCTCTTTGAAATCAGTAATATTCTCCTTGACCATCATGAGGAGGACTTTTGTCCTTATTTTCCATTCTGCCTTAACTTTCTCTATTGTGGTTCCATTGTTCTTTGCGATCCTGTCAAAGACAGTGGATTCCCCATTCTTCTCAATGATGTCTTTAGTAGGATTCCATTCAAACAAGACATTGGTCTCGATATCACCTGAGCTTCCTGACTTGACCTTGAGGATCTCATCAATTTGCTTAAGCCTCCTTACACTCCTATTAGCAGTCTTGATATGCTTGAGCACGCATACTATATTCATGCTCTCAATCAAAGACGGAGAAAGGTTAATAGGAGGAGTAGCTAACCTCCTGACCAATGAAGGGATTGAAGCTGCGTGAAATGTGCTGAAACTAGGATGACCAGATGCCATTCCCTGAAATAGAACATAAGTCTCCTCGCCACGGACTTCACCGACAATCACATAATCAGGATTTTGCCTGAAAGTCTCTTTCAATAGATCAAATAGAGTGACTTCTCCATATTGGCCTCCGATCAGGTTTGGAATCCCAAACCCAGACCTTGTAACAGCAGGAAGCCAGTTCTCATGGGCAAGGTTCAATTCCCTAGTATCTTCAATACTGCAGATCCTGGCTTCAGGAGGAATGAAATGGACAATAGAATTCATCATAGTTGTCTTACCGCTGCCAGTCTCACCAATAGTGATCACATTGAACTTGTTCTCAATAGCAAGCCAGAGGTAGGCAAAGACTTCTGCACTGACAGTATTGAACTTGATGAGATGGATAGGTGTCCAAGGCTCTTTTGTGAACTTCCTTATCGTGAAAGTTGGACCTCGAGTGGTGATGTCTTGTGTATAAGTTGCATTGACCCTGCTTCCGTCAGGCAGAGTGCCGTCAAGAAGAGGCTTTGCATAAGACACATACCTGCCTGTCTTTTGTGCAATCTTCTCGACAAAGTCAATCAGGTCATGGCTTGAATGGAACAAAACATTTGTCCTGATATTCTCATATTTCCTGTGTACAATATACAAAGGGATTTTAGTCCCATTGCATTCAATATCCTCAATATAATAGTCATTCATCAAAGGCTCAATCTCATTGAGGCCCATGGAATTCCTGTAGACATAATACATGATCTTCTGATAAGTCCTCTTGGATATCTTGGCGCCAAGCTCAAGGATTATGCTCTGGACATTCCTCTCAAGATATCTTATCAGATACTGTATCTTTTTTGTTTTGACAAAGCTGACATTGATCATCTCTTCCAATCCTAGCTGGATCAGCTTTAAGAGCTCTTTTTCAGTGTCATCAAGAATAGGCTCCTCTACTTCATAGACAAGCTCGTTCAATTCTGAATCCCAATATATGTGTGCAGATGAATAAGGGATAATCAAAGGATACCTCACATTGATCTTCTCTTTTTCCTTAAAATCAGGGAGCTTCACAATCCTAGGGCGAAGATCTATGAAAAAGGATGTCTTAATCTCATCAATCTGAGCAGGATCTTTCTTCTCTTTTTTTCTAAAAATATTAAAATTCATTTTTTCTCTTGTAAATTTATTTAGTTTTCATTATTGAAAATCTCGCATCGCGAGATTTTGTTTGGGATGGTGAATACCCCGCACTTTAGTGCGAGACGCTCAAAAACTATCAGTTTTTGGCGTGCCAAAAATGCTTTTTGCATTTTTGAGCATTTTCAATCCCAAAAATT
>JAZDHV010000036.1:0-10714 GCA_043805595.1 Candidatus Woesearchaeota archaeon
AGGTTGACTACATCATCTGCAGTGCAAACTCAGATGATAAAGAACAGATAAAAGAATGCGAAGATGCTGGAGTTGAAGTTTATCCAACATGGAGCATAAACGGTGTCCTTGTCAAAGGAGTCCAGAGCCTTGAAGAATTGAAAGAAGCCAGTGGCTGTTGATTTGATTATATTTCTTTTTTATTTTTCTATCTTATTTCGAAACTTATTTATATAGGGAATGTAGATAAATGTTTATGAATAAAAAGATTATATATACCATCTTAGGTGTTATTTTCTTGTTGTCCCTTTTCATAATCATATATGGAATTGTTATGTATGTTAATGTGTCAAAATTGGGTACGAGCCTCTATCTAATAAGAGATGGAGCATTTCAAGGCATGGAAACTGGAAATGACAGTAATTCTGAAATAGGTCTACAAAAATGTGATGAGTTGATGTATTTTCAGACAGTATGTTATATGACAGCTTTGGGATTAAAACTTTATATGAATGAGACAAATGCTGAATTTTGTGAGAGAATGCCTGTTGATGAAAGGATTCCGTTTTGGTGGCCAGATAAAAAACAGTGGAAACAAAATATTGTTCAATCTAAGAAGAAATGTTTTGAATCAATTGAGAATAAGTGAATGAAAAAGGTAAAAAAATAAATAATATTCTTTCGAATCTGATTATCTAAAGGTCATTGATAGTCAATACAGACAGCCTTTGGCTCTTAACCTTAGCGTCCATTCCGACAATAAACTTGATCTCAAGCTTTTCTGCTGTCTCAACAATGTCCTTTTCAACAACACCGTCAAATACCACTGCATGGACGCCTGAACCTAGACTCTTGATGGTTGTGTTAAGCTCAGTAATCGGCACTTTTCCCAGTATATTTAATTTATTATCCAGGATATAAGCTCCCCGAGTACCAATAAGATCTTCAGCCATCTTCTTAAAAGAATTCTTAATATCAGGGCTTAAAACTGGTGCAGATGGAGCATATTGCTGCCTCGGCCTTTGAGTCTGTTGAGGCCTTTGCTGCTGTTGCTGATATGGCTGTCTCTGAAACTGAGGCCTTTGCCTGCTATTGTTCTGAGGGAGTGATTCAACTTCCTTAGTAATATCAAGCTTTGCTTGTTCAGCAGAAATCCTGCTTCTTAAAGCTTTATGGATCTCTTTCTTAGTTATTTCCTCAACTTCCTTACCATCTGGAGCTTTTGTAACAAAATCAATTTCAGCTACAGTCGCAAGCTCTTTGATAATCAAGTCACCGCCTCTGTCACCATCAACAAGAGCAGTAACCTCCTTTTTTCGGCTAAGATCAATTATTGTCTGAGGCACTGAAGTCCCATTAAGGGCAATACAATTCTTGATACCATGCTTTAAAAGATTAAGCACATCAGCTCTTCCTTCAACAACAATAATATCATCAGACTCATCAATAGCTGGTCCTGCAGGGAGCCTGTCATTACCATATTCTGTGATTTCCATAACTCTGACAGAATAAGCAACTTCATCTGCAAGCTCTTGTGAATCAGGCATAACATTATCCATCATGTTCTTGAGCAGTTCTTTAGCTCTTGTAATAACTAAGTTCCTTTTAGAAACACGGACATCTTCAATATTTTCACACCTGATCTTAGCATTGCAAGGACCTATCCTCTGAATAATCTCCAAAGCAGCTGCAACAATGCTTGTCTCTGCTTTATCTAATGAAGAAGGAATAATGATTGTGCCTTGTGTCTTTCCAGACCTAGTATCAACATTGACTTCAATCCTACCAATCCTACCTGATCTTTGGAGTTCCCTGAGCTCTAAATCTGCCCCTAAAAGGCCTTCTGTCTGGCCAAAAATCGCTCCTATCACATCAGGTTTGTCAACAACGCCTTCAATACCAATACTTGCATGAATAATATATTTTGAAGATACTGGACTAATTTTTCCCATTTTAACCTCCACACTACTGTTTCAAGAAGGAGCATTATTTAATCATCTGTCTAAAAAAATTAATGCAATATTAAAGTGAATGATGATCATTATTAATACTCCTCACATGTTTTAGAACAAGTTTATACTTAAATTCCTTAATTTGAATCAAATAAAGCTATTTTAACCTTATTTTAATGAATTAAGGTGAAATAATGAAAATCGTGAATAAACTTGCCCTAATATCCTTTTTTTATTGATTTAAATCTTTAATAATAAATTGCTGCCCGTGACACTAACTCCCAAGCTCATAGCTTGCATTTAGCGACAGCTCCATTGAGTACTCTCGTGACGGGCTGTTATATACAAGAGTGTCTTAATCTCATAGCATAAACAAAACGTTTTAGCTTGAATAAGGACCCATTTGTATATGTTTCGGTGAGATTCTAAAATAAACATATCTATATAAATTTATGGATTAATCAAAAATTAATGAATAAAAATTAATTAATTAACTTCAATATAGCAAATAAATAATATATTTATGATTAGTTTTAAATATACAAAGATTTTAATTGATAATATGGCTAAAATCACAAAAGAAAAGTTCAAGACAATGCATAATGTTTTTGATGATTTCACTAACAGAAATATATACAAATTGATAACCCAAGGGTATTTTGAAGGATTAGTCGGACCAGTATCAATAGGCAAGGAAAGCAATATTTTTTCGGCTAAGAAAAAAAATGGTGAAATGCTAATAATCAAGATACACAGGCTTGAGACAAGTGATTTCAATAATATGTTTGAATATTTAAAATATGATCCAAGGTACATGAATGTAAAAAAAAACAAAAGAAAATTGATATTTTCATGGGCACAAAGAGAATTTAGGAATCTGGTGAAAGCAAGGGAAATCGGAGTAAAAGTGCCAAAACCAATAGGATTCAAGGATAATATTATAATAGAAGAATTTATAGGTGATAAAGAGCCTGCAAAAATGCTAAAAGACAGCATTCCAAAGGATTTGAAAGATTTCTTTGAGAAAGTTGTAAAAAACATGAGGAAATTATTCAAAGGAGGCCTGGTACATACAGATCTGTCATCATTCAACATACTGAACCATAAGGAAAATCCAGTATTTATTGATTTTTCACAATGCACAACAATTGAGAACAACAATTCTGAAGAATATCTGAGAAGGGACATCAAGAATGTCTGCAATTTTTTTAGAAAACATGGATTGAATAATGATGATGAGGAAGTGTTTGAGAGGATTGTAAAAGGTAAATAATTTTTAAGATGTCAGAATTTTCCATCTAGTCTCTGACTGGTGGCAATCTTTGATTGATTTAGATTTCAGGAGTGAAAAATTCCTGAGCACTAAGAACCACCAGTCCTATCATAATGTAGTGTGGATTTAGTGAATCCCACCGGTCTATGACTGGTGGTTCTTTAGGGAAAATAATTTTTAAGAGGAACGAATTCCAATTGGAGAAATCTTGGAACGGAATTCAGAATTGAACATCTTAATAAAAAATAATTAAAGAATAAATCTAGGTTGATAACAGTACAATACAATAATCTTAAAAATAGAAGTGCATTTTTTATTAATATGGCAGAATTCAGGTATGAAATCAAGATTCCTAAGGAAAGAGTAGCAGTCTTGATAGGCAAGAAAGGAGAGACTAAAAGAAATCTAGAGAAAGCCACAAAGACAGATATTGAAATAGATTCAAAAGAAGGGGATGTCATTGTAAAAGGAGAGGATGCACTTGGCCTGTTCTCTACAAAAGAAATAATAAGATCAATAGGAAGAGGATTCAATCCTGAAGTTTCAATGCTGTTATTAAACCAGGACAATTGCTTTGAATTGATAAACCTAAATGATTATATCAAGTCAAAGAGCAGCGGCTACAGGATAAAAGCAAGAATCATCGGCTCAGAAGGGAAAGCAAGAAAAATAATCGAAGACCTTACAGAATGCCACATATGCGTATTTGGGAAGACAATTGGAATAATAGGAGATGTCGAAAGAGTGGCTTTAGCGAGGAGAGCTGTTGAATCATTATTAGCTGGAAGCCCGCATGCAAATGTATATCATTGGCTTGAGAAGCAGAGAAGACTTCAGAAGAATGATAATAATGAAAATTTTAAGGACATATAAAATTTGGCAAAATCCAAAGATTTTTAAATAAATTCTTTTTATCAAAATTTGATGGCAAAACAAGAAATTGAAGAAGAACCGATTGCAGTTGCTTTGGCAAAAGGCCAAAGAGAGATTTCAATAAGCCAATTCTTTGAGAAAAACAGGCATCTTCTCGGATTTGACAATAAGAGAAAGGCTTTATTGACAACTGTGAAAGAGGCTGTTGACAACAGCCTGGATGCCTGTGAAGAGGCAGATATCCTGCCTGATATTTCTGTTGAGATCATTGACATGGGGAATGACAGGTTTAAGGTGATTGTCGAGGACAATGGCCCTGGAATTGTGAAAGAGCAGATACCAAAAATATTCGCAAAATTGCTTTATGGAAGCAAATTTCATTCTATGAAACAACAAAGAGGGCAGCAAGGCATAGGAATAAGCGCATCAGTGCTCTATGCACAGTTAACAACTGGAAAACCAGCAAAGATAACATCAAGGATCTCAAAATCATCACCTACTCATTATTATGAGCTTCATATAGACACTCAAAAGAACAAGCCTGAGATTGTAAAAGATGAGACAGTTGAATGGAAAAAGGATCATGGAATAAGGATAGAGCTTGATTTAGAAGGAAGTTATCTTGGAGGAAACCAAAGTGTTGATGAATACCTTAAGGAAACAGCAATTGTCAATCCTCATGTCAGTCTGATATATACTAATCCAAAAGCTGAGCAAATCGTGTTCCCAAGGGCATCAAATAAAATGCCTGAAAAACCAAAAGAGATCAAGCCACATCCTTATGGAGTGGAATTAGGAATATTGATGAATATGCTAAAGACAGCTGAATCAAGAACTTTGCAGAGCTTTTTGACAAATGAATTCTCAAGAGTAGGTTCTGGAACAGCAAAAACAATATGCGAGAATGCAGCCTTGCTTCCAAATACAAACCCACAAAAGATGAGCAGGGACATGACAGAACAATTATTGGAAGGGATCAAAAAGACAAAACTAATATCACCTCCAACTGACTGCATATCACCTATCAAAGCTGAAGCACTAGAAAAAGGATTAAGAAAAGAGATAAATGCAGAATTCTACACAAGCATAACAAGACCTCCATCAGTTTACAGAGGAAATCCGTTCATAATTGAAGCTGGACTGGCATTTGGAGGGAACCAGAGTGCAGAAGATTCAGTAAAATTATTGAGGTTTGCCAACAGAGTGCCTCTCCAGTATCAGCAGAGCGCCTGTTCAATAACAAAATCTGTAATATCAACATCATGGAGAAGCTATGGCCTTGGACAGAGCAAAGGATCATTACCAACCGGGCCTTGCACAATCATAGTGCACATGGCATCTGTATGGGTCCCATTCACTTCAGAGAGCAAAGAAGCAATTGCCCATTATCCTGAAATCATCAAAGAAATCAAATTAGCCCTGCAAGAGATCGGAAGAAAGCTTGGGAGTTATATCCACAAGAAAAAGAAAGTAGGAATAGAGCTAAAGAAAAGGAGCTATCTAGAAAAGTATATACCTCATGTTGCGATTGCCCTTAAAGAATTGCTTGATTTGAAGGATATTGATCAAAGAAGGGTTGAGAAAAGCCTGAAAGAAGTGCTTGAAAACAAAAGAGGGTTTGTTGAAAACATGGAGTTTGATGCAAAAGCAAATGTGGATTATGATGAGGACCTGGCAAAGATTGGGAAGGAAGATGTCCAGACAACATTAGATGATTCACCACAAGAACCAGAGAACAAAAAGGGCAGGAAAAAATGAATAAAGTAAGCGAAAAAATACTGGATATTGCAAAAGATGTCTATAGCAAGATATTGAAGAAAAAGCAGCCAGAGCTAGACATGCCTCTGAGAAGCTTGACTAATGTAAAATATGATTCAAAAGAAGGTTATTTTGAATTATTAGGGAAGAAAAAAGAAAGGACATTGACTGTAAGCACAGTAAAGACCTTTGCGCAGACACTGAGGATGATGTCATTATCAAAAGAATTGATTGAGACAAAGGATATTGCCACAAAAAGAGAAGCATATTATGTAAGCAAGAACTGGGGTGATGCAAGGTTTGTATCCCAGCCAGATTCTGATGCTGTGATGGATGATGTAGAAGCAATGCTGATGGTAAACAGGGAACAAATAGGATTTATTCCAGAGGAAAAAGGAGGAGAGATAGCAGGAAAGCTCATAGTCATTGACAAGGATCCTGATACAGGCAAGCCTATAAGGATTGACTGCACTAAGTTTGGTTCAGGAGCATACTCAGTGCCAAGCTCTGTTGAGGAGCTAAAATTTGAGACAAATGCAAAATTTATCCTTGCAATTGAGACAGCAGGTATGTTTCAAAGGCTTGTCAAGCACAATTATTGGAAAAAGTCTGATTGCATCCTAATCTCAATGGGAGGAGTCCCGACAAGAGCATGCAGAAGATTTATAAGAAGACTAAGTGATGAGAAAAAGATTCCAGTCTTTGTTTTCACTGACGGAGATCCATACGGTTACACCAACATCTACAGGACATTGAAAGTGGGATCAGGAAATGCTGCGCACATCAACCAATATTTTTGTGTTCCAAAAGCAAAATTCATAGGCATAACACCTCAAGACATTATTGATTTTAAATTACCATCTCATCCACTGAAAGATGTTGATATCAAAAGGGTTAAGGATGCCATTAAAAACGATCCATTTATACAACATCATAAGGAATGGCAAAAGGCATTGAAGCAGTTGGTAGACATGAAAGTAAGGGCAGAACAGCAGGCACTGGCAAAATGGGGATTAAATTATGTGATTGATAAATACCTTCCAAAGAAGATGAAGGATCCCAAGAGCTGGCTGCCATAAAATTTTTAAACTTCAACTTCTAAACCAGCTATATGAGCGAAGAAAAAGAGGAAACACCAGAGTGCTGCAAAGGATGCATCAAATGGAACCAGTTTAAGGAGAAATGCTTTGTCTACTGGGATCTGAAGAAAGAGTGCACAATGCATATAGGAGAGGGTGAGATTTCTCCAATCTGGTCAGAACCATTGCCTAACACAAAATTGACTAAAGAAGAAGAAAATATGGAAAAATAACCTGTTTCTTGACATATATTAGAAATATTTTTAAAGATGTAGTGAGCTATGTTTTTTTACGGCCCTGTAGCCTAGCATTAGTGAAGCTAATGGGCAATCTGGATAAGGCGACAGCCTTCTACGCGTTAGGATCAAAGATCCGCTGGCTCTTTGACAAATGCCAAAGAGAGCTGTAGATCGTGGGTTCAAACAAACTCACTGGCGTTTGATGATTCCAATTCCAGGAGCGTTGAAAGTCCCATCAGGGCCGTTTTTTATTTTTTTCCAAAAGCCAACAAATCTATAGAGATTCTTAAGGTTTTGAGAAATGTTCAAATTCCCAAAACAATTATAAATAAGAGTATAATCCATATCATTATGAAGAATTTTTGGAATATTGTCAATAAAGTAATCGAGGAATCTGATATCATACTTCTAGTAGGAGATGCAAGGTTTCCTGAAGAAACATTTAACAGGGAATTATATGACAAGGCAATGAAAAGAAACAAGAAATTTATTTTTGTGCTAAACAAATGCGATCTAATCGGGAAAGACAATAAGCCTAAGATTGAAGTTCCCCACATATTTGTGTCTGCACAAGAGCATCTGAGCACCTTAAAGCTATTTAAGAAAATAAGAGAAATTACTAATGGGAAAAAAGCAGTTGTTGGTGTCCTTGGCTATCCAAACACTGGAAAGAGCTCTTTGATAAATGCTATCAAAGGGAAGAAAAGCGCACCCACAAGCCCTCAATCTGGATACACTAAAGGACTGCAGAAAGTAAAGGTCAGCAAAGATGTCATGCTATTGGACACACCAGGAGTAATACCTTACAGGGAAAAAGACACTTCAAAACATGTGAAGATCGCAGTCCTAAGCCCATCTCAGATAAATGATACTGAAGAGGCCATTTATGACCTAATTGAAGGATATCCAGGAGTAATAGAAAAACATTATGGAGTAAAAAGTTCTGAAGATAGTGAAGAAACATTGGAAAGGATTGCTGAAAAATTCAATCTTTTTAAAAAAGGGAAAACACCAGACTTGATGAGAGCAGCAAGAATGATACTTCAAGACTGGCAAAAAGGGAAGATCAGATTTAATTAAATAGATTCTCCAAAATCTTTATAAATATGTTGGATTTGACGATAATATTAAAAACAGTAAGTTATTAACAGCAATTGCGGAGGCACAAACCTAACCGTTGTGCGGAGGTATCTTTAAAAAAGACTCCATACCCAAGCGGCTAAGGGGAACGGCTGCAACCCGTTTGATCCTGGGTTCGAGTTGAGGCAAGATTCGCTTCACGTAAGTTGAAGCAATGTTCGCTTTGCGAAAGTCCCAGCCTCCGCTTTTATTTTTTTTCTATAGATTTTAGTAATTTCTAAATTTAAAATATTTTAAGAATTCATAGCCCTCATTGCCTGAGCTGCTGTAACAAACTGGCCAAGCTTATAATGATGGACTCTTTTTTCTGTTCTTTGTATTATCCTTAAGCCATCTCTTCTGGAAAAGTCCAAAACTCTTTTTACATAATCATCAGTGACACCAGTCAATGTCTGCATAATCAATGGTGTTGAGAGCATCTGCTCATTATATGCGATGAAAGGATCTGCATAGTTCTCATAATGACTTGAAATGTCAAGTATTTTTCTGACTATACCTGTGCACATTTCGTCAACAAAATAGCAGTTCTTTCCATCTGTTCCAAAGTCCAGGACAAATGGCTCTGCGCTTTTTCCTGCTTGTCTGAGCTTTTTTCTACTGCTGGCCATCCTTGTTTCAACATTGTTTAATGAAATCGCAGATAGGAAGTCAAAAAGATTTATCAGTCCTGTTAGGCTTGGTTCTATATCAAGGTAACTTTTTCCAGTGATCTTATCACCATGAGTTGAAAGCACTCTTCCATTTGCCATATACCTAAGGGCTCCAGCAGAATATCTTGTGATTTCAGCTAAATCTTGAGGAGTGTATGCAATCTGAGGGAAGATTCTCATATCCCTTTGCTGCACTAGCGGATCTCCAGTCACTTCTCTCCATATATCACCTAAGACAGACTCATACTCACCTGGCGTAACTCTTTGGTCTCCAATTCTTGACCTGGCTAAAGTCAGAAGGGTGCTTATCAAAGCACCTGCCCTTATTGTTTCTTTTTTTGTGCGTTCGCCTAAAGTGAGAAATGGACTGTCTGGATTTAATGTTATGCTTTTAGCGTCAGGATCATATGATCCAATTCCTTCTCCTTGGAATTTTTTTGGCAATCTAATTTGAGATGATCTGTTTAGCTCAGAAGCCCTCCCTCTTACAGCAGTCTGGATTGCAGTTACTGCCAGTGGCACTTGTTTCGCCAGCTGTGTCACTGCTTGTTTTTCTCTGGCCCTGTCAGTGTAGTTCCTTACCTGCCTCACGTTTTCCCTAATAAGGGATCTTAGCTGTCCAATCCCCTTATGGTCTTCCTGCAATAATCTTCTATTGAACAGGATTGCATCCTCAAGGTCATCTGCGTGTAATATACCAATCAATCTTCCAGCTACAGATCCTTTAGGGTCTGCAGAAGCTAAAAATGCTTTTGGATCACCATATCTCCTGTTATTGATATAAACATGTATTCCGCACATTTCTGTTGCTTTAGACAGCAAATAAAATGTGCCATTAACTGATCCCATATATCTTCCTTTTTTATCAACAGGAAATTCAACTGCGTTTTTTATGGCTTTTGCTTGAACAACATGCCTGTTGTATCTTACATCAAAATCAGGCAAGTGCAAAGGAAGATCCCACTGCAACCTATTTTTAAGCGCTGTCGGGTCAAATTGGTCTTCATCAAACTTCAGACCTCTCATAATTATCTTTGTTCCATGGATCTCAGGATTTGCATCCTTGGCAGTATACGGAATTCTTTCCCCTACCCTAAAACTATCCCCAAATGTATAATCAAGACTTGTCTCAATACCCTCTCTTACGGTAAAAAGCGTGAACCTTTCTGCAATGTTTCTTAAAAGGCTAGTCGCAACACCAAATCTTCCCATGCATGATCTTCCACCTGGAGATATTTTGTTTTCCTGTTTTGGCGAGTCGCCTAAGGTGAAGAAATCCTGGATCATTTCAGGAGTCATTCCATTCCCTTCATCAGAAACAGACAGCTCATTATCTTTCCTGGAATATTCTATGTCAACCAGTTTTGCATCAGCATCATGGGAATTTGCGATTATCTCAACAATTGCAGCATATAGGTCGCTTGTGGCTAATCTTGTCACAGTCTCTGCCAAATCTTTCCCAAGCCTCCATTCTAATGAAGGTTGTATTACATCTTTTCTCATATTATTCAGAATTCAATCTTTATTTTTAAAATCTTCTATTGTTAAATATAGGTTTTAATGAATAAAATGTCAGAATTTTCCATCCAGTCTCTGACTGGTGGCAAGCTTTGCCTACTTTTAACTTCAAAAGCTGGAAAATGCGCAAAAATGCAGGGCATTTTTGGCATGCCAGAAATTTCTAAAAAAAATTTCTGAGCATTCTGAGCACTAAGAACCACCAGTCTTATCATAAGGTAATTGCGGATTTAGTGAATCCCACCAGTCTATG
>JAZDHV010000037.1:0-11696 GCA_043805595.1 Candidatus Woesearchaeota archaeon
CAGGCAAAGCTTGCCACCAGCCATAGACTGGATGGAAAATTCTGACATTTTGAGCATTTTTCTGATTCCAATATTGGGAATGGCTTTCGGCCACCAGTTAAAAACTGGTGGAAAATTTCTGACATTTTAAATTAAGACGATATGCTCAGAAATCAGAGATACGAAAAAATCATAGATTTTTTTTATATCTCTTAGAAATCTCTGATTTCAAAGAGATTTCTGGCACATCAAAAACTTAGTTTTTGAAATGTTTCTCCTAGATCACTAAGAAATTCTGAAAGAATTTCTGCTGTCCCAAAAATCTTTGATTTTTTAGGATTTAAGGACAATTGTACCCATAATGTTCACCTAAAATATTAGTAAAAAAGCGACTAGAAGCACTATTAGTTGTTATTACTTAACAATACATAATTTTAGCAAATGTTTATAAACAAAAAACTGATTCTCCCTTATTATCATGACAATTACACATTTAACTCCTGAACTTGCAGATCAACCACTTGATGTTGATCAAATGGGTGTAAAATTTAAAGGTTTAGCTGAATCATATAAATATGTAGATGAAGAAAAAAGTACTATCCATCCTGCATCAAGTATTTCTGATTCTGTTATGGAATCACCATATGACTTTCAAGAAGATCTAAGAGAAACTCATGAAAGACTAACTGAAGGAATTGATCATCCAGTTTTGATTTGGACAAGATCCAATGCTAATGTAGAATTAGATGGAGTATTCAAATCTGTACCCACTCTTTTTGATCCAACAGATAAAGAAAGAAGCTTTGAAGATTTTACTGATGGTCTTTCACAAGTTGCAAAATCCAAAGATAGTGAAAAAGCAAGAAGAGAAATAGAATCTTTTGGTTTAGAAGGCAAAGTTAGATTACATGGATTGGCTCAAATTGGTGGGAGACAAATAAGGACAGATGAGATTCCAATTGGAATTAGATGCAAACCAGTACTTTCTCCAATAGCTGTGTGCGGAATGACATTTTATGCTTATTCACATTCTGCATTTAATCCAGACTGTGCTGAAATTAAATTTGGGTTTGGTTTAGGAGAAGGTATAGTGGAGGGAGACAACAATTTAGTTGTTGTTAATAGAGAGACAGATAGGTATGTGGTGAATTTGCAAAGAGATCCTGGCATACATGTTTCACCAGAATGGGTGCAGAAGAGATTGCATTATTTCGATCCAGAAGATAGAACAGTAAAAATCGCTTCTCTAACTGATTTTGGTATAGAGAGCAGATTACCCTTAGGAATTAGTGGCACATTCAATCATATAAGAATTGATTTTTTAACTGAATTGGTTAAAAGAATTTCAGAAGCAGAAGGACATGCAATAAAGATAGAATTATACGCAGATCAAGTTTTCCATAATGAATATGCTCCATTTCAGATTATTCAAAAAGATCAGTATTCATTACCAACTATTGATACTTCTTATCAGTTTCATACTCCTGATGATGTAAGACTTGTATTAGATGGAACTGGAATTTCAAAAGGACCAGTTGATCTTTATCTAGATATAGTTGTACTGAATCAAGATTATTTTCAATCAAAAAGAGGAGAAGATCCTTTAGATGGAGTGTTGACTGAGGATCATGCAATTCTAGCTCAAACAAGTAACCCATGGGATAGTCCGCTAACATATTCTACAACTAGATCAGTTTTCGAAACTAATAAGATGGGAATACATGATGTAAATCTACTTCAACGAAAGGTATATAATGGAGTACTAGATTTATTTCTTAGATTAGGTGCTAGTGAAGTTGAAAAATTGACAAGTCTTGCACCTGATGAAACACATCAATATCATAGCGTTTATCGGAATTGTAGATTGCAATGTAATGGTCAAGAGGCTAAACTAATTGTAAGATAAATAAAATCTCAACACCCTATTTATAAACAAATCTCAGCCCAGACCTGGTTTAATCCTTCCTAACGATCTTATTCACATTCTTAAAAAACAGAGAAGCATTATCAAATGACTCTTTGGCAGGCTCCTTGTTTGCTTGAGGGAGTTTTTGGTAAGTGAATTGCCCTCGTTTGCCTTTTTCTAATGAGAATATTCCTAATAATTCTTCGGCTCTTACTATCATTTTTTTGTAAATCTTTAATAATTCCAGATCAAGTTTGCCTGTCTTGACAAGATATTGCTCAAAAGCCTCAAGAGTTTTCTTGTGGACTTTAGGAGCATATGTTTTTATACCTTCTTTGGCAAGAATGGCTTTTGCAGAATTGAATATGCAATAATATGAATGGCTTATAACGGAACTATAAAAAGTAAAATCTTTTTCAACCTTAAACTGTTCTTTTTGTAATTTTGGATCACCAGATATCTTAAAGAGCATCTCTGCTGTAACTAACTCATTTTCAGCTCTGATTAGGTATAGTTCAGACAAATTGTTCATTCTTTAACCTCTTTATTAACTGATAATAATAGATAGAACCATAATATTTAATATTTTCTCTGTAAATCTGTTTTCCAACATTCTCCTGATCTGATTTTAGCATCTCTAGAAATTCTTCTGAAGTAAATATGTGGTAATCCATCTTTGCTATTTCCCTTCTTCTTATTGTTTCGAGATAAGGGGTTATTTCCTTCTTTGTCTTATCAGATTCAACAATTATTGCAACATCTAAATCAGATTTTTCTGTTGCTTTTCCTTTAGCATAGCTACCAAATATTAAGATCACAAAAAAGGGAGTGTATTTTGATACCTTATCTTGAGCAGTATCTAGTACCTTTCTAGGGATTCTTTTACTTTTTGCATCTGATTCATCTATAAGATTGAGATATGAATAAACCAGATTATTTTTAAGATTCAAAGAATAACTGTTAACATCCCCCACTTTTTTAGTTATGACTAAATTCTGTTTTCTGAACTCTTCTAATGCTAATTGAGTCACATTATTAGACTTCTGTTTGCTTTGTTCTTTAATCTGCTTAAAAGTAAGCTCTTTGAATATGTCCTGCTTAAATACTGAAAATATGTTTAATTGCTGTTTTGTCAACATTTTAATTACCTATTTATAGGTATTCTATCACCTAATATTAGGTATTATATAAATCTTTCGCTTTTAAACAAATCTCAGCCCAAACTCACTTTAACTCCTAGAACATATATAAATATCAAGATTATTTTCTTTTAGCCAATAAACCTTAATCCTTTAATCCTGTTAAAATGTTTTATATTATTTGTTTTAATAGAATGATTATTTACTAATGCAATTGTTCCTATAAAAAGATGTCTAAATTCTATTAATTTGCCTTGTTTTTCTAATTCTGCAAGTATCTCTCCAGCTTTTTTGACTGATTCAAGAGAAAAATCCAAAATGTTTATCCTGTTCAAAAGCAGAGATATGGCTTTAAGATTATTATCCTTAGCACTTGACTTAAATGCTCCATAATAAAGCTCAAAAATATTTATGTAAGTTGTGGACAATTCCATATTTATTTCATTTTGCTTAATGAAATCCAGCTCTTCCTCTTTATTTCTCAGGAAATTTATTAAAAAATCAGTGTCTAGACAGATTTGATTGTCCATTTTTTCCAGCCTCTTTTTAGATCACCTATGAATTCTTCAGCTTCTTTCTCACTCATTTTCCATGCACCAGCTAAATCACTTATTTTTCTTTGTTTGTACAAAAAGCTTATAGCTTCATTTATTGAAACTGGCTTATGAAGCTTTTCTCTTAACTTGCCAGACAGTGAGCACAGCTTTTTATAATTCTCCTCGCTTACTTTGATTGATATTGGCATTTTTCACCACTAATACCACTAAGTGGTATAAGTAGTATATAAATGCTTTGATTTTGCGAAGCAAAAGCAAAGCTATGAACGTAGTGAGTATGTTTTGGATTTAAGTGAGAAATCCTGACTTGATTTTTTTGTATGTAGAATTATATGCATCACTTTATTAATCAGCCAAAGCCCTTATCTTCTTGCATTCTTTTTCTATCTGCACTCTGGTAACCTCAATATTATCTAGAATATTCAACAGATCATCTATTTCTTTTTCTAATTCATCAATCTTTTTCTCCACTTTATCAATATCATCCTTTTGATTCTCGATCTGAGAATGAGTCCAAGAATCTGAGTTGTTTCCAAGCTCTTCTTCAAGTTCCTGCAATTCAGTCTTTTTTCTCTCTTTATCATCTTTTTTATCTTTTATGTTATCCTCTGCTGTCTCTTTCTCATTTTCATAGATTCTTAAAGAACTATCACAGTTATCAATAGTAAGGGTTGTCAAGTCCATAAGATAAGCATATTTCTTTTCCAAAATCCTTTCAACAGCTTCAGTCTCAATTAAAGGGATAGTTGTGGTTGTGGAGGTTGGTGTTTCTGTTATAGTAGTTGTAGTTGTTCCATCTTCCACAATTATTGTCTCATAATCTTCAATTATCAGGTCATTGCCTGTCAAACCTTTAACAGCTTGTCCTGTGATCTTGTCAGAATCAATATCTTCAATAACATCATCAGTACAGCTGATAGTAATAATTAATAAAACGGAAATTATGCATATTGATAATAATTGAATTATTTTTTCCATACAATTTTTCCATGTAATTTTATTCATAGGATAAGATTCTATCTTAGATTCTATAAGTCTGCCTGTATCTTGATGCCTGGTATCTTGATCCAGGAATAGGCTTGTAATTTGATGAATACTTATATCTTGAGTCTGAATTATAGGGCTTGATAATATTTAAGGCAGGCTGCTCAATCCTATCAGGCCTCTTATAGGTCCTCTTTAGGTTGTAAGTGACATATTTAGTCTTTCTTGGAGGGTCATTTGAGGCATATCTGTTGAGATCAGTCCTTGTCTTTTCAGGATCCCTGTCATATTTAGCATCATAATAACCATCAATATAACCTTCCCTATAATTAGTGTTTTTCAATTCAACAACATAATAATGGTAATTATTGCTATTTTTGTAGTTTACATCAAAATTTGGCTCCCTAAATGCTGGCTCTTTGTAAGGATCATAATATGTATAGGTAACTGCGCTGGCTGAGAATGAAAAGCCTGCAAATAGAAACAATACAGTCAATATGAATAAAAAATATTTAATTCTCATGACGCACTCCAACTATTATCATAATTTCTATATCATTTCATTAATTTATATTATAAGAGAAGAATACTTTTTGGTTTAAAAAGTTATTGTAAAAACTTAAGAAATTCACTGAATATTACTCTCGGATCACACCTGTTTTTATAGCAGCATCTTTTACTGCATCAGATATAGATTTGGATACAGATTTATCAAAAACAGGAGGCAATATCATATCTGGGTTTGGAGATTTGACAATTTTTGCAAGGGCCATTGATGCTGCAAGTTTCATCTCTTCATTTATCTCAGTTGCATTTGCATCAAAAGCACCTCTAAAAACTCCTGGAAATGCGAGAACATTGTTTATCTGATTTGGAAAATCACTTCTTCCTGTTCCAACAACAGCAGCGCCTGCATCTTTTGCAATGTCAGGCATGATCTCTGGAACTGGATTTGCCATTGCAAATATTATTGGATCGTGATTCATTGACTGGACCATCTCTTTAGAGACCAAATTTGGCCTACTCACTCCAATAAAAACATCAGTTCCTTCCATAGCATCAGCAAGATTTCCTTTTTTCTTCTGCCTGTTTGTTAATTTCGCCAAATCTTCCTTATATCTGTTCAAATTATCCCTTCCTTTGAAGATGATTCCAATGCTATCAACCAAGGTAATATCCTTGACACCAAAATTAATAAGAGCATTTGTTATAGCAATGCCTGCAGCTCCAGCACCATTTATCACAACTTTAATATTCTCTTTTTTCTTATCCACAACTTTCAATGAATTGATAAGCGCAGCAAGCACAACAATAGATGTTCCATGCTGATCGTCATGGAATACAGGAATATTCAGCTCTTTTTTGAGCTTTTCCTCAATATAAAAGCATCTTGGAGCAGAAATATCCTCTAGATTTATTCCTCCAAAACTTGGGCTGATTGCCATGATTGTGCTGACAATCTTATCTGGATCATTTGAGTTAAGTGCAATGGGAAATGCATCGACATTTCCAAATTCCTTGAATAAGACGCATTTGCCTTCCATAACTGGAAGACCAGCACTTGGTCCTATGTCCCCTAACCCAAGAACAGCACTTCCATCTGTTATCACTGCAACTGTGTTTCCAATATTTGTATATTTATAGACTTCTTTTGGGTTTTTGTTTATCTGCCTGCATGGCTCTGCAACACCAGGTGTATATGCAAGAGTCAGGTCTTTATTATCTTTAAGAGGTGTCTTTACAAGAGTTGCGATCTTTCCTTTATTCTCAAAATGCAGCCTTAAAGACTCTTCCTCTATTGTCAATTTTTCTCCAAACCAATCTTTTTATTATTCTATTAAAATATTGTTCTATCAATATTTTTATTGTTAAATATTTATATTGTTCTAAACGATTCTAAACGATTCATAATAAAGAATACACAATAATATATCAATATTTAAATTGTCTGTTTAAATTCTTAACTCCTTTTTTATTGCCATTTGGTCAAACCCAACAATAACCTTTCCCCCAATATCAATGACTGGAACACCCATCTGGCCAGATTTCTCAATCATCTCATTCCTTGCCTTTTCATCTTCAGCAACATTGAGATCATTAAATCCTATCTTATTCTTTTTCAGAAAGTCTTTCAACTTATGGCACCAAGGGCATGTTGGTGTGCTGTAAACAGTTATTTTAGCCATTGTAACCCCCTAAATATCGATAAAATATAAAGGAACATCAATATTATATAAACTTTTGTTTTGAATCTCTAAATGATATTGAAATCAGTATTTTGATATGTCAGAAATATACCACTGGCCTGCATGACCAGTGGACAATAGTCCACAATCCATTTTTGGAAGGCGGTATTTTTCTGAGCATGCTCAAAGTCGGCAGGGTGAGCGAAGCGAACATGCCGCCAGCATATTGACTGGTGATCCCTGCCGACTTTGACAAAACTTTTTTTTCTTTTTTTTCATAATCTTGTTATGGGTTTTATCAAATATAATCAAATTTATTAATTTTATATTAATGAAAAAATCAAAAAAAGGCGTTATTCTATCGATTTCTTAATCGGAGTCATAAATTAGACATAATCTGTTAAATAGATGTTATTTGAATTAGAAACCATTGATTAGATAAAAATATGTTTTATTAATGCATTATGAGAGCTGTCTGAGCTAATTAGAAATACAAATATTTTTAAACTTATGCTAAAATAATCGAAAGGTTTAAATACTAATAACTGACACCTATACCTTAAAATATATTTTTGAGTAAATATATTGCTAAAAAAAGGGGGTCATTGATATCAAATTTATTAAACTGGAATCTAGAGTTCTCTAGATAAATCCGTTCAACAAGGTGAAAAAATGCCATATGTGAAAAAATGCCCGGAATGTGGTTCAATAAACTTATTCTATAATCGAGAGAAAGGAGAGATAATCTGCAAAGATTGCGGACTTGTGATAGAAGACAAGATGGTTGACTTCTCACAGGAATGGAGAGAATTTGACGGAGAAGAGGGAGAGAAGAGAAGAAGGACAGGAGCTCCTATGACTTACACCCAATTTGACCAGGGATTGGGAACAGAAGTCGGAAGAAAAGCAGACCTTTACTCAATGGGAAACAAGGAAAGGAACAAATTCTTCAGATTAAGGAAATGGCAGTACAGGATCTCAACTGCTATTGAAAGAAACCTTAAATTAGCGCTTGCAGAACTTAAAAGAGTATCATCATACCTGAAATTACCAAAGAGTGTTGAAGAGGAATCAGCAAGAATATACACTTTAGCTGTCCAAAGAGGCCTTGTAAGAGGAAGATCAATGGAAAGTGTTGTTGCTGGAGCATTATATGCTGCATGCAGAAGGCATGAAGTCCCAAGAACACTTGATGAACTTAGCGAAGCATCTGGAATTGAGAAAAAAGAGATTGGAAGGACTTACAGATTTGTGACAAGAGAATTAGGAATCACAATACTGCCTTCAAATCCTGTTGATTATATCGCTAGATTTTCAAGCTCCCTTAAATTAAGCCCAGAGACACAGTCAAAATCTGTCGAGATCCTTGAAAAAGCACAGAAAGCAGAATTGACCTCTGGAAGAGGCCCTACAGGTATTGCTGCTGCTGCACTTTATGTCGCTGCACTGATACATGGAGAGAAAAGGACTCAGAGAGAGGTTGCAGATGTTGCTGGAGTGACAGAAGTCACAATCAGGAACAGATACAAGGAATTGCTTGAAGAGCTAAATCTCGAGAAAGATATCAAGAGAGTCAAGAAAAAGAGCAAGGGTAAAAAATAGATTTTATTTTTCTTAGTATTTTTTTAAATTTAAAAAAGGGTGTTGGGAAAAAATATTAAAATAAACACTTAAAATGATGAGAACACCTCAAACAAAACATACTATTGGATACCTTGGCCCTGAATACACATTTACACATGTGGCTGCACTACGTTTTCTTGAAAAAATAAACCCTCAAGCAGAGCTTGTTCCAATGCATTCAAACACTGAAGTGATCCAGGCAGTTCATAAAGGAGAACTGACAGGAGGGGTTGTGCCTTACCAGAATATTGGAGGAGGAAGAGTTCCTGATGTATTGGATTCATTATGGAGGACAATTGACCTCAGGACTGATGAGGAATTAGAAGTAGATTTTTATGAAGAAACAGCTGATGTCCATCCCAATGTTGAGATGAAGTTGAAGAGACCGCCAAGAGTGCATATCAATTATGCATTAGTCATTCCAATCGAGATGTGCATCGGGAGCAGATGCAATCCTGAAAATGTAAATGCAGTATTATCAAAAGATGTTGCCATCAGCCAATGCAGTGTTTATTTAGGAAATAAATACCCTCAAGCTGAAAGAATAAATGTTGACAGCACAGGACAGGCTGTCGGTCTTGTGGCAAATGACCCTAAATATGCAAATGCAGCTGCACTCGGCCCATTAGAAGCATTTCTTGCTTATGAAGTCCCTGTAAGAGAAAGAGGAGTTGCAAATATTTCTGACAATATGACAAGATTCTGCTATATTTCCAGAGAACCAAGAATCAGAAAATCAAGGAAAAGCAAGATAGATATGACAACAGTTGTTGTCCAGCCACGAAGATCATACAGGCATTTAGGAAAGGAATTAGAGACAATTGCAGCTGAACTTGGAATAGAAATAAGGTACAGGTATGGAAGAGAGACTGGTTTTGACAGCGAGAGAGTCTACCTTGACCTTATTGGGCATGTCACTGACAAGCCAATCAGGTCATTCTTGAATGGGCTAAAAAAAGGCGGATTTGGAAGAAGGACTCAGCATGCAATTCTAGGATCCTACCCTTTTGAGGAATTTTATGGCAATCTAATCCAGACAATAGGATTTCTTGGAGGCAAGCACGGCAAAGGAAGGACATTGGCTGATTACTTGCTGGCAAAAGGATACAATGTTCTTGTCAAGAGCGAAAGCGAAAAAACCCAGAGATTTAAATCAGCTGATTTTGTTGTAAGGTCATCTGATGTAGTGATTGTCAATCATCCTCATCATGTGATTGAAGAAACCCTAAATTCGATGAGAGAAGAGGTGAGAGATGACATACTGATTGTCATTAACTCAACTGTCCTGGAGGAGATTCTGGCAAAGGCAGAAAAAATCTATGGAGAAGAGAGAGTGCTAGGGATTGACGCACTTACAACCCATCATATTCCGACATTAGAAGGCCAAAAAGTTGCAGTAGTCTCTGATGGAAGTTATGATCCAAGATCAAAAAAAGCCCAATTCATCGGAGTGTTAGAAGAAGCAGGAGCCAGAGTTGTGTTTTGCGATGCAGATGAGCATGACAGATACTCATTGGTGGCAAGAAACATACCATTAATAGTATCTATGGCACTGTTGAATTATTTTAATATGCCAGGCAGTGGAATATCCTTAGAAAGGCTTAGGGAGCTTTCATTTCCAGATGCTGAGATATTTTTTACAGGCTTGGAAAAAGCTGTCATGGGATACACTCCATTCCTAGGAAGCAATCTTAAAGCATTTCATAGGACAAGGACTGTAGAACATTTTGCAGACTTGCTACGATCAAGTCTATTGGATTTACATGATAAAATGAGTTTCCAAGCAGATACAGAAGAGCATATAAGGGACACAGCCAACCTAATACCTCCAGAAGAGAGGATAGCAGCAGCTGAATTATTCAGATTATTATATTCAATGTTTGGCGAGAGAAAACAATAAAATTATTATAAAATAGGGCATTAATGCAGAAAAATGACATCACCAGAGCTTGTGGACAGCGGAGATATTGCTCAGATGCTGGAGCTCTCTAATAGTGTGACAATCAAGGAGATCATTGAGCCAATCAAAAGGGCCATGGGATTGTTTGAGCAGAACATCTCAACAATGGCATTTCTTCCAGACGTTTCCAAAACAGTTGTTAGGATTGCAACATTTCAGTCATTATTGAACCAGTTCAGAGAAGAGATAAAAGGAAGCAGGTATGATGAGATCCTTGAGGAAGCTGGAGAAGTGACTGGAAAGACATTTGCAGAAGACCTGTTCAGATTTCTGTTAAAGCACAACAAGCTGCCAAAAGATGAAAGGGTCTTGCTGAATCTTTGGATAGAATTTGACACTCTTGCTGGATGGGGTAATTTTAGGCTGGAAAAGTCTGATAATAACTATGTCATTGAGGTCAGGAACTCATTCTTGACAAGAGAGCTTCATGAAGAGGCCCATAAGCACTGCTCATTCATGAAAGGATATGTCAAGGGATTTCTCAGTTCAGCGCTTAAAGAATATTACAGGCTGTTCAAAAAAATGGTTGTCCAGCCATCATCAAATCCAGAGACAATAGACAAGATTTCAGTATCATGTGAAAAGGAATCATGCAAGTTTATTGTGCATATAAGAAAAGAGGCTTTTGTGGATGCTTTTGACAATCTATATGACGCAAAATTCTGCAACAGGGATGGTAAAATAAATGAGTCAGCACAAAATTTGAGAACTTCAATTGAGAGTGCCTTCAAGCAGAGACAAGGGCTTTCAAAAGAGGACAAGACATCACTCCTGAAGATCCTTGACGAGATGAAAGAAAAAGGGATTAATTTGCCCTACAAAAAGATTGGGGACATCTATGCTTCGACAAGCAGCATCATACATGGATCTACAAGCGCTTCAAATGAGAAGATCAAGGCTATGGTTGACAAATGGGAACAAATATTGGAAATGGTTGAATTGATGGATATGGATTAAGCTTTATCTTGATTTTTTTATTAACTCTTTATTAACTCTTTTCTTTGTTTATTTTTTTATCTTATATTTATTAGTTAATAATTTATTAGGAATTCGAGTCTGAAGATAATCCACTTCGAATTCCGACTTGATTAATATATCAAAATTATTAAACCTAATTCCCAGATATTTCAACTGATAACATTTTAATAAACACATCTAGTTAATAAACACATCTAGTCTTTAATTCCAGCAACCTTGACACTAAAGAACCACCAGTCAGAAACTGGTGGGATTCATCAATTCAACATCCACTACATCTACGGACTGGTGGTTCTTAGTGCTCAGAATGCTCAGAAATTTTAATAAAATTTCTGGCATGCCAAAAATGCTCTGCATTTTTGTGCATTTTCCAGCTTTTGAAGT
>JAZDHV010000038.1:0-20762 GCA_043805595.1 Candidatus Woesearchaeota archaeon
TAATCTTGAAAGGAGTTACTGTCGGCTTTGCTCCTACAAATAAATGCAGGTGGTCAGTCATAATCTCTAATGCTAAATTGCTAATGCTCATTTCTTGGCATTGCCCTTCAATAATTGCTTTCAGAACTTCAACAACTTTTCCAGTCAATATTGGCTTTCTGTATTTTGGAATCCAAATAATGTGGTAATTGATGTTGTATTTGCAATGGTGAGATGTTCTCACAGTTGCGATTTTACTCTCAATCTTGTGCACTTCTGGATTGAAGTGCGGATATAGTTTTTTAGTCATAGCGACCACCTCATGCTGAAGGTGGTTGCTTGTTTCGTAAGGGTTTCTCGTGCTAGCGAAACTTCTCTTAAACTTTTAGGTGTAAGCCTACCTCTGAAAGAGGGAAAGGTTTAAGTTGGAAGTTCTGCGTGAGAAACCCCCAGCTTTAGCTGGATTTATTTTGGGAGTATGTCATATTAGATATCCTTTGATATGAAGAAATTATCTGATATAAATATATTCTTTGATATGAATCCTGCATTCCAACAATTTATATAAAAGGATTTTTTTTCCCACATACAATGGTAACAAGCAATGACAGGGTTGAAGCAGCTATAGATTTAGAAGTCATTGACAGGCCGCCTGTTGACCCACGTATAGTAAACTTAGGCCAGTCAATAACAGGAAATCCTCTTTCAAAGCATTTATTCAGCTTCAATGACATCTACAGGGCAACAAAGATTGCTATGAGAAATTTGGGAGATTTTGATATTGTCCCAAATGTCATGAACATGTGGATAGAGTATATGGCTTATTTCACACCTTTTAAATCCAGAATACCAGGGTATGATGGCTGGCCTGACCATCAAGGGCCTCAAGTTCTTGATGCAGAAGTGCTGTCTCATGCTGATTGCAGAAAAATCCATGATAAGGGTTTTCTTCAACATTTTTTTTCAGTTCTGGCAAAGAGTGAGGATCTAAGATCCAGGTTTCCTGACAAATGGCTTGAGCAAATGTCGAATCTTGATCCTAAATCTTTTGATTATCTGGTAAAGTTCTCGTCCAGATTGCCTTATTTTTTAATGCGCCCTTATCACAAGATGTGGGCAAGACAAGGAAAATTCATCTATGCTGGAGCACATCCATATCCTCCTTTTGAAACCTATATACAATTAAGGTCATACCAACAGGGAATGAAAGACTTACATGAACAGCCTGATATGGTTGAGAAGACAATAAAAAAAATTTTTGAAGAGTCTATTGGCTTGTATATAAGAAACATAAAAGCTTCAGGAGCTAAGACTGCTATGATAGGAGGTGCATTTGGCTCTCATATTTCATTAGATATGTATGAAAGATTTGATTTTCCATACACAAAAGCAATGATTGAAGAGTTTGTTAATGCAGGAATTACACCTGTTCTTCATTATGATGCTAACTGGACTGACAGGCTTCACTTTTTTCGGGATTTTCCAGCCAAGAAGTGTATTTTACACCTGGATGGATCCACTGACATAAGGTATGCAAAAGAAGTTCTTGGTGACATGATGTGCCTCATGGGCAATGTTCCAGCCTCTCTCCTTGCTTTCCACACTCCATATGAAGTGGCAAGATATTGCTGTCAACTGATAGCAGATGTAGGCCCTGCTGGTTTTATCCTGGCTCCTGGATGTGAAGCCCCTGTCAATAGCCGACTGATAAACTTAGAAACAATGATACGAGCTGCTCATTATGATTCAAAAGTTTGGGAAACATTTTCCAGAAAAAGTGAAGGATATCTATCTGACTTCCTATTGTCAGAAAGAGATAATAGAGCTTTGGTCAGGACTGGAGATGGTTATGATCCTGAGAGCTTTGTCTTTGATACTAAAACTTTAGACTTAGTGCATCGTGAAAAATGTGGTGTCAGATGCATGAACAGTACTGGAAATATATTAGTTACAACAGATCCAGAAGGCTATTTCCTACAGAATCTTGACACAAATGAAAGAATTCATCTAGGTAATGATGTTAATGAAGATGATTGTTTTTTATTAAGCCCTGATGGACACCATGTGTTATTTGAGAGAAGGGATGCTGATTCACATGGAGTATATGATCATCTCAATAAAAAATGGCATGAGATAAGGCTTGATTTCGGTGACAGACCTTTAAGCATAAGTGATGATGGAACTATTAAGACTATTTTAGGTGAATGTGCTCTTAGAGGATATAAACAGCAATACTTATTCTAATTCGAAAACCTTAAAAATGGCATAGGAACTACAAATATTGAGTATTTATGAGTAGTTACATTAATGGAAATAATGGGAATAGAACATATAGAAATGACAGCACCCTAGACACATTTCTAGAGGAGATAAGCAGAATTCCGCTGCTTACACCTAATCAGGAAATAGTTTATGGAAAAGGAGCCCAGCAAGGGGATGAAACTGCAATAGAAAAGCTAGTTGAAGCTAACTTAAGGCTAGTAGTGGATATTGCCAAAATATATAGGTATATGGGATTAGAATTTAAGGACCTTATCCAAGAAGGCACTCTTGGACTAATGGAATTTGCAGGAAGATATGATCCAGACAGAGGTTACAGGTTTTCTACAGGTGCAGGCTGGTGGATAAGGAAAACAATAAGAGAAGCATTATCTAACCAGAGCAGAAATGTCAGAAATCCAATTCATTTCATCAATTTGAGCAGAAAAGTGGGAAAAGCTGCTTCAGAATTTTATGTAAGAACTGGAAGTTATCCAACTGATGAGCATCTTTCTGAAGAATTAGATATTCCAATAAAAGATATTGAGCAGGTAAGGGATAAAAGGCTGACAAGCCTAGGCAGCATATTAGATCCACTCAGTTGCTCTGATGATGGAAGTGGAAACTATTATGCTCATAGGACATCAATTCCAATCCAACAGTTAGAAGCATCTGAATTAGTTGAGGAATTATTAGCTGTAGTATGCAGTGATCAAGAAGCTGTAGTTGTTGGTTTATACCGTGGTCTGAATGGATTTGATAGGCATACATTTGATGAAGTAGGTGAAACATTAGGTATGACAGGAGAATGGGCAAGAAAACTTGAAAGAAGAGCTGTTGCTAAGATGCGAAAAAGAGCAGCTAACATGGGATTGTGCTCTCATCAGAGTGCTTAAAACTAAATTAATATGTTAAGTTAATATGTAATTCTTAGAATTAAAATTCTACTTTGAATAACCTGTCTGCGCTGATGCTTGAGCCCAAAGCTGTTTGATTACTCCTAACACCACTTTTTCAAGAGGCATCCGTTCTTGAGGAGCGCCTTTTCCTTTGCCTCCTCCCATTGCTTTACCTTCAAGTCCTCCCATACCAAAATTCATGGCTGCATAGGCAGGTGGCCTAAATTCAACAACAGGTGTTTTTGATTGATATCTTATATGAGGTTCATACATAAAAATTAACCAATATTTTGTCTTATATATATTTTATGGTTGTTTAAAAGTTTGATTGATGTATTTCATATTCTTAATCATAATCAATGCATAATCGCAAGTTTTATTAATAATAAAATCTGGATTTTTAAAATGCAAACAAGGTCCAGATTTTACAGAGCTGTAGGGATTGCAGCATTATGTGCCTCTGCATTAATTTCATGCAATAATAGGCGTGAAGTCACAAGAATACCTGAACCAGAGGATTTTGGCACTGTTGCAGAACAAAAAAGTGAATATATCACAGGCATGGTGGTCCATGCAGGCAAGAATGAATATGACAGGAAAATAATTGAAGTGTGGGTGCAGACTGACGATGCTACCTATCATCTTGCAGTTACAGAAGGCAGATACCTCAATTTTAACCTGCTTAATGGAGAGGGTGTCGAAGGAAGGACTGTAATTTTTCCAAAAAATGAGGTCTATTGGGATTCTACAAAAGGAGAAGTGGTGACCAGGCCTTATTTTGTAAATGACGGCCATTATGGGACAATATGCTCAGATTGTCTTAAGATAGTTGATCCTCTTGGTGATGATATAAGTGACCAGCTGGCAAAAAAGTCATGATATGTATATTATAGAATAGAAAATTTTTAATAAAATGGTTTTTAAAGTCATAATCCATGAGATTATTATCATCAGAAGAATCATTAGATGTCCTATGCATGAAGAATCCTCCTCAGGATGAGAGACATGGAAGAATAAAACTTCTCAAATCATTGCCATTCCTTGGAATATCTGCAGCAACTGCAGTTCTAGCAGCACCCTATGCTCCCATAGAATCACATGATCTTATAAATGCATTCTTTGACTACAGCCCTATGGTTGCTGATCATCAAGCATGGTATCCTTGGGCTGAATGGGCTTATAACATAATTGTTGAGATAGGAGTTCCAGCAATACCAATTTTGGCTAGTGGACTTGTTGGAGGAAAGAACTTATTAGATGGGATATTTTCACTTAGAAATTCTCAACAAGAGAAGGATTCACCAATATGCCATTACCATAATGGAGGATTTACTAAATTCCCGAATCTAGCAGCAAGGTGGTTTGGCTACAGGATTCATCCAAGGGAAAACCTTGGTGACTCTGATGATACTGCTCAATTCGGATACAGGGATTACTTCAACCATGAACTTTTAAATGGTGTAGAAATCACTGATACAGGAACAATGATAAACCCTCATGAGAATGAGAAAAGACCAGGAGACAGTGTAAGATGCATGACAATGAAAGGGAAGCATAATGGCAAAGATCTGGATTTCTATGTGAGCAGGCCTTTTCCATGGTCTCAGCCGTTTGAGGATGTCAGGGCAGAAGACAGCCTTTGCGTGATTGGAAAGTATGAAGGAAAAGGATTTTTTGAAGCAAGGGCAGTCTTTGATGCCATATGCTGGTAATCAAAGAACAACAATCAACAAAAATATATACTGTTAATCAAGAAACATAAATACTAAATAATTTATACAAAATAATTTTAGGAGGCAGATAAAATGTCTGGAAAAAGCTTGGTAAAAAGAATAAAAGACGCTGTTCCAGTCGCTGGAATAGTTGTTACTGTAGCAGGTGGGTTTTGGTTATTGCATAACATGGCAAGTTCAAGTGTGTTGGAATGGAATAAAACAGCGCATTCACATTTTCCAAACTATTCCAGTGTTAGCAGGGTGGAAAGAGCAGAAAATCATGAAGCAGGATCTAGGAATCCAAGTGATAATGGATACACAGGTAATCCTAATAATGAATACACAGGTGTAGACACAAATTTAGAAAAGTAAACATCATCAATAAAACAGAATCAGCATAACCTAACCATTCTCAGAATCATAATCATGTATTGGCTCCTCTTTGTTCTCAAATGCTTTTTTATCAGCATATATGTCAAGTGAAACAACCTTCATGCCATCAAAGCTCTCATGACCCACAGCGATTCCTTTAACATAATTATTCCTTAACAAAGGAATAGGAACAAATGTCTGAAAAAAAGTTTCATTACCCTCTAAGCGAAACTCAGTCACTCTGCTTGAGCCCAATGTTGTGGCTTTAATGACTATTCCTTCAAGTTCCATGGATTCATCATTTTCACTGACAAATATAAAAATATTGGTGATGCAATTGCCTTGTTCCAGAATATTTTTTAGAGCAGAGGCAATTATTTAAATGACTGAACAATTACAGTGAATATGGATAATGCTTTGAATGAATTAGTTGCAAGGGTAGATAAAGAGTTAGGATCATATGCAGAGCCTTATCTGGGCAGACCTGAATATGGTAATCTCAGAAAAGCTGTGTGGGTTGAAGAAAAAGATAAAGGGCAGTTTAGATGGGAATTATATTTTGATGATTTGATGGAATCAGCACATTCTGATCTAAAAGGGTCAGTACATACTATAGACCTAGTATATTGTCCTGTCTCCAAAAATTTTATCTATTCATTATATGGTGATTCACTTCAAGATGATATTGAAACAGTTGTAACATCTGACCTGGAAAAAGCCATTGCTGACAAGAAAGCTGAAATTGACAGAATTCCTCAACAAATTGGAACACAGCCAATGGTTGAGAAGGCAATTGTTAATTATCTTGTATTTTTTCTTTATAATTCATAGAATCAATATTTACAAATTCTGAAACAAAAGGTTTTAAAAACCAGAATGAATTCCAAAAAACTCATGACAGACTTAATAAGACAGGATCAGCTTGGAGATATAACATTTGGAGTCCCTAAAAACATTGCATTACTTAATACTCCTTGGGGTTTCTACAAGTTTTTAGGTATTTCAAAAGATGCCTCTGTAGAAGAAATCAGAGCAGCATATCGAGAAATGGCCCATAGGCTGCATCCTGACAAAAACACAGAAGTTGATAAACAAGCAATGAGAACTCTTAACATGGTTGCAGATATCCTTCTTTCAAAAAGAGATAAGATTGGAGGAGAGCACAGCCCAAGAAATCATTATGACACAGTTTCTGCTTTTGATGAATACTTTGATGGATTTATTGAACATAAAGGAGAAAGAACCAAGAAATTATCAGAAATTATGCTTATTAGAATGCAAGCTGAGAGAGAACAAGCTATATTTGAAAATGAAATGGCTCAAAAAGTTCCAGAATATGCCGAACTTAAGAGAAAATTTGAAAATGCAGGTACAGTAGAAGGGAAAAAAAGAGTTGGTGAGCAATTATCCAAGGTTGTAATAAAGGCAAAAGATCTTTCTGACAAGGAATTTGAGGAAAGAAAAGCCGCATTTCAAAAAGTACAAGAAGATTTTGAAAGGGATAAGAGAGAATTTGCAGGCGAATATCAAAGGAATCCAGACATATTTTTAGCTAGAATTGCAGATATCTTCCATATTGGAGGGGGAGAATTCATTTTTGGAACTTATGCATTCTCAACCCAAATAGGATTAGTAGCTCATGAGACACATGATCATATTCTTGAGCTTGTACTTGCAAAAGATAATTATTTAGTTGGATTTTCACAAGCCCATTTCAAGTCTCTAAATGCAAGAGTAAGAATAAATGATCCTAACCTAACTGGAATATTTCATGTCATTGAAGGGGAGGTAAGTGTTAGTTATGATGCAATTTCTTATGGAGAAGTTATTCGAGCTAGAGCCCCAAAAGTTACTGTTATTGAAGGATTTCAAAATAGGGGAGATTTATATGTCCCTAATAGATTTGCCACCCCAAACTGGTGGAGAAAAAAGCCTGCATTAGATATTGTTGTTAGAGAAGGAACAATCTTTTTACAATTAATAAGTCAGGTTAGATTTACACAGAGAGAAACCCATTCACCATATAGTCTAGAAATGTTAATTCTTGATTTAAATAAAAAAAGCCCAAATTACAATAATGAAAAAATAAGATATTAAATAAAATAGTAACAGGAACATTTTTAAATAGACAATAACTTACACTAACAATCAAGAGATGTAGGCGTAGCTTGCCTGAATCTTGTGTTGATTAATATAATGGAGGCTATAAAATGGGAATTTACAAATATGTAAGAGAGATTTGGAAACAGCCAAATCAGAATATGAAGGAAATATTGCAGCAGAGGCTCATAAAATGGAGAAAAGAGCCTGTTACTTTAAGGCTGGAGAGGCCAACAAGGATTGATCGAGCTCGTTCTTTGGGATACAAGGCAAAGCAGGGATATCTTATAATCAGGCAGAGGGTAAACAGGAGCAAAAGGATGAAGCCTGGAAATATCAAAGGAAGAAAATCAAAAAGGATGAGCAGAAGAAAAGACCTTAATCTTAGCTATCAGACTGTGGCTGAGATCAGGGCTAATAAAAAATATCCGAACTGCGAAGTCCTAAACAGCTATTATCTAAATGAAGATGGAAGATATTATTGGTATGAGGTCATATTGGTTGACAGGGCTCATCCAGCAATTCTGTCTGATGACAGGATCAACTGGATCGGATGCTCTCAGCACAGAGGAAGAGTAAATAGAGGATTGACAAGCTCTGGAAAGAAAAGCAGAGGATTAGGCCATAAAGGAAAAGGAGCTGAAAAGCTTAGGCCATCCAAGAGCGCTGTTTATAGGAATAAGATGAAAAAAAGGAATTAATAATTCGTAATAATAAATTATTTAAATCCTGCTCATAAGCAAATGAATAAGGATGAATAAAACAAAGGTATTAATGATTTTTGGTGTTCTAATAATCGCTTTATTTCTACGCATGTATAATTTGGGTGAAGAATCATATTGGCTTGATGAAGCAAATAGTATAAGACAATCACAAGAATCATTTGGAAAAAGTATGGAGATGGTCAAAAAAGATACGCATCTACCATTATATACAATATTGCTCCATTTTTGGGTTCACATGTTTGGAACAACAGAATTTGTGACAAGGCTTTTATCAGTCATCATTGGTGTATTTTCTGTTGTTTTAATTTATTTTATTGGGAAAAAGTTATTTAATGCCAATATCGGATTGATAGCATCATTGATTTTAGCATTGTCTCCTGTTGCAATTTATTATTCTCAGGAAACAAGACTTTACAACCTGTCAGTTTTTCTCACTATGCTCTCATTTTTATACTTTATTGATATATTTGAAAAGATAAGTTTGAGGTGCTCTATTTTTTATATCCTTTCCTCACTATTGATGTTATACACTCATATTTTTTCAGTATTTCCTCTACTAGCCCAAAATATTTATTTTATATATCATAAAAGGCAAAGATATAAAGAAATCCTTGAATGGATTTTATTGCAATTTATTCTGTTAATATTCTTTCTACCTTCATTGTTATTTTTAAAAAGTTTAATTGGCAAAACACATTTAGTATCATGGCTGCCCATTCCTAATCTAAATATCTTATTTGTTGCTTTCATGGAGTATATTGGAAATGTTTTCATCTTAATAATCTTTATTTTACTATTATCTTTGATATTTTTTAAAAGAAGAAATATTTCTTTAAAACACAAATCCAGCATAATCTTATTACTTTTATGGGCAATATTACCAATATTTTTAATTTATATTTTTTCCATATCATTTATACCTTTATTCCACATTAGATATTTTTTATTTATAATTCCAGCAATTTATCTATTGTTTGCATGGGCAATATCAGAGATATTTAAAGAAAAAAAGATTCAAACATTTTTTCTTATCTTAATTATCGTGTCCTCACTATTTTCTATTTTTTATCAATTAAACTCTAATGAAAAAAATGATTGGAGAAACACTTCTCTGTTCTTAAAAGAGAATGTTAAAGATGGAGATATTATATTTATTTATCCAACATATCATCAAGACCCATTTACATATTATTTTGATGATGAATGTTTTAAAAATTATCTTTTATATACGTGTAATTATTATAAAAGCAATATTATCTCTTTGGGTTATAGTGCAGTCTGGAATGGAAATAGCACAAAATTAACAACTCCTATAGAGACTAACCTTACTCAGTTAGAAGATTTTATTATGAAACCAATATGGTTAGTTGAGGTAAGAAGTGAAATCTATGATAAAAATAACAGTCTGTTCAAATTTTTATCAGAAAACAAGAAATTAAAATTGAATAAGACGTTTGGTGGTGGAATAAATATTTATAAATTCAATTAAATACCCTTTCAAACTCCTTCAGGTATTTGCCGGCAAGGAAATTGCTGCTGATGATCAGGATGTTTTCATCATCGCTTTTGTCAGCATTGCTGCTGGGGTTGAAGGAGCCTGTTATTATTGTGGTGTTGTCTTTGATAAATACCTTGTGATGCATATTCTTTGGATTTTTGTCAAAAGAGGTGTTTATGTTATGATTGTCAAGAAAGGATTTTTGCGAGTATTTGCTGTTCTGCATTTTTTCAAAGACCCCTTTGAGGTCTAATCCATTGTAATGCTGTGTGACTAAGTCAGTTGCAATCCCTTTATGGGTAAAGCTGAAGTCTGTGACTGGTAGTGGTTGGATTTTTTTGATGAAAATATTTTGAATAAGAAAATATCTATAAGAAAGAGAAAAAGAAAAGAAAAAAATCAAAATGATCTTGAATTGTTCAAAACTATCATCTCCTCGCAAGACAGCCTGACAATACACTTCTCATTAAAATTCATATTATACCTGTTGATAGAGTGAATAAAATGGCATAACAATGTCTCAATCTCATTATCATTATCAATCCATTCCAGATCTGACAAGGGCCTGCTTTGCATCACAGGATCCATATCATTGAAATAAATGCTCCCATTCTCCCTTTTCTTGACAAAAACATTCTTTGCAACAATCTTTTCCAAGATCGCAATCTTTCTTATATCATCTAATTCCTCGCGGAATACATTCTGGGGCGTGTGCAAATCATTGCCCTGTCCCTCTACTTGTATCATCTGAATCACCTCCATGTGATCAACAACTCAAGGTAAAAATTATCTGCCAAGAACCTGCAATCAAAGATTAGATTGAAAATTCTGACATTTTTTATCCTTGATTTAATAAAGAGAAAAAAATTGCCTGGTCTTAAAGGGTCCAGGACCCTCCTTTTCATCCAGATGAACTTTTTGGTGTTTAGCACCAGAAACCAGAACAGGATTTATAGAAGGCCGATGACTAACAAAAATTAATCACACATGTCCACAGATGGTACATTATGTCAGTCATAATCAAATAAATAATTCCAGACTTAATAAATATTTCTGTTGTCTAGAATATATATTTCGAAAAATGTTGTTTTATCAGACACAGCCAAAAGAAATTAAAATATCTTATAAATTTATCTGGGGTGGAAGTAGAATAACAAAGGAGTTTAATTTTAAGAAAATACTTAATTTATAGTAACCTAAACTTTTTTTGCTGTTTTCCAAACAGAATTAAAATATTGCCTCATTTGATCAGATAAAGATTTTGAAGTAATTAATATTGCTGTTGCTGGCGTATGCCAGGTTATAATAAGCACTTTCTCCCCACATAGATCAATACATCCAGGAAGAGGATATGATACATATCGAATATCCATTCCTTTAAGGCTCTTAAATAATTTAGTCTTTAAAAAGGAAGCATTAACAATACCTTTTATATGAACTGATTTCCACAATCTCAAATTCTTTCTATAAAAATTACTGGATATCTCATGGTATGCTTCTTCATGTACATAAAAAAATTCAGACGATAGCCTACTAGCAAACAAATCAACATAAGCGCTTTTAATGCCCTTTGCACCACTATATATCTGGGCTGCTAATTCACTGGATAATTGCTTGTACATTTCTAATTGAGGAAGCAGAGCATTAAATGATGTAATTTTTTTTTCCACCTCAGATTTTTCTTTTTCTAAATACTCAGAAAACTGATTAAAATTAGTTACCTGATAAGTGCGTATATTTTCTACCATAATATAACTTACCAAACCCTTAAATTGTAACCTTTCTAAAATATCATAAATATTAGAGGCTGACACTTTTGCTTTTCGTGCCAATATTCCTGTGGTAAGGGGGCCGCTTTCTAATAAGCATAAATACACTTTTGATTCTCCTGGTGACAGTCCAAATTGTTGTAAATTTATACTCATACCCCTGTATAGGGGAGGTTAACTATATAAAGTTTACCTTAATTCTTAATAAGTGATAACATAAGGAGATATAAAAATGAGTATAGTAAAAGACTTACAAAAAATAGAAGTAATAGAAACTTTAGAAGATCAGTATGAGACTGCAGTAGATTCAGATCATCAAGAAGAATTTGATAGGTTAAAAGAAGCTAGAACTCGACAAATTAAAATAATTGGACATTCTGCATTAACCACCTCTTTACAATCCTATGATACACCCCATATAGAACAAATAAGATTAGGATCATCTATTTCAGATATTCTTTCAGATCAAATTAAAGCCATCGCTCATCAACCTCTTGGAAGATTTGAGTTGCCTGATTTTCCAAGAGAAATCCTAGATGTTACAGATTATAGTATAGATAAAAGTTTTAGAACCCCAAAAATAGGTGAACATATTCTCGTAGGCTTAGTGAGCATACCCTCAATGTCATTTGCAGGAATATACAGTACAGTCAATATTTGTCGTGCAATGGAAACTGAAGCGATTTCTTTTTCTGCTGGATTGGGATTATTTACTGCTGCTGCTTTAGCAACACTTTTTGGGCCATTGGCTCTTGGTAGCTGTATCAATTCATATTATAATAGATTAAGGAACAATTTAAGTGAACTTGATGATATGAAAGGGCATATTGTGCACGCTGACAAGGTTTTGGAACAGTATTTGAATATTGATTGAGAATATTTAAAATTAAAAGCCTCTGGTGAGACCTGCCGAACCAAACATTTACTTTTGATCCTTTTGCACTCACGACCTTTACCTTATTGTTCCTGACATTTTCAAGGATACCAAGGTAACGCTCTACTGGCTAAGCTACAGAGGCATATTAATATGATGGTTAGAATTTGTTTTTAAAGTTTTGGGTAAGAAAAAGAAAAAAAGGATTTATTGAAAATTCCGACTCTCTTGTCGGAATTTTTAATGCTAAAAAATGCTTTGCATTTTTTGCATCCTCAGAAACACTTTGGTTTCTGGGAAACAAGAAATTCCTAAGGAATTTCTAAGTTCACCAGAAATTTGCTAAGCAAATTTCTCAGTGTCCCAAAAACCGAACGATAAATACCCCTGCCTTTAGGCAGGGGAATAGTTCGGTTTTTGTTATTCTACCATCCCCAGCATCCTGTGTAAAGGTTTTTCTGGGTCATTCACAAGCTCATCCAAAGGCCTGTCAAGTTTGTAAGACTTGCCGTCAACACCAATACACACTGGATCTTCCCTTGCTTCAACAACCTCAATATTATGCTTTCTCAGCATGTCTCTCTTATTCAGAATAGCCTGGACAATTGCACTTCCTTCACCCTGGTCTGCCTTAATGCCAAAAGAGCATGGATATGGAAGGACAAAATGGCTGTAACTGCTATTAGGAACAATATGCGGTCCGAATGACCCAATTGAAGCATACATAACCATCATGGCCACCTTTTTCCTCAATAACCTCCTTGTCACTCATATTGTTCCAAGGATGAGCCATGTCAGCTGTCAATAATGGCATTGGCTTGCCATCGCCCATGTTCAAATTATAGAGGGTCATGATGCAGTTGCCAGGAACAATCACCTTACTACCTGGTCTTGCAACATGAAGCTGGACATATTTATGCTCTGCATCATCCCTTGAAGCCAGAAGCATTGCGCCATAACCAAAAAACTCATACACTTCCTGGGCACTCAATCCATTGTCAGGATGAGTATGGCCCATAGTGCATCCATAGACAAAAAAAGAATTGCCGTCACTCAAATTGTTCAATAAAGTCAGATTAGGCAATTTCTTGGACAGATCTTCAGGTGAATGCTCTGCACCTTCATAGACATCTGTCAAAGGAAGATTTTCAAATCCACAATTTTTCTTGACAATCATTATATACGGGCCTTTGCCATATTTCATCAGCTCACCAAGATGCCTTGGCTTTATCTTGTAACCTTTTTCAATCAAAGGTTCTGGAATAAGATGAGCCAATCCATTACCTTGACTTATGTCATGACTAACGATTTCATTTGGTTTCAACATATTAAGCACCCCACTGTTTCTCAACTATTATCTTTTTCTGAGCAAAAACAATAGTTGCCAATGCAACAAATCTCAGGACCTTTTCAATATCAATCTTATATTCTTTTGATATCTGATCAGCAATTTCCTTGATTGACATATTACCCTTTGCTAAACTATAATATCTCTTAGAGATCCTTTTCATATCTCCTTCATTCTTATTGTCAACTTTTTCATTTCCTGGAAAATACTTGAAGAGCGAGGCTTTTGCCACTTCAACACATTGTTCTATGTCCTCTTTAGCAATAGTCTTGAAGGCCAAGGGGATATCATTCAGCAATGAGTTTGGAATGAAATTAATCTGGTGATGGAAATAGTCGCTCCAATCATCCATAAGAACAATGCCTTGGCTAAACCTGTTCTTGAAAAATAATGTCCCTGGAGATGGAGTGGCAAACTGGCCTAATGTAAGATAAGGAAATGACCCAAAAAACTTGTAATCAACAGAACCAGGAATCTTTGATTCAACGTATTCCCTCAAGCCCCTGATGCTTGATATTGTCTCGCCTGGATTCAATACCATTATAGTATAGAGTGGATTAAGCCCTGCCTCTATCTGGAACTTCACTGCCATATCAACAATATCCATATTCTGCTCCTTGTTAATCTTTTCAAGTATATTGTTGTCTGCAGTCTCAAGGCCCATCTCAATCCCTACACATCCTGCCTGTTTCAGTTTTGGAAGCAGATCCTTGTTTTCTACAACATGAGCTGCCCTTGACAAGGCAACCCATCTGATTTCAAAATCAAGGTCAATAAGATGATCGCACAACTTGTCAATAAATTCCCTGTTAATGAGAAAATTGTCATCGTAAAACTGGAATCTTGTGAAGCCAAAATCAGAATTCAATCTTTTGATCTCTTCAACAACTCCTGAAGGGGAGCTCCACCTCACTTTTTTGCCCCACATGCTTGGAGAGAGGCAGAAACTGCAATTATAAGGGCATCCTCTTGAAGCAAGAATAGGAACCCTTTTGCCTCCAATCACGTGCAATTGCCTCAGCTTATCGCTGCTGATGTATTTATTCATGTCAACAAGATCAAATGCAGGATAAGGAATCTCATCAAGATTATGGATAAGTGGCTGATCATGAGTCTTGACAACAGTTGGGCTGTTCTTGAATGCAATACCCTTGACATCATATAGACTACTTTTTTCCTGAACTGCATCAACCAAGTTTGTGAAAGTCTTTTCAGCCTCTCCGATGATTGCCACATCACAATAATTTAAGCATTCTTCATAGTTGAAACTGGCATGGATGCCTCCGTAAATGATTTTTATGCTATTATCCAGCTCCCTAATCAATCTGGATAATTTATAAACAAACGGTGACTGGCATGTCCAGAAACCGAATGCAACAATGTCTGGATCAAACTCTTTTACATTTTCAAGGATCTGTCTGTTCCTGAAATTATTTAAATGTGCATCAACTAATCTCATCTCAACAGATTTATTGTTCTTCCTCAAATAAGATGCAATCCTGCAGACAGAGATCGGCAATACAAGCTTATGCCTGTGATTGATAGGGAAAGGCGGGTGTACAAACATAATCTTTGTTTTTCTCATTTCAGACCAACTTCTTATCCTAATTCATTATTTCTGCATAGGCTCTGACTTCTTATCCTAATTCATTATTTCTGCATAGGCTCTGCAAGGGGCTGCATCTGCTCCTTTGATAAGCAAGGGCAAAGACACCAGATAAAATGGCTTCCCTCCTGCAGCTTTTCTAAGCATGTCAAGATTGACTAAAGCCTCTAATAGCAAAATTTTCTTGCCTAAAAATATTTTATGAGACTCACTCTTGCTGCCGCTTGGATCAAAAGAAAATGAGTCTATACCCACTAAATTTATGTAAGTGGTAGTGTCCAGTACATATTGAGCAGCATCAGGAGAAAAATAAGTAAATCCCCTCTCAAACTGAATTTTTTCTGCAAGATCAAGATTTCCATCATGCTTTGCAATCAAGTCACAGAAGCCAGTGTAAAAAATCAAAGCTGAGATTTTATAGTCCCATAAATAATTGTAATCAATCCTAGAAGAAACATCATCTACAGTCACTGCTTTTGATTCTCTTGAGGCAACATCAGATATGTCAATCAAGACAGCCCTATTCACAAACCTATCAAGAGGAAAAGTATCAATTGTTTTTCCCCCAGGTGTCTTATGAGCAGGAGCATCAATATGTGTCCCATGATGATTCCTCATCATCAGATTCATATATCCTGAATTAGTCTTAAATCCAGAAAAACCATCTTTGCCTGACTCAACCCATTCATTTTGAGAGGAAACTGCCTCTGCTGCAAATTCAGGGTCACTGGGATACTTAAGCATGCCTTCTCCTAATGGATATGTAAGATCAATTATCATCATGTTATACCTCAACACCAATACCTCAGCCCATGAGATATCCTCCATTAACATCTAGAGTAGCACCAGTTATATATCTGGAATCTTCAGATGCAAGGAAAAATGCGACCCTTGCTATATCCTCAACACTTCCAAACTCTCCAGCAGGGATCATCGCCCTGTATTTCACTTTCTTATCTTCAGGAAGCTCAGATGTCATCCCGCAGTCAATGAAGCCTGGAGCGATGCAGTTCACCCTTATCCCTTTAGGGGCCAATGATTTTGCAAAATCCCTTGTGAGCTTAATTACCCCTGCCTTGGAAGCCCCATAACCAGGGCTTGAAGTCGGCTCCTTGCCTTTTATCGAGGAGATATTGATTATTATGCCATGGCCTTGATGCAGCATATAACCTGCAGCAACATAAGAGCAGATATAGACACCTGTAAGATTAGTCATAATCTCATCATTCCATCCTTTAAGATTATCTGGAAACCTGGCAAACCACTCTTTTGGATCAGAAGTATCTAACCCCCTTCTTGAATTTACACCTGCATTGTTAACCAATACATCAATTGAACAAAAATTTTGATAAATATTCTTAAAAGTAGTTGATACCTGCTGTGCGTCTCTGATGTCGCACATATAAGGCACCACTATTCCAGTACTGTTCTTTCTGATAGTTTCTGCTGCCTTTTCCACCTCAACCTTGTTCCTGGACAAGATTGCAACATGATAACCGCTATCAAAAAACTTTTTTGAAATAGCATATCCTATTCCTTTTGAACCGCCTGTGACGATAACTGATTTTCTTCTGTTTGCCATCTTTACACCCTCATATCCTTTCCTATAAACTCAAAATACTCGTTAAAGGATTGAATAAACCTAAGATCAATAGTGCAGGACCTCTTTATCCTTTCCAAATATTCAGGGCAGTCATAGAAATCATTATAGATCTTTTTCTGCAACTCCTTGATCTTTGCATTATCAAGATATTTATGACTAAATATCAATGTATTCCTGTCATATTTCTCAAGGTCAGGATCAAACTTATAACCTTCCTGGATCATCTCATTATGGAACTTGCTCAAAGGGATTGGAGTGAAAATGCCGATATTTAGCTGATGGAGAGGGATTGTTTTCAGGAATTCTGCATCTTCTTCAATTGATTCAGGAGTCTCCCAAGGAAATCCTATGATATAATAGCCCTGATTCAAAATACCTGCCTTTAATGTGTTTTCCAACACTCTTCTTGCCTGGTCATTAGTCATCATCTCTCCATGAGTGGACTTGTCCATCTTCTCAAGATTCTTGTCAGAAGTTGATTCAATTCCCCAGGCAATCTTGTAACAACCTGCTTTCTTCATCAGATGAAGAAGCCAGTCATTCCCATCCAATGTGGAGATATTGCTCATGCAATACCATGAAACATCCAGCTTTCTCCTTATCATCTCGCCGCAAAGCTCTTTTGTCTTTTTTGGGAAGGCAGTAAAATTAAGATCCATAAAATAAAATATGCTAACACCTTTTTCCTTAAGCTCAAACATCTCATCCACAACCTTTTTTGGAGTCCTGAAAGTAACCCTATTACCCCAGAATCCAGCATTATCACAGAACTTGCATTTATTATAACAGCATCTGCTGTATTCCATTATTGCATAATGGGGATTAGTTGATAATGGAGGGATTGAGATTCCTTTGTAAACCTGCTTCAATATTATGTCTTGTCTTAAAGCATTAGGCAAAGTGTCAAGGTCAAAGACTCTTGGCTGAATCCCAGTATTGATTGCCTTTCCATCTCTCCTGAATGTGATTCCTTTGACATCCTCAAACTTCCTCCCATTTCCCAAGGAATGCAATAAGTTCCTGAAAGATGTCTCTCCTTCTTTCAATACAAAAAAATCAAAAGGCTTGTCAATATAATCCCCTAAAAAAGTTGGATACCTGTTGCCTCCGACAGTGACTAGATTTGGAAGTGCTTGTTTCAATCTATTGGCAACCCTGACACCCATTGGATATTGAGCAGTGTACATCGAGAAGCCAGCAACATCAGGCTTGAACCTGATGATCCTCTCAACCATCTCATCCTCGCTTGTGCTTTTTATCTCACCATTTTCCTCAACAACAGGCATGAACAGCTCAACATCATGGCCATCCTGTTTTGCAACAGACAGGATCATCTGCAGGCCATAAGGCTCTGAGACTGCATGCTGGATCTTCGGATCAATATTGATTATCTGAGGGTAAATTCCTGCTACTTTCATTTTACCACCTCCAGCTCATAATTTATCTCAGAGTAGATGTTCCAGAAGAACATGTTAAGGAACTTTTTGAATGGTATCCAAGTTATTATCCTCTTGTGAAAATTCTTCACATCACTGAAGAAGTGGTTCTTCAGCTGGACATCCTTGACTTTAAATCTTGCTTTTGAATAATGGCAGAATCTGACGCCATTCTGGAAATAATAGAAAGTGTTTTCTGTAAAAAATCTGACATGAGTCGGATCCCTGAAAGAACCCTCATACCTGTAATAAGGAGCAGCAATCTGTATCCTTGCTCCAGGCCTGCAGATCCTGTGGAGCTCTTCCATCAATGGAAGAAAATTCTGGATATGCTCAAGGATGTGCTCACAATTAACTTCAGAGACTGAATTCGTCTTGAATGGCAAAGGTGTCTTTTCCAGATCCCAGACCTTGTCAACACCTGGCAATCTGACCTTGTCAATATTGACAAATCCTTTCTCAATCTTTTCCCCTGATCCAAGGTTTAGTCTTAAAGATTTCATTTTATTTCTCCTAATTCCACTACTTAGGTTTATACATCTCTTCATGGAGATTATTACCTGAAGGAAGGCAATATGCCTTATGGATGGCATTCAATGTAGCCAAAGAATGGGAGAAGGTTGTGCGTGGATGTGTCCCATTTATGATTGATTCATAAAGTGTGTTCAAGATATTCACATACTCATTCTTGTAGGGGATGTATCTGAAAGCTACTGGCTGTGATGTTTCATTAGATGTCCTTGTCACTTCTCCATCCCTAAAGTCAAGTCTTATCTCTGTACCATCATCAAGAATGAACTTGATATATTTTTTCTCGTCTTGTTCTGGTGTCTGCATCAAATCAATGAACTTGACAACCCTGAACTGGGCAATTGCATCATTTGTAAAATAATCAGGACAATCTCTTACTTCAAAACCTACCTCATCATATGTATCTACACCATATCCTGAATAATTGCCATGTTTCCTCTTTACAGGAACTGGCTTTGCACCAAGATTTGAGATAAAAGCAAGAAGATGACATAAAGTATCGCCCATCAGGCCAGTGCAATTCTCCTGGGATAAAATATCTTTTGTCCTTCCAAACCCAGGATCATCAATCTCAGCAAGCTCTCCCTCAACTCTTTTTATCTTTTTTCCACCTAGGATATTAGGGAAGTTCTCATAAAAAATCAATGAAGCAGGCTTATAGCTATAATGCTCAGAATCCATAAGTATGCAATGCGGAGGGGCATTCCTTACAATTTCCTCAAGCTCCCTAATATCATCAGCATATGGCTTCCCTCTCTGGTTAAGGACTGGGATCAATGGTTTCTCGCAAAGCACATGCTTCCCGCTTTTCATCCCTCCTTCAATATAGGTCAAATGATTTATATTTCTTGAATGAACAACAACAGCCTCAAAGTCTGAAGCAAAAAAATTATCTATCAATAAAGGGTCATTGTTTACATGATGATATTCCAGTTTGGAAACAAGCTGATCCAAAAGGCGAAGAGAGCTCTGGATCTCATCAATCCTCTGGTCAACCCTGAATCCTGTCTTGGCAACAAGGCGGACCCTGTTGATTATCTCATCCCTGAGCTTGACAATAGCCTCTTCTTTTGTCTTTTCAACACCGCAGACAGCAATCAATTCAAACCTGTCCTGTATTGTGCCAAGGGCTAATGCATCAAAAAACTTTGCCAATGCCCATTCAGACCTGTAGGCGACCTGCGCAATCTTTATCTTTCTCATCTTATAGCTCATGCCATGATGATATAGCTATAGCTCATGCCATGATGATATAGCTAACGCTATCATCAATAGCTAACCTCCAAAATTTATTTTCAGTTCAGCATATCAAAATGCTCTGGCTTTGTCAAAAAATCCTCACACTTAATCTCTTCAATAATATTAAAAATTTTTATATCAATGATCGGAAATTTAGTCTCAATCTCATCTGCAAAATTATGGACATCAGCATTGTTCTTGAATATGCACTGGAAAAGGAACTCTGATCCAAAATTTGTTATGAACAATGAATTGACATTAGACTTGTCTTTCAGAAAGTCCTGAAGCTCTTTTCTGCCTTCTTTATTGACCTTGACTGAGATAAAAGCAGTTGCCATCATCCCAAGCTGATGGAAATTGAGCAGGCATGTGTTCTTTTTCACATATTTCCTCTCATGATTCCTAACTTTATCATAGATGGTTGTGACAGGGATGCTTGTCTGCAGAGAAATCAATGTGATCTTTTTTCGAGAATTATTCCTGAGATGAGAGATTATCTGGGCATCTTTTTTTGATATCATTTTCCTGAATCATTTACCTTTGTTCATTATTCATCTTACAGTCTTCATCTTACAGTCATTCTTAGATTATTTATTGCTCATCATTGGGTCATCATCCCTTACTGCAATTACAGCATTTTCCGTCAACTAAAGAACCACCAGTCAGAGACTGGTGGGATTCATCAATTCAACATCCACTACATCTACGGACTGGTGGTTCTTAGTGCTCAGAATGCTCAGAAATTTTAATAAAATTTCTGGCATGCCAAAAATGCTCTGCATTTTTGTGCATTTTCCAGCTTTTGAAGT
>JAZDHV010000039.1:0-4191 GCA_043805595.1 Candidatus Woesearchaeota archaeon
ATTAGATAATAAATTAGATAATAAATTAGATAATAAATTAGATAATAAATTAGATAAGAAATTAAATAAGAAATTAGATAAGAAATTGATAAATAACAGGAAATATTCTTAGTTTTAGTATGATTATAAAGGATTTCCGAAAAAAAGTGGTAAACACTTATTAAGGAGATATTGACTAATTTCTTAAATGGATTATACCAAATCTTTGGAGTCTTGGAATAAGGAAAAACAAGAATATTTGAATAAAGTGGGTGATATGTGTAAATTAAATGGATACAGCAGACAGACTAACAAGGCATATTCATATTGGATTGGAAGATTTCTGGATTTTATTTGGAAAAGTAGACTTAATATGACAAATGAGGGGGTTAGGTATTATTTGTTAAGTCTTAAAACAAGTAGGAATTCATCAAGACTACAATATGCTGCAATTAGGTTTTTCTTTAAGAAAGTATTAAGAAAAGAATTTACTATTGATGAGATTCCAATTCAGAAAAAAGAAAAGAATCTGCCAAAATTGCTGAGAAAAGATCAAATAAAAGAAATGATTGAATTGACAGAGAATATCAAGCACAAGATAATCCTGAAAATTCTTTATTCTACTGGAATTAGGTTACAGGAACTTGTGGACCTTAAGAGAAAAGATATTGATTTTGAGAGAAATCTAGTATTTGTTAAGAATGGAAAAGGGAATAAAGATAGGATCACTATTATTGGAGAAGGACTAAAGCTTGACTTATTGAGATATTATAGTGACTATAAATTTAATACAGAATATTTACTAGAAGGAAGGAAAGAAAAATACTCAAAGAAATCAGTTCAGAAGGTTTTGGAGAACTCTGGAGGAAAGATTGGATTGAGGGTTACTCCACATATGTTAAGGCATTCTTTTGCAACTCACATCCTTGAGTCAGGAGTTGATTTGAGGCTTATTCAGCAGCTATTGGGACATAGCAGTGTTAAAACAACTCAAATCTATACTCAAGTGGCAACTAAAGAGATTCAGAAGATTCCAAATCCTCTGGATGATTTAGGAGGAAAAAATAAAAAGATTTAAGTATATCTTAAGATATCTTTTAATATTAATTAACCTAATATTTTACACACTTGACATTAGTAAGCACGCATGGATTCGTGCGTATCAAAGAGATATTGATTCAGACATTATTGAGGATGTATTAAGAAGAGGAAAAATTCAGAGATTTGGGAAAAATTATATTAAATTCAAGAAAGAATCTAAAAAGTATACTATAATCTGTGTTGGAGAAATTAAAGGTAATAAAATAAAGATTTTTACTGTGGAAAAGAATGAAAAAATGCTTTGATTGCAATGGACCTATGAAAGAGTATGAAGGCAGATATGATGATGGAGTTAATTATAATTATTGGAGATGCCAGAAATGCGGAGAGGAAGTGCTTGATATGAAACAACTGCATGAAACAGCAAAAAAATACAGAAAGATGAAAAAACATACAGCAAAAATATCTAAATGGGGAATGAGCTTGGGATTAAGAATTCCTAAAGATTTAGTGAAAAAGTATAATTTCAAGGAAAATGAGGAAGTAACCATGATTCCTGAGAAAGAAGGCATAAAAATCATACCTATATAAGATTGAAGCTAAAGAACCACCAGTCAGAGACTGGCGGGATTCACTAAATCCGCAACTTCCTTATGATAGGGCCGGTGTTTCATAGTGCTCAGAATGTTCAGAAATTTTTTTAGAAATTTCTGAGCATTCTGACATTTTAGAACCAGACAAATTTCTTTTGCTGTATTGACAATAACTTTGAATTCCGTAACCTACAAAAATCAAAGATTTTTAAAAATCAGAGATTATAAAGCTTAGAAAATCAAAGATTTTCGTAAGCTTTATAAACCATACATTATTTCCTTTAGGTATATCATACTTAACTATATATATGGAGGACATTTAAAATGGCTAAAAATAAAGTGCATATAAATCTTGTTGTAATCGGTCATGTTGACCATGGAAAATCAACCACAGTAGGCAGATTACTGTATGATTCTGGAAATGTTGATGAGCAATCTATGAGAAAACTAAAGGAAAAGGCTCAAGAGCTTGGAAAAGCAGGATTTGAATTCGCATTTGTCATGGACAATCTAAAAGAAGAGAGAGAAAGGGGAGTCACAATCGACCTTGCCCATAAAAAGTTTGAGACAAACAAATACTATTTCACAATAATTGACGCACCAGGACACAAGGATTTTATCAAGAACATGATTACAGGAGCTGCTCAAGCAGATGCTGGAATTCTTGTTGTTGCTGCAAATGATGGAATCATGGCTCAGACAAAAGAGCACCTGTTCCTTGCCAGAACACTAGGTGTTGAGCAATTAATCATTGCCATCAACAAGATGGATATGAAAGACTACAGTGAAGCTGTATTCAAAAAGATCAAAGGAGACATGGAAACATTGCTCAAGACTGTTGGATACAAGATAGAGAATGTGCCATTCATACCACTCGCTTCTTTTCCAGGAGCCAATGTTGTAAAGAAATCAGACAAATTATCATGGTTCAAAGGCGGAACATTGCTAGAAACACTTGACACACTAAAAGAACCTGAAAAACCAACACAATTACCTCTTAGACTACCAATCCAAGATGTATATAACATCACAGGAATAGGTGTAGTCCCTGTAGGAAGAGTTGAAACAGGAATCATGAAAGTCGGTGACAAGGTGATTGTCGTACCAGGAAGAGAAGGCAAAGGAGTACCAGGTGAAGTCAAGTCAATCGAGATGCACCATGAGCAATATCAACAGGCAGAGCCTGGCGACAATGTCGGATTCAACGTAAGGGGCATTGGCAAGAAAGATATTGCCAGAGGAGATGTTCTTGGAAGATCCGACAATGTACCAACAGTTGCAACTGAATTTACAGCACAAGTAGTTGTGCTAAACCACCCAACTGTTGTAACAGTAGGGTACACACCAGTATTCCATATCCATACAGCACAAGTAGCCTGCCAAATCATAGAGATTGTTAAGCAGATAAATCCTGCATCTGGTGAAGTCATAAAGGTAAAACCTGACTTTATCAAGAATGGGGATGCAGCAATAATCAAGTTCAGGCCAGTACAGCCTCTTGTAATCGAGAAGCAGAGCGAAATCCCACAGTTAGCAAGATTCGCTATAAGGGATTCAGGAAGCACTGTTGCAGCTGGAATGTGCATTGACCTTGTAAAGAAACAGATGTAAGATTATTTTTTATTTTAATCTATTAGCCATGGTAAAGCTGCTTTATCATGAAGCAAACTGTGCAGGACTCATAAAAATGCCAAAAGCAAGAATCAAAATAGCAAGCATTGACATAGACAAGGTCAATCAAGTCTGCAATTATATTAAAGATATTTCTGACAAGACAGGAGTTCAGATGCGTGGTCCAATCCCTCTTCCTACTAAAAGACTGAAAGTCACTACCCGTAGAAGCCCATCTGGAGAAGGAAAAGCCTCTTGGGAGAGGTTTGAGATGAGAATCCATAAAAGAGTCATTGATCTTGGGATTGATGAGAGAGCTCTTAGACTGGTCATGAGAGTCCCTATTCCTGAAGATCTCAACATTGAGATTGAAATGATTGAGAACTGATTTTTTCTTAAAAAGAGATAATAATAAGGCTAATGGGATATTATGGGAGAATTACATATAACTATAGGTTATACAAGAAGAGTAAAAGAATCCTTTTGGAGAAGTCATAATATTTATTCAATTGATTTCTTATGTCCAGATAATGAAGATAGAGAAGTTGCTATAGCCATAATAGATCCGATCGGACAACAAAGGATGAAGACAATTATATCAAGATCTGGCAATGAACCCAGCAGAATTGAGAGGTTATGCATAAGAAGCGATGAGAAGTTATTCATTGGAACCAAAGATGCCTGCCCTGTCAGAATTGATTATGAAGGAAAAGGACATTTTGAAGTGGTTGTTGACAATGGGCTATATCAAAAGATAAAAGAAGAACTTGACCAAAGATCATAAGAAAACTCATTCAGTTCATAACTTTTCTAAAGAACCACCAGCCATAGACTGGTGGGATTCACTAAATCCGCAATTACCTTATGATAAGACTGGTGGTTCTTAGTGCTCAGAATGCTCAGAAATTTTTTTTAGAAATTTCTGGCATGCCAAAAATGCCCTGCATTTTTGCGCATTTTCCAGCTT
>JAZDHV010000040.1:0-53465 GCA_043805595.1 Candidatus Woesearchaeota archaeon
AATATTAAAATTAATATTCAAAATAATATTATTATACACAAAATATCAGGAATAGGATGGTAAAAATACAAAAGCTTCCAACAGGCCAGCTAGTAATAACTATTCCTAAGGTTCTTGCAGAATATGAGCAATTAGGCAAAGGCATGGAAGTCGAGTTCAAAAAGGCAGAGAATGGATTTTTTCTTGAGATAGTGGATAATAAGAGATTAAAAAAGAAAAATAAGGGTAAAGAAGGTGGCTAATAATGATTGATGGTGATATCTTTTGATTGAGAACCACATTTTTGTGAATCTGGGAATAATTATTGTGATAGCCACAGCTTTTGGATATATTGCAAGGATGCTGAAGCAGCCCCTTATCCCAGTATATATCCTGACAGGAGTCATCCTCGGCCCAGTTCTGCAGGTGATTACAGACTATAGCATGATAAGATTGTTCTCAGAGATTGGGATTGCATTTCTATTATTTGTCGTGGGATTAGAGCTTGACTTGAGGAAGATCAGAAAGATATCTTTTGTCTCAACATTTGGATCGACAATAAGGATGTGTGCAATGTTCATCATAGGATTGTTTGCAGCCCTTATACTTGGATTTGTGTTTATTGAATCAGTGTATCTTGGACTGGTCCTGATATTTGCATCAACAATGGTTGTGATAAAGCTGCTCTCAGACAAGCATGAGCTTGACACTCTCCATGGCAGGATTATTATAGGGTTCCTTTTGATGGAGGATCTTGTGGCGATCCTTATATTGTCTGCTTTGGCGACAATGGACAGTTTCACTCCTTTGATATTCATCTATGCTATGCTTAAGGGTATCTTATTGATAGGGATTGTGATCCTCTGCTCAAAATTCATTTTTCCAGCATTATTCAAGTTTGCTGCAAAATCTCAGGAATTTTTGTTGATGCTCGCAATATCAATAATGTTTTTCTTCTCTTTATTGGCATTTTCCTTGAATTTCTCAATAGCCATTGGCGCATTTGTAGCAGGAGTTGGGCTTGCATCACTTCCATATAATTTTGAGATAATTGGAAGAGTCACCTCATTGAAGGACTTTTTTTCAATAATGTTCTTTGTTTCATTAGGCCTTGAGCTTGTGATTGGATCATTATTGAGACTGATCTATCCAATATTTATTTTCAGTTTGATAATAGTGGTATTGAAGCCAATAATCACAATATTCATTGTCTCTTTTTTTGATTATACAAAGAGGACTGCATTTATGACTTCTATCAATATGGGCCAGATCAGTGAATTCTCTTTGATAATTGCCATGCAGGGTCTTTTCCTTGGCCATATAGCAAATGATCTCTTTTCATTCATTGTTGTGCTTGCGATTGTAACGATCGGATTGACTCCATATCTTTCAAAATACAGCAACCAGTTTTATAACCAATTGAGCAGCAGGATGACTATATTTGAGAGATTTGGAACAAGGATCAGGGAAAAGGAAGATAAATTAAAGCGATATAAATTTGATGTCATATTGATAGGGTGCGACAGGATAGGATATAATATAATACAGACTGTCAAGAAGATAAAGAAAAAGGTTCTTGTGATTGACTTTAATCCTGATGTTGTCAGGTCTATATCAAAACAGAGGATCCCTGTGATGTATGGTGATATTGGCGATCAGGAGATATTGGATAGGATAGACTTTGACAAGGCGCAGATAGTTGTGTCAACCGCTCCTTCATTTGATACCAATAAGCATCTGGTGAATTATGTTAAAGAGAAGGATCCCACTACATTAGTGTTCATTACAGCTTATGACATGGATGATGCTCTATCATTATATGATTCAGGTGCAGATTATGTGATCCTGCCTCATTTCCTTGGAGGCCATCACGCATCATTGATTTTAGAGGATACAACTCTTGATATAAAAAGTTTATTGTCAAAGAAAGGTGAGCATATCAAGGAATTGAAGAAAAGGTTGAGGCTTGGCCATAGGCATCCTGGCAAGCAGCATGATTAAAAAAAATTCAATTACTATAAGATTGGTATCATAACAAATCAATAATAATTTATATACTCATTAATTTTATGGTATAAAAGAGTGAAAATGGCAGTTGAAAAAGAAGAGAGGCTCAAGAAATATAATTTCAAGCCGCATTGGGTAGAGGTTTCAGCCAATCAGATGGTCATGACTGATTTTCCTGAGCCGATCAATCATTATAGGCTGGTCAATGAGTCATTTCAGATCTCGATGGAAGAGACCTACTTCTGGATCCTGGACTATATCAGGGATGGAGTTGGATTTGCAATCATCCATAAGATTACTGATACATTGACTGCTTCTGAATATTCTGCTTTTGGAGGAGTGGCTCAGCAAAGGATCTCGATGCAGCAGGAAAAAGTGAGCCAGTTCATGCATTCTATTGCCAAGCTTGTCAAAGAATTGTTTCAGCTTGTTAGGGAATTGAGGATTCTTGATGAGCGAATAAAGCATTATGTTGACAGCTCTGACAGGAGCAATCCAAATTTTGAAGATGCCAATGTCACATTGAAAGGCACATTCATTGATATGGTGGAAGGAGGTGCTAAAAATCCATCTTCAGTCTATGGCATGGCAAGAGAGGTGCAGTTCACTACGCTTCCTGACTTGTTCTTCATGACAAATGTGATTAGGTCTGAGGAGATTCCAGGTGTGATAAATGAGCTGAAGTTTAACAGGAAGGTGAGAGAAGTCTTGAGGAGAAAGCTGTATGGTTTTATGAAGTGGAAGGAGATGACTGAGAAAGAGCTTGCTACAAGAAGGAAATTCACTTTGCAGTATTTGAGGCAGCATTTTGATGTCATATTGATGTATATGAATTGGGTCAAGCCTTATCTTAAGAATATCAAGAGGATGCAGATGGATGAGCGAAAGTCTGACATGCCTGATATTGTCAGTGCTTTTGAGGGTGCAATGATTGAGACTGAATTCTTGGCATTGTCAAAGCCTAAGGGGAACAAGACATATTATTCAGTGGTTGATATCCATATCTTATATAGGATCAGGCCTACCCTAAGCTATAATCAGGAGCATTATCAGAGAGGGCCTATCCATGTTGGAAGGGCTGAGATTTCTTTCAGGTCTTATGCTTGGACTGATAAGCAGATTGAGTCCTACAGGAAATATAGGGATGATGAGGTTTACGATCTGATAGGGATGATTGACAAGAATATTAAGGATGCAATGGATTATCTGGGTGATGAATTAAAAGGATACTTGGCGCAGGCAGGTGAGCCTAGCTATTTTGACAAGAAATTCAGTCAGCCTGAGAAACCCAAGAAAAAGCCTAGTGAATTTGGATCTATATTTTCTGGTTTCAGTGAATTGTTTGGCAGTCTTATCCCTGTCAAATCTGAGAAAAGACCAGAGAAGACATCTCGAAAAGAGGCATATAAGCAGGGCAAGGAAAAAGGCACTGCTGATAAATGGGCCAGGCAGGCAATGTGGTATACTTACAAAAATTATAAAAAAGCCCATAGGTTGGTCACATGGTGATTTTTTTGATATGTCAGAAATATGCCACTGGTCTGCATGACCAGTGGACAATAGTCCGCAATCCATTTTTGGAAGGCGGTATATTTATGAGCATGCTTAAAGTCAGCAGGGTGAGCAGAGCGAACATGCCACCATTCTATTGGCTGGTGGTCCCTGCCTGCCGACTTTGACAGTTTTTTTATAATAATTGGCATTATAGATTAATAAAATGGGAGAAATTGAAGAATTAAAGAAGCTTCCTCCTGAAGAGAGGATAAAGCGCCTTAAAGAGCTTGAGGATAAGGATAAGAAAGAGATAGAGGAAGCTAGGAAGATGATTGCTGATTCTGAGGCAGAGGCTGAAGAGGATCAGAGAAAATATCAGGATATTCCTGTCCCTCAGATGAGAGCGATTGATATTGGTTCATTGTTCAGTCCTGAGGAAAAAGAGATGTTCAAGGCAAAGAGGCCTTCTGAAGTCAAGACCATGACAGATGAGTCTGTCACAGCTCCAATTGAAGTTCACGATATCTCTCTGGAAGAGACAGTTGAGAAAGAATCGCCTCAATTGACACGAGAGCAATTGGATAGGCAGAATGAGTATGTCCATTTCTTGGCAACAGAGAGGCCTGCAGTCGACATATATCAAGGCATTAAGGAAATTGCGCAGGATGCATCTAATCAAGGTTATCTCACCAGGGAGCAAGAGGGTCGTCTTGATCAGTTATATAATGCAGCCAGAGAGAAGAATGATGCATTTCAGGAAGGGCAGTATCAGGCTACTAAAACCTCAGCACAGAACATTGCAGCATCACTTGATCTGTTCCATGAGCTGAAGAAAAGCTATATCCAGTAGAAAATGCCAGATAAATAGCTTAATACCAATATAATTTTTTAATAAAATGTCAGAATTGTATAAAAATCTTTCAGATTTTTAACACCCTAAAACACACCTTGTGTTTTTTGGGCACAAGAAATGCATTTAGCATTTCTAAGTGTGCCAGAAAAGCAAAGCTTTTCTGAGCATTTCCATCCAGTCTCTGACTGGTGGTTATTTAGTTTAAAAAGATCAATTAAAAAGAATCAAGTTTGAATTTGAAGTGACATTGCTTCCAACTCAAATTCCTAAGAAATAAATAAACAAAAAAATTAATAAAAGTAAGGATTCAGGGTTAATGTAACACCTAATTGAATTCAAATCAGATCAATTAAAATTATTGAATAATATAAATAAAAAAACTTAAATATAAATTTTCAAGAAAAGAGGAAATATGGAATTCAAGACAGCCTACACTTCAGCGATGGACAGGAGTTATTATGCTCCTCCAACACCAGCTAATCTGAGGGATGATCCAAAAATAGAAGATCCATTGATACCTATCAATGAATTAGGCGAGACAGTTGTTGAGAGGGATCCTAGGACTGGGGCTAATATTCTTCAGAATGTGACTGCTGCTGTCAGGGCAGGAGCTGGAAATATCCAGCTTGTAATGAGCACTCCTCCTGATCAGGCAATTGGAGGCAGGTCCAAGGCATATGGAAAAGAGGTGAGGGAAGCTATCAGGGAGCTGACCCAGGCAAATGAGGTGAACATAACAGGTGTTGAGCTGCCTACAGCAATATCCAATCTTTCTGGCTATAACCAGCAGTCTGGGATGATCAGTGATGAGACAAGATTCCAGGCCTTGAATGAGGTGAAGGATGCGATAAAGTTTGTTGCTGATGTGGCTCAGGGTGGAGGGATTGATATTTTCTCAGTTGAGTATCCAAGGACAATCTTTGATTCTGAATGGAACAGGTCTATTGGATATGATAAGAAAGGCAGGCCTATCTATGAGTTCCAGTCTTATCCAGAAGAGCCTGAAAGGGCTGTCAAGCATCTAGTGGATGACAGGACAGGTAGGGTCATCCAGGAGATCAGGATGAACCAGGAGATAAATTATCCTGTGTGGAACCGTTACTCTGATGAGAATGATGGGATGAGCCATTTATGGAAGCAGAATGATGGCAAGCCTTACAAGGATGAGCATGGAAATATTGTGCGTCCTGGAGACTACATTGATTTTTATGGCAACAGGCTGGAAAGAAAGAGCAGGATCCCTGAATTTGATCCAGATGAAAAACTGTTTAAGGTTGAGAAAAAGACTTGGAATGATTTTATGGATGAGGCTAAGGAGATTAATGCAGAGATTGCAAAAAAGAAAGGTGTTTCTGTTGATGAATTGAGTCCTACAGAGAGAGTGACTCCTCAAGAGGCATTTATGAGAGCATCGACTGAGTCTCAGGAGAGGATTGCCAAAGGTTATGAGTTTTATTATGGCAGGCATATAGATGTCTTGATTGAGCAGAGGAGGCGCATGGAAGAGGCTCTTGATTTTTACAAGGAATTGGATGAGAACCTGCCTGAGAATGAGAAATGGAAGATCATGAGCAAAGATCCCAAGTTTAGGGATCAGTTTGAGGTTACGCCTCCTGTGTATAAAAAGATTCCAGAATTGATTGAGGAAGAGCTGTTTGATATTAAGAGGCAGATTCAGCAGTCAACTGATACAATGGTAGGTCAGAGGCAGACTGCAGAGGATCTTGCCCTTCAGAGAGAGCATGTGACAACTGCTGAGAAATATGCAAAGGAGAGGTCAGTGCAGAGTTATGCTGAGGCTGGATTGTTTGCAATGGATGAGACTAATTTCAATAAGAATGTCAAGAAGCCATTATATGTCGGTCCTGAGATTGGCTGGCCTCAGGGTTATGGGGCTCATCCAGATGAATTTATCCAATTGATCAAGGATGCCAGGAGAGAGATGGCAGATCAGCTTGTCAAGGAAAGGGGATATAATGAGTCAGAGGCAATAAAAGCGTCAGAAACTCATATCAAAGGATTGTTTGACACTTCCCATATGGGTATGTGGTATAATAATTTCAGGAGGATTCCAGGTGAGGCTGAGGAGGAGAGATTGAATAAGTTCAATGAATGGTATATGGATAAAGTTAAGAAAATTGCAAAATCAGGTGTTGTCGGACAGATTCAGGCAGTTGATTCTGCATCTGGAGCGCATGGCCATCTTCCTCCCGGCCAGGGCATCTTTCCAGTGGTTGATGCTGTAAGGCTGTTCAAGAAGATGGGATTCAAGGGCCCAGTTGTCTCTGAAGGCCATGAGGAGGAGCAGTTCGGCCAGAACAGGATATTGCTTGAGACATGGAAGGCTTTTGGCGGCACTGCATACAGGGGTGCTCCCCATGCAAATCTGCCTCGGGCATGGCCTCAGATCCAGCATGGGTATTTTGGGAAAAGCTACCCTCCTTATTTCATTTATGGCGGATATTCCCCTTCAAACGAATGGACTTTATGGTCACAGGTCCAGATGGAGTAGAATTCTAAATAAATATTTATGTAAGTGATAAATCATACATGACCATATTAAGTGCAAAATTTGCGTCAAACATCTTATACAACTTGAACCTTTCTTGTTTCTCAACATAAATATGTTTCCCAGTTCCATTTGTGAAACCTCTATCCTTAAATTTTTTGTTTTCATTGATATCTCTTAAATCCTCAAATGATAATTCTGATGCACTCTCTCCTAATCTCATTGGTGTATAATTTTCTTCAGTTCCTTTGGATTTGTAGATATAGGATTTATCCATTCCTGCTTCAACATTTCCATACACGTCCAGGAATGGCTGCTGCTGCATATTTTTTCCATACACTAATAATTCGCCTTGGATATTCCTGAGTTTGTTCCCTATCTTGTTTTCAATAGAATCATCTTCTTTTTCTTCTAGAGCTTCTTGGATATCTTCTGTCTCTATCTCTGCTTTTTTTTCTTTTTCTTTAAGAATGCTTTCTTCAATCTCTTTTTTTATATCTTCAAGTCTCTTTTGTTTTGTTGCAGATTTTTTGTCAGTTTTCTTCTCTCTAAATTCTTTGGCTATCATACTTTTTTTAGCTGTTCCTGCCTTTTTTCTCTTTTCATCTTTTCCAAATTCCTCTCTTAGCAGCATGACCAGCATTTGGTTGGATATAATATCCAACTATATAAATATTTTGGTTTCACAATATCTTATCAAGTTTTGAAAACTTAATGTAGTTCAACCAAAAAAGAATTAGTTCCCACAGCTTTTGTCCTCACTTTTTTCCCTACCTTCAATCCAAATTCCTGAAGCCTTTCTGGCAGTGTCAACCCCATTGAATTACCTATTCTGATTATTTTCCTGTCTGCGTCAATTATATCATGCAATAGCTTTAATTTTACATATTTTTCTGCCTGCTCTTTTGTCAGTGTTATATATTTACATTTTGGACATATTAATACCTCAGTTTCAATATTCTTCAGTCTTTCTCTTTTCTCCTCAAGATATGCTCCACAGTCGCATTCTATCTTCCTTTGTTTGGCCATGCTGTCACCACCTCAATATGTTTTTTATGATATCTTGCAATTACATTATAAGTTATATTTTCCTTCCCATAATAATTCTTAAAACAGATCTTATTTGGTTTTTCACATTTATATATGAAAATTTTACCATTTCTTACTGTCTCTTTGATATTATCTAAATCAAGATTCCAGTATTCTTTCCTATCAAATAAGTGCAGACTAAATGTAATGTCTGCATTTTTCCTGTCTAATCCTTTGAGTAATTCCTCAATCCAAATATAATTTTGCTTAATATAACCTAAGTTATAACAGAAGTTATAACAAATATATAAACTTTTCGCTAATACAATAATAATGAATTTAATCCAGTTCATTGCAGAATTTGTTTCAATCAGCTTCCTAATAAGCTTAATTGTCTTTTTTCTGAAGAATTTTCAGCTATATTAAAAATTATTTGGAACCAGAAAAATATTTCCAGAAAAAGACAGTGCTATTGAAAATATTTCAACTAAAATGAAGATCCTCTAACACATTTTATCAAATAATTTTATTATTATTTATAGTTTTTTCACTATCCCTTTCTCAGCGTCCACTTCGACAAGATCCCCGTCTTTCAGCACTCTGGTTGCTATCTTTGTGCCGATTATGCATGGGATGTTAAGTTCTCTGCTGACTATGGCTGCATGTGAAGTTATACCACCTTCATCTGTGATTATTGCTTTTGCTTTCTTGCAAGCATGGAATATATCAGGTTGTGTCATACCTGTTACTAATATTTCACCCTTTTTTAAATTTTTTGCAGCTTTCATCATTTCTTCATGATTTAGTTGAGGAACAACTCTTATTATGCCTCTCACTCTACCTGGATTTGCGGATTTTCCAGTAATTACATTTGTTTCCTTGATTTCTTCCTTTATGTATGGTATTAAGTTCTCAGCTTCTTTAGCAACAAAAAGAAATTTTTCCCCTTCAACTATGCCGAAAACACATAATTTATCCCTTTCTTTGGCTGTTTCTAAAGCATCCAGCTTTGAAATCCCGCCTGATAACAAAGATTTAATCTCTTCATTAGTTAGGCTCTCCATTTTTTCAATAGATATCCTAAGTTTTTTCGCAAATTCCTTCTTTAAAGGTATAGCTCCTTTTTCTGCATTAATCCATGCATTTTTTATTTCAAGTCTCAAATGCCCATATCTTCCAATTAGTTCCCTAATCTCTTTTTTATCTATTTCATCTTCAATTAATTCAAAAATCTCTGGCCTTGATGCCCGGTAATATGATAACAGTTCTTCAAGCATTTCTGAATACAGAAATAAGTCATCTGGAATTTTCTCAATAGATTTCATTGATTTCCTTGCATCATTTTCATGTTTATTCATATATGAGACAGAAAGCAACTTCTCTTTCCTCTTAGATTTCAATGCATCTATTTCCTGTTCTGAAAAATATGCTTGTTCACTACCATTGGAATAAACATGGACAGTATCCCTATTTTCATATCCAAGCCTTTCTGGATATTTCAAATGAGTTTGAATAACCCTGTCAAGAAACCATATTGAAAAATGGAAATCCCACAATTTCCTCCATTTTCTTGATTTGATTTTGTCTAATATCATTTTATTCTTTTCACAATCCCTTTCTCAGCGTCCACTTCGACAAGATCCCCGTCTTTCAGCACTCTGGTTGCTATTTTTGTGCCAATCACACATGGAATCTTCAGCTCTCTGCTTACAATTGCTGCGTGGCATGTGATGCCTCCTTCATCTGTGACAACTGCTATTGCTTTTTGCATTGCTGGAACATGATCTGGATTTGTAGTGATAGACACCAATATATTGCCTTTCCTGAATTTTAAGACATCTTCCTTTGACATTACAAGCTGGACTTTTCCCTTTACAAACCCTTTGTTGCCAATTATCCCTTTAATCTTGTCAGTTTCAGGTATTTTTTCAACCTCTTCAAAACTTTTTTGAGCCTCCTTTGAATTGTCAATCTCAACACCTTTGCCGGTGATATAAATTAAGCACCCTTTTTTTCTTAGATCAGCTAATTCTTTTAGATTTGGTTTGTCCAAGTCATCTGGCAGCAATAATCCAAAATCTTTTTGATTAATATAATATCTTTTTGAAATCTCCTGGATAAAAGGATATGCATAATAGAATGATTTTCTTCTATATTCATCTCTCATACCCTTTATGTATAATAATTCCTGATATGTTCTTGTCATTCTCGATTCTTTTATTGGAATATTTTTCTTTTTCTCTTCTTTTTGAACATTAAATGATTCTGCAAATTGAGATATTTCTGCATCTGAAAAAGGAGCAGAAAATGGATCAATTGACCCTATCCAAGGATATTCTTCCTTGATATGTTTGATTCTTTCATTGATATCTGGCTGTTTTTTAAAATAATCATGTATTTTTAATATAGCTGCCTTTTGGCTTGGCTTTGATAAAATAATTAATGCCTTATATACATCATCTTCTGAAAGATATTCCTTTAGTTCTTCTTCTAAAATCTTTGGAATAATATCAGGATAATAAAATCCATACCACAATGACTTGTCATAGTCTATTAATAATTCATAGAATTTGTTGTATAACCTTTTAAGTTCTTCAAGAGGGGTTTTTGAATCTGCTTTAATCGACATGCAGAAATCCAGGATTGCTTTTCCATTTTTATGGATGTTCTTTATGTCCTGCTCATAGAGTTCAGGATGATTTCTTAGTATGTCCTCAATCTTATTCCTGTATTTTTGGTATTCCTTTGGAGGAAGGCCGCTTGCAAAAATACCTTTGTGCCACTTTCCTCCTGCCATCGTGCATTTTTGGTTTTTGTCTTCAAACAGCAGGAATAATGCTGTTGTTGCATTTACTCCATAAAATAAGGAATATTCCCTTTTCCATATGTATTTTATTTTTGGCTTCATTTCTTTCTCTTAATTATCCCTTTCTCTGCAAAATCAATAAATTCATGGCAGATATTGACAAACTCAGATAAATCTTCTTCAATATCCACTTTTTCAGTTGCATACTGCACATTATGCCTCAGGCTCATCATAGTCTCAAATGCATTGATGAATTTTTCCATTTTATAGTTGCTTTCAAGATACCTTGCTATGCAATAGTGGCTCCTTTCTTTTATTCCGTCTTTGAATAATAAGGATCTGGCAGTATGAAAATATGCATTATAAAGAGATAAGGCAGCTATATGCTTCTTATTCATATTTATCAGGTCTTCAGCTTCCTTAAGGAAAAAGTCTGCCTGCCTGATATCTTTTTTTGCCAGGTCTGGCTGTGGAAAACTTTTTTTTAGCAAGCCTTTTTTAAAGCATTCTTCTTCATCAATCAAATGAGTCACCTATTGATGTTAATTTTAGCCTTAAATAAAATTCATTATCATTTTTCTTGATTGTATCTATCTTTGATTTTGTTAAAATCAGTGGATTTACTCTTATGCTCAGTTCTTTTTCAAGATCCCGGAAGATAGGTCTTAATTCAATCTCTTTTTTTGGTGTGTAGACCCATAAGTCCAAGTCGCTCTCCTGGTCATTTTTCCCTTGAGCAAAGCTTCCATAAATCCCTATTTTTCCATTTGTTTTTAACCTTTTGTATGCCCTTGAATCCAGAAGCTTGTTTAAATTTATGAGTCTTTTTATCTCAATTATTATTGGATTTTCTTTCTTTGATTTTATAATAATGCGGTTTTTCTGCTTGGTTTCAGAGATAAGATCTTCTTTTCTCAGGATTTTTATAAGCTTATGGACAGATCCTGGAGAAATATTTAGCCTGTCTGAAATATCCCTGATATGGAGCGATTCCCTGTCAATAAGTTCAAGAATCTCTATATTTTTTTTTGTAAGCAGCTGAAAAATGTTCATTTTGATTGAACTAATCGTTCATTATTTATAAACATTTCTATTCAATCTTCCTCACTATCCCATTCTCTGCATCCACTTCGACAAGATCCCCTGTATTAAATACTTTTGTTGCATTCTTTGTTCCTACAATGCATGGCTTTTTCAGTTCTCTAGCTACAATAGCAGCATGACTTATAATACCTCCTTCATTTGTGACAAAAGCAGAAGCTCTTTGCATTGCAGGCAAATAATTTGGATGTGTGGTATTTGCAACCAGCACATCACCTTTATTAACTTTTTTTAAGTCATGAAATGAATTAACAATAACAACTCTAGATTTAACTTTCCCTTTTTCTGCAATTAATCCAGAAATAGAAATGCGTTTCAATGAATTTTCTACATTCTTTATTATGTTTTTATACTTTTTTGGAATATTAATATCTATTACTTCCATTACTAAATCTTTTCTTTTAGTAGTAATTATACATTGGTTAGACTTCCTCCTTTTTACTAAATTTTTCTCAATCTTACCCTTTAATATTACAACCTCCACTTCTTCTAAAGTCAGATATCCAAAATCATTTGAATTGATTGAAAATTTCTCTCCAAGATCATCAAATAAAAACCTCCAATAATAGGAGTGCTTCCTCCTTAAATCGTCTCTCCAGTCTTTAAAAAAAGTGATATATGGAGCAAGCTCAATTAAATTTCTTTCTTTTTTATTTGGTTTTAATAATTTTATTACCTTTTTTAAAGTAAAATTCTTAATGTTAGATTTTGGAATTGTGCCAACATTTTTTATCCACTCCTTATCAATAGGTCTATACCAAATCACTGACCATGATCTTAAAAATTGATATTCTTTAGTAAGTTTTTCTAAAGAAATTCCTTTCTCAACTTTTTCCTGTATTTCATTTAAAGCAGTTTTTTTCCAAGGCTTGTATACAGCATTTATTATTGGCTCTTTTTCCTGGACATTTCTTTTTTTAATTAAATTATTTAATATTTTGTCAAAGTCATTCTGCCAGGATTCAATACCTAGCCAGGAGGTTATGCTATAAACATGATTTATAATCTCAAATTGATTTTTAAAATCTTTAAATGCTGAAAGAAATTCTTTCTTATCAGATCTTACTGTAAGCTTATTTTTCCATCTATTTGATTTAGATTTTATATCTTGCAACAAATTTATTCCACTTTGATAATATTCTTTTATTTTAGAAGGAGAATTGAAATATTTTATGTATAAACTTTTTCCAAGTTTATGGCTGTTAATTCCAATATAATGTGTAAAGTTTTTATTTTTTAATGTAGTGAAGAAATATTCGTTGTCTGAATTAGAAAACTTTCTTATATGTTTGAAAAAAACTTTATCAATTCCTGAAATAGTTGTTATATCCACTCCTTCTCTTGCTAATAACTTATTCCAGTTGTTATGTTTAACCATATTGAATTTTAATAAAATGTTTTATTTAAATTTTTCTTTACAACACCTTTCTCTGCATCTACTTCAACCATATCCCCGTCTTTCAGCACTCTGGTTGCTATTTTTGTGCCAATCACACATGGAATCTTCAGCTCTCTGCTTACAATAGCTGCATGGCATGTAACTCCTCCTTCATCTGTTACAATTGCACTTGCTTTTTGCATTGCTGGAACAAATTCTGGCCTGGTCATTGATGTGACCAGGATGTCTCCTTTTTTCATCTTTGGGATGTCATTGACACCATTTATTATCTTTATTTTTCCTTTTGTTTTTCCAATTGATGCGCACATGCCCCTGATCACTTCTATGTGCTCAACATCAACTGCCAGTTCCTTTTCAGCAAACTTTCTTGCCTCTTTTCCTGCATAATATTCCCAGATATTCCTTTTTGTGTCAATATATAGGGCTGCTTCTTTCTGCAATATCCTGGATTTCTTCCTGTCCAGCTCTTTTCCTTTTTTTAGTTTATTCAGGTCTTCTATCTGATAAGCATCTAATTCCTCTTTTTCATACCCATATCTTTTTGCTATCTCCCTTCTTATTGTATGGATCCAATAGATTGTCTTCATGAACATCTCTTTTCTCTTGTCATGCAATGGTCCGAACTCATCAGTTATCTCGAGCAATATCTTTGTCTTATTGTCGACTTGTTTTTTCTCTAAAATGTCTTTTTTCTCTTTTTCCACATTTTTCTTGAAGTTTTTCAGTGCTTCAAGCGTTTTGGCAAGGTCTTTTTTCCTTATCTCTTCCAGTTTGTCTTCAAAATACGAGTATGGGATGTCTTGTCTTCCAAAATGCCCTGTTTTAAGCCATTTGTATTCATGAGCATGCTCTTTCAGCAGTGCTTTCTGCCTCTCTTCTGGTTGTTGTGCAATCCTAATCAAGCCTTGTTCTTCTTTATTCAGGAAACTTATGTCTGCCACGACCAACATTACTGATATTTCTGCAGGAGTATACCCCTTTCTTATCAGTCCTGTCTCCAGCAGCCCTGGCAGGACAAAATCCATTGGCTCAATTATGAATCCATAGTCAAAGTTTTCAATATAAAATCCCGTTGCCTCTTTCAACAAATCAAACAATTCTTCATTAGAAACCTTTGAAATATCTATTTTGTCAAATTCTTTCATTCTTTTTATTGTATTTTCACACCATTCCTTATAGTCTTTTATGAATTTCTTTGACCATTTCTTGTCCTTGAATTTTTCTATCAGGTATTTTCCGATTTTCTCATTCTCTTCCTCTAATGTGCACCATTTGAACACATTATCCTTTACATAGCAGAAATGTTCTGTAAAAGCTGTTCCTGTCTTCTCTTTCATAGTTCCTACTAATGCCTTTGCAGCCTCTCCTGCAATCCACATCAGTCCATATGCTTGGTCTATGTCCCACTTCATTCAATTCTCCTCACAATGCCTTTGTTTGCATCTACTTCAACCAAATCACCATCCTTTAACACTCTTGTGGCTACCTTAGTTCCAATCACGCAAGGTTTTCCCAATTCCCTTGAAACTATTGCTGCGTGGCATGTAAGGCCTCCTTCATCTGTTACAATTGCAGCTGATTTCCTCATCAAAGGAACATACTCAGGCCGAGTCATTGATGTAATAAGTATTTCTCCTTTTTTCAGCTTCTGGAATTCTGACTTATTCATTACTACTTTGACAATTCCTATAGCTTTTCCTTTTGAAGCAGGATTTCCTTTGATTTCATTCTCATTAATCACTTTAAACTTATGTATTCTCTCATCCAGTTTAACAGCTTCTTTTCCAGTGTAAATCTCAGTTTCTTCAGGTGTTATAATTAATAAGACTGCTTCCTGCCTCTTTTTGATCTCTTTTTTATCTGGATTTTCAATCTCATTTGGAAGAGTGTATTTCATCTCTTCAAGGGAAATATTATTTCTCTTTCCAATCTCTTCCAATAAAACAGAAAGGTAATAATCACCCATCATATTGTACATTTTTCTTTCATCTCTCCAGTAAATACATTCTTCCAGTGCTTCCACAACTTTTGGGTCAAGGTTGTATTTTTTTATCAAGCTAGACTTGTCTATTTTCTTGAAGTCAACCTTTTTTTCTTCTTTGTATCTCTTGATAAAATAATCTTCTCTCAAAACTTTAGTATCAGCATAATTATTCTCCAACCAGAAATACTTTTTAGCATGTTTTTTTATATTATCCAGGAAATCTTTATCATTTTTTATTGATAATAACTCCCTAACTTCTTTTTGGGAAAAGCTTTCCTTGGATTGATGAGTTAGTGCTATATAGTCTTCATAATTCTCAATTCTTTTGCTGACTTCCTTGTCAAAATAAAAATCAAAAGTATTTGCCAATGAGGGGATTGCCCACTCATATACATATGATTTATAAAATTCCTTGTATAAATCAATTAACTCTTTTTTACTCAATTTTTCCAAGTCTTTTATCTTCTCACAAGCTTTTTTATATTCTTTGATATATTTTTGCCACAATTTGCCAAGCTTAAAAACTTTTTCTGGATTCTCAAATAATACTTTTCCTGTTTCCTTAATATCTTCCTCTACCCATGAAAACCTAAGATGCCTGTCCTTAATGAAATATACAGCACATTTATAGCAAAGTCCTGTGATCTTCTTGAGAGTAGATGTTGAAGTTTCAGCAGCTGGATAAGTCAGATGAAGTGTTCCAGGAGCTTCATGTATGTCCCAATTCTTATTAAAAAAATCTTCACTTATCATATTCTCCTCACAATGCCTTTCTCTGCGTCGACCTCTATAAGATCACCGTCCTTTAAGACATGTGTTGCCACTTGTGTGCCTACAATGCATGGTTTTTTCAGTTCCCTTGAGATGATTGCTGCGTGGCACGTAGTGCCTCCTTCATTTGTCACAATTGCAGCTGCTTTTTCCATCAATGGGACCATCTCTGGCCTGGTCATGAATGTTACTAGTATTTCACCTTCCTTAAGCTTCTGAAAATCATTTTTCCCAAGGATTATTCTTGCAACGCCTTTTACTTTGCCTTTTTGGGCTATTGTGCCTTGGATCACGTCAGATTTGATTGATTCATAGAGGATGTCCACAATCTTGTCCATCTCCCTGCCGTGCAGCCATCTCTCCTTTCCATCCTCATCAAATAGATAGAGATAACCTTTTGCTCTTATTGTAATCTCATCAATGTATTCTTGAGAAAAGTCCAAGCTCTCAATCTCTTCTGGAACAGCAAATGGCAGAATTTCCTCACTAATGCCTGTCCTTTTGCAAATCTCTTTTAGTAATACATAGAGATAATGGTTTGTTATCAGTGCAGCTCTTTTCCTTTCCTCTCTCCAGTCAGCTAATTGTTCAAATAAAACAAACAGATTGTTCATTCCATTCTTTTCTTTAATCTCTTTGATCTTTTTACCATGTTCATTTAATCTTTCAACTTCTTTTTTTCTTTTTTCAATATTTTTCATGTCTTTTTCAATCAAATCCTTAAAATATTCTTCATCACAGACAATTGCATGAGCCCAGTCATTCTTATACCAAAAATACTTTTTAGCATGCTCTTTGATTTTATCATCACTAGCTCCTTTTTCAATGATTTTCATCCTGTCAATAAACTCATCTGTAGCTAAAGAACTCATTGTTGGGCTGACTAAAGCATCTAGCTCTTCTTTAGTATACTGTTCTCCAAACTTTTGTTCAAGAATCTGTTGCCCCCATGGATCAAAGCTCTCGATTGTAATGCCAAAAACCCACTGCTTTGCCATAATATCGCCAATCTCATGAGTCAATTTACCAATTTCTTCATTTGAAAGCTTTCCTAAACCATTGTCAATTTTCTTAAATTTTTCTTTTAATCTCTCCCATACCTCTCTCCAGGGTTTAACATATTCTTTTAAAAGAAAATTCTTGTCTTTCTCTGCTTCCATAACAATTTTATTTACTACTTTTAGCTCTGCTTTTTTATTAAAATATCCTTGATTGTCTTTTCCATATCCAAACCAGATAGAATTCTTTTTTCCCCAAAACCTGTTTGTTGCCAGATAAGCTTCTCCAACAAACCACAGTATTGTCTCAACACCCTGCCTGTACCAGCTTGTCTCCCTGATCCTTTTCAAGTCAATGTTGTCTAGATCACCATTCATTTTGAATCATTTCTTAGAATTCACCTGCATTGCCAGGCAGATTATCATCTTGTATATTGTGTCCATCGGGACGCTTCTTCCGAATATCTCAATTGGCTTCTGCACTCCTTTCAGCACTGTGAACTCAAAGGTCATGTCAGATATCTGGCAGAACCCATGTGTTGCAATGTTTGAGGAGTTCAGGTCAGGAAAAATAACTGTGTTTGCCTCTCCTTTAAGTGGAGAGTCAGGACATTTTCTTTTTGCTGCATCTGGTGACAATGCAGCGTCAAACTGAAGCTCACCGTCGATGAGCAGGTCAGGATCCTTCTGCTTCACAATCTTGAGCGCATCCCTTACCAATTGTGTCTGTGGATTGTCTCCCCCGCTTCCTTTTGTTGAGAATGACAGCATTGCGATCTTTGGCTCAATCTTGAATTCTCTTACACATTCTGCTGCATTCAATGCCATCTGTGCCAATTCATCTGAAGTTGGCTGGATATTGAGTGAAGCATCTGTCTCAAAGAGTAATGTATCCCTTTTTGGCACATTCATTATGCCAATCTCTGACACTAGGCTTCCTTTTTTTCTCAGTATCTGGAGTGCCGGCCTCATCAATGCTGCTGTCGGGCAGATTGCACTTCCTCCTATTGCATCTGCATGGCCTGTATGGACATACATGCAGCCGAAATAGTTTTCATCATCCATCAATTTATTTGCTTCTTCAATTGTCATTCCCTTGTGTTTTCTCAGCTCAACCAGTTTTTCAGCAAGTTCTTTCTTTAATTCTGATTTCTTAAAATCTAGGATCTCAGCCTTGCTTATGTCAGATTTCAGCTTTTTTGCCTTCCTGCTGATCTCATCAGGGTTTCCTAATAATATAAGGTCAGCCAGTCCCTCTTCAAGGATCTTTGCGCTTGCCTGGATGCATCTGTCATCCCATCCTTCACAGACCAGGATTTTGGCTTTTTTCTGTTTTGCAGCTTTTTTCATTGTTGATAATAATTGTTCTCTCATCTTCCTTCCCTCCATCATAAGTTATTCTTAATCAAAACATAATTTTCTCACACTTGATATTTTTGGCATATTTTCTTAGCTTTCTTGAATGAACAATTAATTTGATATTGTCAAGCTCCAGCAGGCCTAGGTCATCATAATCCTGTATGATCAGCCCTATTGATTTTGCTTTTTGCTTATTGATTGTTTTCTTTGCAAGCATCAGCTTGTCTCGCTTGTTTTTTATTTTGATCTTGTAATCATTAATTATACCCTTATTATTAATGGCAAACTCATTTGATTCTGACTCATTTATCCCTAATATGTTCACAATTGGGTCTTTTCCGACTTTAAAATGCTGTGATAATGCCAGCACTTTCATCAATGGATTATTCTTCCTCAATCTTTTGTAGATCCCAAACAGGTTTGGATAAATTATTTTCTTAATTGTCTTTTCTGGTATTTTATAATCTTGTTCTTTAACCCCTATCTCAACAACAGTGTCTGCCCACTTCCTGATGAGATTTTCACTGCTTCTTTTTGTGATTTGCCTGTAAATGTTCATCAGATGCAACTGCAATCCTGTTTTTGCCAGTATCAGGGATTTTTTATTAAATCTTATTTTAAAGGGATTGATTAATATTTTTCTGATACCTTCTCCTGTTGTATAAAATTCCCCTTTTTCCCCCAATAATGATTTTACAAACAGTCTGTTTGCGATTGCGACAGTCCTGTGGTACAAGAATGTGTCATCAATGTCAATTATGATCAAGTCAATTCTTTTCACTGTCATTTTATGCTGCCTTTCTTTTAGGTTTGCCTGATACAACTCTCTCCCTGTATTTCTCCTCTCTCTCAAGAAGATTTACAAAAACATCATTCATTGTGTCATTCACTCCAGATGTCCCGAAATGTGTTGAATCAGGATGGTCAATTAGGTAATGGTTGCTTGCATATTTATATATTCCATCTCTTGGCGGTACAAGGTCATCATATTTTCCGACTACAACCTGCACTGGAATAAGAGGCTTTCTCCTGTGCATGTATATGATATTTTCCCTTCCTCTCTTGGTCTTTGGATTGTCTCCTTCTGCTAATGGCAGCAATAACCTTTGCCCTAATGTTGGTTTTTCACCTATTCCTGTTGCGGCAATTGCCCTTGCCTGCACTTTCTTGATATTATAATCATGGACACGCTTGTCTCCTGCCAGGTATGCAAATACATTTGCGCCACTGCTGTGCCCTGTCAGTATTATCTCCCTATAAGGCCCAACTTTCTTTTTCTTTGATCCCTTTCCCCTGTTTGACATTGGGTCTGTAAAAAGGTCTTCAATATGCTCAAATGTCCTGTCAGTGTTCTGGTCAAGAGTGAGATGATGGTCTCCAGGAACATGGTATACAAGATATCCTTTCCTTATCAGTTTTCTTCCAAGCGCTGCTTGTGATCCTATTGTCTGGTATATCCCAGGCTTTAATATCACAAGCTTTTCTTTTCCTTCTGGATTGGCTCTGATTGATCTTCTTGTCCTTTCATTCTGGCTCTGTGCCATAAGATTTCCTACAGTGTTATAATAGGCGTTTTTTGTAATATTCAATATATTTCTCATGAATCCTTTTCTTTTTTCTCTTGCACTTGCTTCAGGAGCATTAGCCCTTTCATCTGCATATGCTTTTTTTATCTGGCCATAAGTTTGTTCAGTTACTAGCTCATCAATTGTCTTCTGCTCTTTTTCTTCTGCCCTTTTCTTTTTTTCATCTTCTGCCTGTTCTTTTTTTCTTTTTTTCTCAATCCTTGCATATGCTCCTGCCCAATCTGTCTGAGATTCTTCTCTCCACGCTTTAACATACTCTTTAGAACCAGGCTTATATTCTTCATATTCCTTGTGGCCTCCTATTGGCTTATAAGGGATGTTTCCGCTTGTCCTTTCCAGATATTGTTTTGCCCTTGCTTTTTCATCTCTTGTTCTGTCTTTCTGTTCTCTTGTTTTGCCTGTCTTTTTCGGACCAGTGGTTGGCTTTCCTTTCTTTTTAGATTCTTTTTCTGCCATTTTATGAAAAATATGATTATTTATTGATAATGATTCTTTGTTTTATTAAATTTACTCAATTTTCCTTATGAATTTTGCAGGGATTCCTCCCCAGACTTGATTTGCTGGTATCTCCCTTTGTGCCTGGCTGTTTGCCTCAATCACTGCATTCTCTCCAATCTGAGTAGATGTTCTGACATACACATGCTCTTTTAGATGTGCACCTTTCCCTATCTTTGTCTTTCCGAATACTGTCTGTGTAATTGTGTATTCATGGCCGTCTATATATACATATTTGTCCAACACAGCATTGTCTTCTACTGTGATTGTGTCGCAGTAGATGTGGTCAAACACGCATCCATATCCTATCTTTACATTTTTTCCTATTTTCACTCCTGCCATCCTCAGCAATAATGTCTTGATAAAGCAATGAGGCAGTCTTCTTGTAATTTCGATTATTATCCCATTATACCATATCCTGAATATGTTTCTTGCCTTGTGCCAGTCATTTCCTGCATTCAGCCTTTTTCCATTATAATACACTTTTAGGTAATTCTGGTTTGGATCTTTCATGAATTCTCTTACTTTATTCTTGAAATCCTTGTAATATCTTTTGTAATATCCGTCAGATGGCTTGAAGAACTTTTCAATATCATCTTTTGAGAATTGCATCATGAGTTTTGCCGGCTTTCCTCCCCATAATTCCCCTTCTGGCATCTCTGATTCAAGCTCAGATGTCATGTTCAGGATTGAGTTCTTGCTGATGACACTTCCTGGCTTCATTACTGATAATCCACCCATAAGGCATCTGTCTTTTAATATGTTTTTTCCAAGTATCAATTTATTTCCTTTTACCTCATGTGTTACAAGTCTTGATTCTCCTCCTATGATTATGCCTTTTCCTAAATAAATCAATTCAGGGAAATAAGCATCCATAGAAATATCATGGGGCACGCAGGCATCATGGCCAACATGCATTCCAGTTGTCCTCAGGATTGCATTTTTAATATGTGAGGGAACAATCTTCATCTGCGTTGTTAGGATAAGCTTATTATATATCAGTCTGCATAAGCATTTCCTATAGTCATTCTTTTTCTTTAGTTTTATCTCAACCTTTAGCTTGTCAGTCTTTTGCAATTCTTTTACAGCTTTTTTTATGTATTTTTTCATATAGCCTCACCTTAATATCCTTACCCAGCTGTGATTGGCATTTACCATCACTCTCATCCCGTCTTTAAGCACTCTGGTGGCGATCTTTGTGCCGATTATGCATGGAATCCCTAATTCCCTGCTAACAATCGCTGCATGGCATGTCAATCCTCCTTCATCTGTGACTATTGCCGCTGCTTTTTTCATTGCAGGGATATAGTCTGGCCTTGTCATGACTGCCACAAGTATGTCTCCTTCTTCAACTTTGCTCATCTCTTTGACGCTTTTCACTATTTTCACATTTCCTTCAACCTTTCCTGTGCACGCAGTCAACCCTCTGAAATCATCGATATCTGACAAGTCTTTGTCGCCCAAGACTGCCTTTTTGACTTCTGTTGTTTCTTTGCCTATTAATGCCTCATGGCCTTCTTTGTCCCAGTAAAATACTCCATTTTCTCTTCTTCCCTCTAAATTTTTTATATTTGGCTTATTCTCAAAAATCTGGCTGACTTCTCTTGGTGTCATATATTTTATTAGATCCAAAGGGATATTTGCTCTTTTGCTAATTTCTTCTAGCATTAGGCTGAAATAGTGTGTTGTCCAGAATGTTGATTTCTTCCTTTCATCCTGCCAATAGGTGAAATCTTCTGATATCTTTAGTAATAACTGGAGCTCATTATTAATGCGTAATTTTTCCATCAGTTCTTTTTTTTTCTTTTTATTCACTTCAGGAGTTTGTTGAACCTTTTCAATCTCCTTGTCAAGATCAATATTCAATGAGATTAATTTATCAACTTCTGCCTGGAAATGTTTTACATCAAGGACATATGCATCAACATAATTGTTTCTGATCCAAAAAAATTTTTTTTGATGCTCTTTTAGCAATTCTTTAGCCTTATTTTTTTCTTTTTTAGTAGCTTTTGCAACTTTAAAGATCTCGACTTCTGCATCATTGATAAAAGAAAGATGGACTGGAGCGCTCAATATTGAGAAAACCTCTGAAAATCTCATTGTATCTTTAACATTGCTCTTGTCATATACCTCTTGGATCATTTTTGCTACAATCTCATCTGTTCCAAGGGCAAATCCATCAATGAGAGAGGAAGAGCTGTTCTTGTTCAATGTTATCTCAACAAATTCATCATGGAAGCTGATTAAATCCTTGTCATTTAGGCTTTTCAGGTCTGTCTTCCCTACTTTAAGGCAAGTTTCATAGAACAAGTCCTGTTCTGGCTGCCATATTTTGATAAAATCAGCACTGATGTTTGGATTTTCTTTTCCAGCCTTGATTATTGCAGTATACACTTTTTTTATATCATCCATCTCAATGTACCAATCTGCCTTTCCTTAGTCATAGAAGCAATAATGGACAGTGAATTCTCCGCCTAATTTTCTTTTTTCATGAATGCTGATCTCTCCTTCTGCGATAAAATGAAGGAAATATGGGGATCCATCAAATCTTTGATGATACCATTCCTTTCCAACCCATTGATTAAGTTTTCTTTTTGCCAATCCTTGAATATACTTCATTTTGACCTCTCTAATATGATTATTAATCCATGATTTCCTTTTATTTCAACCAGATCGCCATCTTTTAGCACTTTTGTGGCGATCTTTGTGCCGATTATGCAGGGTATATTCAATTCTCTTGAAACAATTGCTGCGTGACAAGTTATGCCTCCTTCATCTGTGATAATTGCACTTGCTTTTCTCATTGCTGTTAAATATTCTGGTCGTGTCATTGAAGCAACTAATATGTCTCCTTCCTGCACTTTTTTCAATGATCCAATTGTTGTGCAAACTTTTACATTTCCAATAACAGTTCCAGATGATGCAGTCATACCGCTTATTTCTTTTACTTCCCCACTCTTCTCTTTTTTGAATTCTTTAGTAAATTCTTCATATTCTTTTCCAGAAATCATTTTTGGCTCATTAGCATCATAAAGGTAGACACACCCTTTTCGTCTTTCCTTTAGTTCTTGTAAAAATTCTTTAGATTTGAGTTTCTCAAAATCCACTTCTTGAGGCATCAGATATCTTAGATACTTTATGTCAAAATCAACTCTTTTTGATATCTCCTCAAGAGCTCTTTCCAGATAATCCACAGCTGTCAGTATATTCTGTTTTCTTTCATCCTGCCATGTTGTCAAGAACTCTGTTGCCTTTATTTTTGATATCAGTTTTTCAGGTAATCCTAACCTTGATATGATTTCATCTTTTTCTTTTGAGATCTTTTGAAAATCAGGCTCTTCTTTATCTTTTAATGACTTGATCTCTTCTAATATTTCTTTTTTTGTCAATATATATCTTCCTGCATATGTTGTTCTTATCCAAAAATATTCCTCAATAACCTGCTCTATCAGCTGATTTTGCTTTTCTTCATCATTTTCCTGAGATATTCCTTTCAATTTCTTTTCATATCTGTTTAAAAAAGATTCTTCAATTGGTGACATCAATAAAGAGAATATTTTATTTAGCTCTACTCGATTTTTTACAAATTCTCCAAGCTTTTCTTTTATCTTTATGTCTGTTGTCAATACAAATGGTTCAATTACATGGGAGAGTCCTACTGAAAAATCCACCATTTCTGCTGTTTTCTTGAACAATTTTGATATCTCGTCCTCACTTAATTTGCTAAGATCTGAGTTTTTTATAGTTTCAAAAAATTTGTTTGATTCATTCATCTGTTTGTTGTAAATCACTTTGATTTTTTTGAAATAATCAGAGTCTTGTTCAACTCTTTTGACAAATTCTTTTCCTAATGTTTCAAGATCTTTTACATAATAATTCATCTCTCCCCAATCTTCCTTGAATAAGAACAAGAAATTCTGATAAATTAATCCTGTATGATCAAGCATTGATTTAGCTGGTCCTGCTGCGCTTCCAACTAATAATGGCGTTGCATTTAGCCCCTGCCCATACCATTTCTCTTTCAGTGCTTGTTCAAAATTCATTTTCCCTTCCTAACAGTGCCTTTTTCAATATTTATAACGATAATATCCCCATCCTTTAATACTTTTGTGGCGATCCTTGTCCCGATTATGCATGGAATGCCTAATTCCCTGCTTACAATCGCTGCATGTGATGTGATTCCCCCTTCATCTGTGATTATTGCTTTTGCTTTCTTCATCAAAGGGACATATTCTGGCCTTGTCATTGAAGCAACTAGAATCTCCCCTTCATTAAAATTTGCTCTGGATGGATTCAGCACTATCTTGCATACTCCTTTGTAAGTTTTTTCACTTCCTAAAGAGGCAATATTTCCTTTTATCTCTTTGATTTCATCATTTCTCTCTTTTTCTTTTCTTTCAAGCGCTGCAATTATGTCTTCTGCATCTTTTCCCTGGAATAGTGTTTCTTTCTCAGGCTGTTCCATCACTTGAACCATTTTCTCTTTTCTCTGTTTTATTATTTCATCTGGAATCTCATTTCCATCTAAGATAATTCCTTTAAGCTCATCAGGAGAGATATAATAAAGGTCATCAATGTTACAATTAAGCCTTTTGCTGAATTCTTTTGCAAACAATGATAGAAAATAATTGCTTTTTTGATTGAACTCTTTCCTGTAGTCCTGCCATGTCCCTAATTCCTGTGTCAGCTCAATGTCTTGTTTTATTTTTTCAGGAATAGATATTTTTTTCAGGATTTCTTCCTGTTTTTTCTTTATTATTTTCATGTCACTGAGTTTCTTAATCTCAATTTCAATATCTTCCTTGCTTTTCTTGGATTCTTCCTTTATTTTTGATAGAAAATACTCCTCTTCAAGCAGTTTTATGTCTTTGTAGTTGATTTCAATCCAGAAATATCTTTGTTTATGTTTTTTCAGCTCTTTTTCAAATGATTTGTCATTTTCTTTTGATAAAACAGTCAGTTTGAGCAGGTCTATATGCTCTTTTGTTGTGTATGATATCTCGCTTGGCTGGCATAGCACTGCAAAATACTCTGGCCCATTCTTTTCCTCTTTTTCAGGAAGTGATTTCATGAAATCATCAATGAGATCTGCCTCAGTGTACACTCCTATTGAGTCTGTCGCCAATGGCTCAGCCCATGTGTCTATAGTCATCTCAAAATATTCTTCATATTTCTTTATCAGCTCAGTTTTCTCAAGGTCTTTAAGGTTTTTTGTTATCTGCTCTGATTTTTCATAGTAAACTTTTACTTTTTTCAGCCATCCTTTGATCATTTTTCTAGTCTTTTCAGGATAATCATAAAGTTGTTTCAGGTTATTGTATGTCTGCTTCAGATGGCTGTGCTGGAATCCAATGTCTTTTTTTGTTGAGAAAATGGTGTATTTGAAGAATTCCTTGTAATACTTCCTCATCCTCATGAATCCATATGACCATCCTACACAATTGAGGTAGTTTGCTGGAGCGCATAATGTATTGAATTCATCTTCTTTAATCTTTTCTAGGACTTGTTGTTTGTTCATATGTTAGGCCTCACATGTTAAATGCACTTCAAACTATGATAATCTTTTGTTTTTTTATAAATTTTATGGGAATATTGGCTTATTGCTGCTTATTCTCAGATTAAAACTTAACTTCTTGGCTTGTTGTTATAGTGGCAAGATTTGCCAAAACCTGCAGTGCCATCTCATGCAGGTCATTGTTCATTGAGGCGCAGCAGTCTTTTAAGATAACAACTTCCTTGCCTCTGTCAGCTGCCTCTCTTGCAGTAGATTCCACAACAAAGTTTGTTGCAACACCTGCTAATAGCAATTTGTCATATTTTGCTATCTCTTTCACAAATTCAGGTATTGTGAAAGGGCTGATCATTGTCTTGTTGAATACTTTCTCTCCTTTTGGCTTTATCTCATCCACGATCTCTGCTCCTTTGCTTCCAGGCTCAAGCACAGTGCCTCCTATCATGCTCTGATGCATTGGTGTCTTTGACTTCTTCAAGTCATTGTCATCAAAGCTGACTGTGACATAAACTACATCAACTCCTGCTTTTCTTGCTTTTCTTAAAGCTGAAGCAATGTTTTTCACAGTTCCTATCTGCTTTGCATGCGCAGCTATCCCAAATCCTGCTGCCTTCCCATCCTCTTTCAATAGATCATTCTGGCAGTCCAGAATTACTAATGCTGTTTTTTCCATATTAATCTACCTCCATCATTTTCTTGGTATAAGTTCCATCTGTAGTGTCAAATATTACTGTTTCAGTGCCTGATATTGGCTGGACATGCACTCCATTGTACAAAAATGGATCTGCAGAAACATCAAGATGCCCGCAAAAGCAAGTTGCAGGAACTGGGAACTTTCTTAATTGCTCGAAACAATAATCAAGAGTAGTCTGTGTCTTGGCTTTCCTGTCTTTTCCCACTGCTTCTGGATTTGGATTTTCATGTATCATCAAGGCAATTCTTTCAGATTTCCTGTCATTTAGTCTGTCCAAAGCATTTTCAAGATGATTTCTAAAAAATGATTTTTCATGTTCTGGATCATATGGCACAAAAAGAAATCCTGTTGAATCATCATACAATGTTGTAGGATTTCTTAATAACAAAAATTTTCCGCATCCATTAAGCTCATCCATATAATCTATTTCTGGAATGCCTTCCCTTTCAACCATCATATCAAATAATCCTTGGTAATCAAATTCCCTATTTCCTGTAATAGAAACCATTACAGGAAGCTGTGACTGCTTTAAGAACGCAGCTCCTTCTCTTACAAACCTTGGTGCATCTCTATAATTTTCCATAAATTCTGCTGGATCAAGGTCATACACTAATGGTATCTGATCTACAAGAGATAGATTCCTTATTGAAGGATCCTTGGCAATCAATTCATTTATCCTTACCTTAAAAAGGCTTACTGCTCCAACTGTCTTTATTGTTCCAGTAGGCAAAAGATCCCCTAAACACATTATTTGAAGTCTGTCTTCCAAAAACTCTACCTCTAGCAATTGATATTTTCCTTCCCATTCATTGTCTGTTGTTATTTTAATCTGTGTCATTTTAATTCCTCCAAGTCTTCATTCTTCAATCTCTTTATAATCCCATTATCAGCATCAACAATCACTCTGTCACCTGTTTTAAACAATCTGGTTGCATGTTTTGTTCCTATTACACAAGGCTTCTTCATCTCCCTTGCAATGTTTGCAGCATGGCATAGGATTCCACCTTCATCTGTGACAATTGCAGAGGAATGTGAAACCAGATGAATCAGGTCAGGAGTAGTATTTGATGTAACTAGAATTATGTTCTTGGCTTCAGCTGCATTTATCACAATGCCTTCAACAAGCCCTTTATGTGCAGTATGGCCTCTTAAGAAATCTTTTTCAGGCTTGAAGAGTTCATTCTCAATTTCTTTTATCTGGTCCTTGTCTGTTATGACTATCTCATCTGCACCATGCCATAGATAGAGAAAATTATTTTTTCTTTTCTCAAGCTCTCCTATTCTTTCTTCTGAAATAATTTTAGTATTAAGGAAATCTTTTATTTCATCATATGTCATATGTCTGATTAATTCTCCATCAAACCCTTTTTCTTTCCCAATATTTATAACCACCTCTCTTATGATCTCTTCTAATTGTGCATATATTCTGGAAGCATCATCCCTTTCTTTTCCAACTCTTTCTTGTATATGTTTTGTAAGTTTATTTTTGTCTTCCCCAATATATCTCATGAATGACCCTGTTATGCCTAATGATACCAGGATATTGACATATGTTTTTGCCCACCTGTCAAGGACTTCATAAGCATCAATATCTTGGTTTAAGATCTCTTCAACTTCTTTTTTGCATTCATAATAAATTTTTAATGCTCTATCAAGGACTGAATCAATCTTATCTGGATATTTTTCTATGAATTTCCCAGCTAGTCTTCCATTTTCCTCCACATTTATCATTATTTGGACATCTTTCCTGCCCATTTCACCAATTCCTGCAATAATCTTATGTGTGAATCCAAGCTCTTTTCCCATCAATGTTCCATATGCTAATGTAATGAAGCTTAATCCAGAAAACGACACATTTCTTTGAATAGATGATTCAATCCCATTATCTTTGAATATCTTGAGAATATCTTGAGTATTTCCTATTTCTTTGACTTTAGTTACAATCCCCTTTTCTGCATCAACTTCAACATAATCTCCATCTTTCAATATTTTGGTTGCAACCTTTGTCCCGATAATGCATGGCTTTCCCAATTCTCTTGAGACAATTGCTGCATGGCATGTCACTCCACCTTCATCTGTGATTATTGCAGAAGCCCTTTCCATTGCAGGAACCATAGCAGGCTCTGTGTTTACTGCAACCAGTATGTCTCCTTTCTCTACTTTTGAGATATCTTCTGGTTTTAGGACAATCTTGACTCTTCCTTTTACCTTTCCTTTGTTTGCAGGCATTCCTTTGAATGAGTCTGTTTGATTAATCTCTTCTTCAACTATATTGACTTTTTCAAACTCTTCTGCTTTTTCACCAGTAAAATGTTTTAATTCACCATTGACAATAGAAATAATCTGATATTTTAGCCTTTTATCCAGCTCTTCTTTGTTAGGCAACTTATTGTCTAATAAGTAATTGTTAATCTCAGAAGGTACCAGGTTTTTCACTTGTTCAGCAGTCAAATCTGCTCTTTTGGCAATCTCATTCCATAATTTCTCCATAAAATAATGTGATTTGTATCCTGTATCTCTCTTGAAATCCCTCATAAAGGAAAATTTCTGCAGAATATCTATCAATGATCTGATCTCATCATTGATATCAAGATTTTTTAGTATCTGATCCCTTTGTTTTTCTGTCTCAATCAGCCTGTCAGCCAATTCATGCAATTCCTTTTTTGGATCCTTTTCCAATATCTGCTGTAATTTCTCAGTATAATATTCTATTGTATGAGGAGTGTACTTATGGGTTACACCCATCCATTCAAATTTTCTTGTATGTCCTTCCAGCAATTGCATTATCTGTTTAGAATTTATGTCAAGGTTAAGGTCTTTCATTAAAATTGCTATCTTAAGAAGACCTTTTTTCTCTCTCACTAAATTTGTTTCATCTGTTGGGGTGGAAACTGTTATTATTGTATCATTTACATCTTCTACCAAAGGTTTGAGATTATTCATGACCTTTTTTGAGATCTCTTTTTCCAGGCTTACTGGCATCAGATGAAATGCAGAGAATCTCACAAAACTGTTGTAATATTTTTGGAATATTTCATTTAACTGTCCATTTGACTTCTCTGAAAGGTTTGTATTGTATATCTCTTCACAATTTTTTAATAGTTCTTCTCCAACTTTTTTATGCTCTAATATCACTTTCTCCCCAAATAATGGATCTTTGTTCAGTTTTTCAATTGCATATTGTCCAACCCCTTTTAGCTCGTTTGAATCAACATAAAATCTGGTTCTTAGGTCATTGAACACAATGACAGCATTCTTGTGCCCATATCCAAGTACCTTTTCCTGTTCATGTGCAAATGCCTCAAGAAACATGTGCATTATCAATGCAACCTTATAATCTCCTGTTGACACTTTTTTGTATTCAATTATCTTCCTAACAACCCCCTTCTCAGCATCAACCTCAACATAGTCTCCGTCTTTCAGCACTTTTGTGGCATTTCTTGTTCCAACAATGCAAGGAGTTCCCAATTCCCTGCTTACAATTGCTGCATGGCATGTCAATCCGCCTTCATCTGTCACAATTGCCTTTGCCATCTTCATCTTCAGCACATAATCAGGATGTGTTGTCACTGCGACCATTATGTCTCCTTCCTCAATCTTCTTGATGTCAGAATCCAGCTTGACTATCTTTGCCTTTCCCCTTGCTTTGCCCCTGTATGCACTTAGACCTTTGATTTCAGAAGATAGCTCTTCCTTCACCTGATTAGTATAATGTTCAGCTTCTGCTCCAGTCAGGAATTTCATCCTGTCACCTTTAAAGATCATTACTCCATCTCCTTTTCTCCTTTCTAATTCATCCTTGCTCAATGGCTTTCCATGCAAAAGCTCAACTGTCTCAGGCGTGGAATAGAGCATCAGTGTGTCATAAGGGATGTTGAGTCTTCTTGCAATCTCTTTAAACAAGAAATGGATCTGATATACTGTCCTTCTTCTTATGTCATCCCTGTGATCCCTTAAATATGCCATCTCTTTGTTCATAAGGACTCTTTCGTACTCTTCCTCGCTTAATTGCAGGTCTTTGATCAATTCAGATGAGTCAATCATCTTTTTTTTGTCTTTATTTTGGCTATTGATATAGTCTTCAAAATCTTCAAAACTCCATTCTTTTGCATGAAGGTCTCCGAATGGTATCCATCTGTATTTTTCAAACAATGATTTTGCATCAGCATTCCCATTTGACAATTCATCTTCAAGAAGCAATATTGATGATTTTTTTGTAGGGGAATTGATGAATTCCATGTATTCCCAAATTTTTCCAGATTTATCTGATTTCATTGCTTTTTCAGCCACAAGCTTGATTGTCCTCTCTCCATGCAGCTCGCCTATATTCCAAATAAAAAATATATATTTTGAGAATTCAATTTGTTTTGAATAGTAATCCTTGATTAGTTCTGCCAGTTCTGCATTGGATAGGTCTTGTAATCTTAATTTGGATATTTTTTCTGCAGTTTCAAAATAATTTTTCCCTGCCTCATCAAGTTTTTTTGAGATCTGTTTCAGCTCACTGGTATTCTTTGCAAATGCCTGGATCAGGCTTTCCCTTAATTTGACCTTGGTGTCTTTTGGTATGTAAGCTTCGCTTAACCCATTTCTTATTACATAAATGAAGTCTGGTATGTTGAAGTTACCTATGTGTCTTGTAAAACAGTTTATGCACAATTCATTGTAATGGAAGCAATAGTCCCTTGTCCATATTCTTGTGTATATTGTCATGATAGTTTCCTCACTATTCCATTTACTGCATCAACCTCAACTTTATCGCCATGCTCAAACACTTGTGTTGCTATCTTTGTGCCGACAATGCATGGTTTTCCAAGCTCTCTTGAAACAATTGCCGCATGGCATGTGATTCCGCCGTCATCTGTGACTATTGCTGAGGCTTTTCTCATTGCAGGCAGATAGTCGATTGTTGTCATTGATGTAACCAATATTTCTCCCTCTCTTAATTCCAAATTTGCTGATTTTGCGCTCTTTGCAAGAAACACTCTTCCAACAAGCCTACCTTTGTTTGCAGGGATCCCTTTTACTTCAGAGACATTTTCTGCTTTAATAACAGATAGAACAAGCTCATCCAATTTCTTAATAGCTTCATCACCAAGATATTCCTCCTTTAACCCGTCTGAAATCACCCATAGCATTGCTTTCTTCCTTTTTTCCAAGAGCATCTGTTCAACTCTTACATTGTCAAGGCAGAGATGTTTTATCTCTGGATTCAGGTAAAAGAGAATATCCTTGTATTCAACATCAAACCTTGAAGCCATCTCTTTCAGGCATGGAAAGATTACCTGGTTGCATCTCATCTGCGTCTCTTTTCTCCAGTCATGGAATAGTGCAAATTTATCTAACAAGAAGAAATATGGATCTAATCTTGAAGCATCAAGATTATATTTTTCAATCAATTCTTTTCTTTTTCCCGCAATTGTGTCCTTGATCCCATTGATCCTCCTGAGTTCTTTTGCCCTTTCAACAAGATTTTCAGAATTGTGTCTCTCAATATCTTTTTTGACATGCTCTGCATCAATCTCATGGCTGCCGTCCCAGCTCATTGCTATCCAGCCATACTTGTCTGCTAATTGGTTCAATTCATTGTCAAAAATCTCTTTTGTCAAAGAAAGATTAAGCATCTCTTTTTTATAATTTAAACTTTCAGAGATATAAGCAGGCTGCATCAGTTCTATAACATCATGTTCAGTTATCTCTTTATTTAGCTGAAGAAGAAATTCTTTGAATATTTCTCCAAAAAAGTCGTCAAAATTATCTGTTGCATACTCTGAAAAAATTATGTTTCCTAAAAAAATTGATTTTGCCTTGAAATAAACCTCGTACAATCCTGAATTTGATATTTTCTTGACATCAATTTTTCTTAATTCAGGAATCTTTTCCTTCATCTTTTGTCTTGATCTCTCATATAATCCAATTATCTGCTTTAATCTCTCTTTGTCACTTAGCCAGCCATTTATCCATTCTTCTGCTGTCTTCTTCAGTAGGTCAATATCTCTTGCCCACCAGAAATAGTCTCCTTTATAGCAGAATACATCATTGTGGTTTGCAACAAACGGTGTTTCAGGTGATGGTTTCAGCTGCAGTAGGTCAAGATATGCTGAAATCCCCTGAGGGTACAGATGATCCCTTTCATACACTCTCCAGTTTGTCTTCATTTTACCTCTCTCACTACCCCTTTCTCAAGATCGATCTCTATCTCGCTGCCGTCTTTGATTGCTTTTGAGGCGATCTTTGTGCCGATCACGCATGGTATTCCCAATTCCCTGCTTACAACAGCTGCATGGCATGTCAATCCGCCTTCGTCTGTCACAATCGCTTTTGCCTTTCTCATCAGTGGCACAAACTCAGGCCTTGTCATTGATGTTACCAAAATATTCCCTTTCTGGAAGAATTCTGTAGAAGCGTCCCTGATTATCTGGGCAGTCCCAATTATTGATTTTACAGGAGCGCTTGCAACCTGCCCTTTTATCTCAGCATTCTTGTCAGGTAAAGTTAGGTTTAGGATCTCATCAGCATGATCTCCATAAAACCAGTCAACATTTATTTCATTGATATCTCCTCTTGTTGTCACATATGCAAATCCTTTCTTCCTATTTTTTAGCAGTTCAGGATCAGCTGTCTTATTATTGAGCAAAAGGTCTTTTATCTCACCAACAGAATAGTGGTGGACATCATCCAAATCCACCTTTGTCCTTTTTGCTATCTTTTTGCAGTATTCATTTATGTAATGGTTCATCTTGAGCATCATGTCTTTCCTGTTGTCAATGCTCTCTCCCATTGTCTCTGTTATCTTGAAATGAAGCAGAAGTTCAGGAGAAAGGTCATACTTTGTTCTGAGATATTCAGCATTTGCCTGAAGGTTGTACACCTTATTCTTGAGACTTCTCAGCTCTTTCTCAACATTTTTCTTATCTTTTTGTGACTCTTCCCTCAGTCTTTCATAAAAATAATTAGCATCAAGGTTTTTTATTGTCTTGTAATTGTTTTGGGTGTGGAAATATTTTGCAGAGTGCATTTCAAGTCTCTGCTTCAGGCCATTGTTGATTAATCCTTTTTTTATGCCATTAAGATATCCCAATAATATTGTCAAGAAGTCTATCCTCTCATTTTCAATAAAGCTGAGGATTTTTAGCGAGCTCATCGTAAGTATCAACTCATTCACCTGCTTGCCGCTTAAGAAAGGAAGCTCATCCCTTACTTCTTTTTCAAGATAATATGCAGAAAACACATCAATGCATTCGATTGCAACTGGATATTCAAGGTATTTCAGGTATTCATCCATGAATGATATGTATGATTGGTATATCTCCCTGTTGTTCATGTGGTTCTTGGTGTTTTCAAAAACATCTAAGATTAAAAAAAGCTTTTTCTGCCTTTGCCTTGTTGTCTCAATGCATCTCTGCAGGAACAATGGGTCTTTCTTCATCTTATCAAAAGTCCATTGATAGACTTCATACTTCTCATTCTCAGATGAGATCTCATACCAGTATTTGTTTTTAAAAACAAAGAGGTTTATGCTCATCTTTTCTGGATGGAACATATTAGCTTGTGTTATGAATCCATGCAAAGGATAGAGTAACATCTGCGGCAGTCCTGGGCCTTCCTCAATCCACCATGAATGCTTTCCTAGCTCTTCCCTCAATTCATTGATTTTCATCTTAAAACCACTTGTCAGATGTGCTGTCAATCTCCTGTTTTCCTTTCATCATCTTTTCAGATGCTGTGTAGTATTTGTCATCCACAAATCCAAGGTCTTTTGCGACCTTTGCCAGCAGCTCTTTGTCATTTTTCTGGATCCTGCCTTCATGGTCTACCAGCTCTTCCAGTAATTCTTTCTCACCTCTCTTTTTCCTTGCAATTTCCTCTAGGTCTTCATCTGCCATCATGCCTCTAAATAATAAAAATCACTCAATCTTCACCCCTCTTCTCAGCTTCAACTCTGTTTAGAAATAGCAAAATGGAATTATGAATATATATTTAATCCTAATATTATATATATTGATATAAATATATATACATTACCGAAATATTTATATATCAGGAATGCTTCTCCTCATTTTATAGCAAATCAGGAATTGATTATTAATTTCAAAGTATTCCTGATATGCTCAAGAACCACAGTATCAATAACTGGATTTAATGACATGAGTCTGTGCTAATGTGGTTCTTGACATAATTTAACTATAAACACATAAAATGAAGAGAAAAGTAGTGAAACTAGGGCCAACCACATTAGTAGTCTCAATCCCGAGCAAATGGTCAAAACAGAATAATATCGCTGCAGGCCATGAAATAGAGCTTACAGAGACAGAAGATGGGCTTTTGCTGCATTCAGGCAAAAAAGAAAAGCAGATAAGGCAGATTACTGTCAATGTTACTGAGAAGAACATGCATAATCTTTACCATATCCTGACTCATGTCTACAGGAGAGGATTTGACAAGGTCAAGATAAATGGCGATAACATCTCTCATCAGGTGAAAAAGATCACAGAAGAGGTTTTATTAGGCTTTGAGCTTACTGAAAGGGCTAAGGACTATTGTGTTATTGAGAATATTGCAGAGCCTTCTGATGAGAAGTTTGAGACAATGCTGAGAAGGGTCTTCCTTGTCATCAAAGAGACTCATGACAAGGTTGCTGAAAGCTTTAAGGAGAACAATTTCAAAGGCCAGGAGATCGAGGATTTAAAGAAACAAAACGATAAATTTGTTTTTTTCTGCAGAAGAATACTTTTTGCAAATGCAAGCCAGGAATCAATCCTGAAATGGTCTTTGTTGACAGAGCTGACACAGTCACAGCATGCCTATTATTATCTTTACAAGCATGTTGAAAAGCATGGATTTGTCAAGGACAGGAATATTCTTGAGATCATGGATGGATTGAAAGAATATTTTCACATGTTCTATGAAAGCTATTACAGGAAAGACGCTGAACTTGTGCATAGGCTCCATATGCTTAAGGATAAGTATCAGTTTGGCAGATGCTTAGAGCTTATTGAAGGAAAAAAGAATGCAGTCATCTATTCCCACATTAGGGAGATATTCCGCCTTATTCAGATTGGTACCAGCCCTCTTTTATCTTTGTTCGAAGAGTATTAGTCTCACAATCCCATATTAGAATCATCATATATGCCCCAGCCCTCTTTTATCTTTGTTCGAAGAGTATTTGCATCAAGTCCTGTCAGTCTTTGCAGGACTCTCATGTGATGCTCAACACTTGCAAGATTTGCTTGTGAAACATTCTCATATTGCTCGCTTCTTCTGAACTCTCTTGCTTCTGGGCTTGTAAAAAATTTGTAATTATTCATGCTGTCAATGTACTCAGATACATGGTACCTTATTCTTTTCTCATGTTCAGGGTCTGTCTCATGTATATAATCAGCAAGAGCATCTCCTTCTAATCCTGTTATTTCAGAAAGTGCCTGCAGCCTCCTTTCCTGTGCATAAATCTTATTTTCAATCCCTGAATTTGTCATTCCAGTTATGTTCTGGGCTTTTCTTAATTCCTCTGTATCAAGTTCAGCTTGTGATTGAGTATAATCTCTTACCAGTCTCTGAGCTCTATCCAGATCATACACTCTTTGCTGCCTTGCCCTTTGGATTGCATCATCAAATTCTCCGCCTATCTGTGCAACAACACCATCATAAGTGTAGCTTGCCGGGCCTCCTCCTTTTGATGAATGCCCTGATTCTTGAAGATAGATTATCCTGGTTGTTAAATCAAGGTCAATATTCCTTAGATTGCCTTTGATTCTTTCATATTCAACTTTTCTAAGATTTTCTGGATCAAGGTCATATCCTGCCTGTGCTGCAGCTTTTAGAACAGAATTAATGTCAAAGAATGCTGCAATCCCTGTCCATTGGTCATCAAAATTGTTCTTCCATCCTGCATACTCTCCCATCTCAGCCCAGCCTAATGGATCAAGGCGGCCGTTTAGATGAAGCTCTGCAATCCTGTATTTTCTTTCAAAATCCGCTTTTCTGTCTGATTGCACTACTGCCGACTCAAGGCTGTCTATATTTTTCCATTGGACATACTGAAATCCTGCTAGGGCAGCTAACGCAATTGCCCCAAATGCAGCAGCTCCGATAAGCCTTTTATTTCTTCTTGCCTTGTTCTCTGGATATGTTCTCTTATATTCTTTTACAATCTGGATGAGCTCTTGTTTCAGTTCTCTTCCGTCAGCTATCCTCTGTCTTCCCCTGTATCCAAATCTGTCAAGAACAGGGTCTGGGATGATTCTCTCAAAATGATTTAATGGCTTTCTCAATTCTCTGGAATCCCTGTGGCAAACAAGCCTTTTCAATAATCTTTTGTATGCTTTTGGAATATCTTCACTATCTATCTTCCTGTCAATCTCATTGTTCCATGATTCAGGATCCTCATATTTGGCTCTTATATACTTTCCAAACTCTTGATCAATATATTGTGCAATATTTTCATCTCTCTCTGGGTCATCATAGGCAGTCTTATGGCAGGTGGCATCTATCCATATCTCATGGATCTTGGATTTGAACAAGTTCTCTCCAGTGATTGCTTCAAACAATAATGCTCCGACTGAATACATGTCGCATGATTTTTTTAATGCAAGCCTTTCTCCTTCACATTCAGGAATTTCTTTGAGAACGCCAGTAAACATCTCAGGAGATTTATATGATGTATATCCAAAATCCATGTTTCTCATGCTTCCCTGTGATGTGTGCCCATGGTCTCCAAGCTTGATCAATAGGTCGTCTAAAGTGCTTGTGTCTCCTTTCCTGTCAGGGTCTATCAGAAAAATATTGTCTGGTTTTATGTCCTGGTGAGCCCTGTTAAGCCTTACATGCATTTCATATAATGCTTCGCCTATGCTCATTGACAGGTTTATCAGCTCTTCCCTGCCAACTCCTGAAATTCTTCTCTCAAAATGCTCTCCAAGTGTTGAGTCTGCCGGCTCTTCTATAAATACATAACTGCCGTCTGGATTGGTTATCTTGATTGGTACCATCAGGTGGGGGAATTGGGTTGTATTTCCTCCGCATGTCTCATTTATTGCAGATTTTCTGCTGTCAATGCCTCTCCTTGTTCTGGTTCTTTGATTGGCTTCAGTTTCCCTGTATTTTTTGACAGCAAGCTTTGCGCCTGTATCATCATCTACAAAAAACAATGCGCCTTTCCAAGTGCCTTCTCCTGCTGCTTTTTCAAAATGGTATCCTAGAAATGATTGAGGTCCTTCACTCATCTTCCACCTCTTTCAGTACATCCATTGTTATCTTTACAATAGTGCCTGGCTTTAGCTCATCTTCCAGAATTCTGGGTACAACTATGATTGCCTGCTTTCCGTGCTTGGCAACCTTTTTGGTTATAGTGAATTGCTTCATATTTTCCCCAACAAAATCATCATACTTACTCTGAAATATATATCAAAATATACATATTCTATACATAGGGAATGGAAAATCGTTTATAAACCTTTCTATTTGATACTATTAAATAATAGTAACAAATATTAATTTTCCATATAGAGAATAATTAACTTAAAAAAATGTTTTTTTCACAATCATCTCTTAATTCCAAAAACCTTAAATATAAGTTATACTTTATTATATAATTAATTATACTTTTAGGTGATACAAATGGTTATGGCTGAATTAAAATTGAAGAAATGGGGCAATTCTTTGGGATTATTGGTACCTAAAGATCTAATAAAATTTGAGGGTATGAATGAGGGAGACAAAGTTAAAGTAGAGATATTTAAAGAAAAAAGAATAGATGGATTTGGTATGGCAAAAGGTGCAGCTCCTTTTAAGGAAGAGGAAATAAGTCATGAGGAATTTTGGTAAATGATATATATTATTGATTCTCATGCTTGGATAGAATATTTTTTAGGGACAGAAAAAGGATTAATTCTAAAGAAATATTTAAAAGACCAAAGCCACAAATTTATTACATTGGAGTGTTGTTTGGCAGAGATAATAGGATGGTGCTTAAGAGAAAATCTGGATTATAAACCATATTGCCAAATAATAAAATTAAATTCACTTATATTTTCAGTCACAATTGACCTCTGGATTCATGCTGCTGAAATAAGATTTCTCACCAGAAAAAAAGTAAAGAATTTTGGACTAATCGATGCAATTTTAGTTTCAAAACAAAATGAATTAAAATGTAAAGTTATTAGCGGAGATCCTCATTTTAAGACTCTAAAGAATGTTGTTTATTTGGGGAGATAATTTTTTAAAATGTCAGAATTTTCCATCCAGTCTTTGACTGGTGGCAAGCTTTGCATGATTCTGTCTGCATAATCTGGAAAATGCGCAAAAATGCAGAGCATTTTTGGCATGCCAGAAATTTCTAAAAAAATTTCTGAGCATTCTGATCACTAAGAACCACCTGTCCTATCATAATATAGTTGTGGATTTAATGAATCCCACCAGTCTCTGACTGGGGGTTCTTTAGTGTCTTTAACAACTCTTCTACCTTATCTACAACAATATCTGGCTTAGTTGACATAATCTTCTCTTTACTATGATAACCCCAAGTCACTCCCGCTGTCTTGATCCCAGCCTTTTTTGCCTCTTTTATATCGCCTGTAGTGTCGCAGACATACCATAATTCTGATTTTGGATATCTTTTCTTGATATCCTCTATCTTCTTGACCTTGCTCTTTTCTTTGTCAGCAGTTAATACATCTTCAAATATGTCAATATTATTGTTTTTGAAAAATGGAATCACTATCTCACTGAAATTGGATGTCACGACAAAAAGGTGGTGTGATCTTGACAGCTTCAGGATGACCTTATCAATCTTATTAAACAATTTTATCTCATTAGAATGTTTCTTCATCAGCCTGATAAAATTCTTACCAACTTTATCAATATCAGCTTTTGTCAATCCTTTGTCCATAGCATCATTGTACCAGTTTCTCTCAAGCATATGCAGAAAATCCTCTTTCTTATTTATAAAATTAAATCCAAAACCTTCTAAATTCTTCTTATTCAGCCTATAAGTTATGTCCAAAGAATCTGCAATAGTCCCGTCAAAATCAAATATGATTACTTTCTTCATAATGTATTAGTAGATGTGATGTTTAAATAATTTTCTAAATCAATAAATAATATAAAGAAAAGGTATTATATTATATAAATGGAGCAGAAATTTCATGAGATCAATGGGGAATACACTAGGTTCTATGGTAATTTCCTGAAAAATGGCAAGTTTCCTATGAAGGAGACTAAATTAGGATTCTGGGGTTATTCAATAGGTAATGAGGTTTTTGAGCTTTTCAAGAAGATTGGCCTTCAGAACTACCAGAATTTTCTTGATCTTGGCTCTGGCGATGGAAAAGTTGTGAACATTGCTTCATTGTTTACAAATTCTGTCGGAGTTGAGGTTGATGAAGAATTAGTAGGCATATCTAATGAGATCAGGGAAAGCCTTGGTCTAAAAAAAGCAAGTTTTCTCAATGAGGATTTCATGAACCTTGACATTAGCAAATATGAGATTCTTTATCTTTATCCTGACAAGAGAATAAATGAGATTGAATCCAAGCTGTTGAGAGAGATGAATGGCATATTGTTATTCGTAGGACTGCATTTCCATCCTATGAGGCTGAAGAAGATCAAGGAATTTTACATTGGCACAAATCTGGTTACTGTTTATGAGGTTCCATAACTGAAAGCAATGGCTTCAACCAACACTGAAAAATAACAAAATTTATAAACAATTAATATAATAATCATATTATATAGTTTAGAGAATTGACTTAAAAGGGGTGTGTTATGGATTTCAAGATAAATCGTATTCCTAATTCTAATCTGACTAATTATAAGAGGAAGGATCTTGACTTGGCATATGATTTTGCCAAGAAATCATATAAGGAATTTGGGGATTTTATCAAGTCAATAATCCTGTATGGTTCTATGACTAATCCTGACAAAAAAGAGGGTGACATAGATATTCTCATTGTCATTGATGATGTTACTGTCAGATTGAATGCTCAGTTTGTCGAAGCCTACAGGGTTGTTGTTGAAAAGATAATCCTTAATGTTTCTCCAAAGCTTCATGTGAACACTATGAAGCTCACAAACTTTTTTGAATATGTAAAGGTCGGCGACCCTATTGCGATAAACATGCTCAGGGATGGCATACCTTTGGTTGACACTGGCTTTTTTGAGCCACTCCAGCAATTGTTGAAGCAGGGCAGGATAAAGCCTACAAAGGAGAGTGTCTGGGCATATTACACAAGGGCTCCTATGACTCTGCAGAATGCAAAATGGCATATTCTTCAGGCAGTCCTTGACCTTTATTGGGGTGTGATAGATGCAAGCCATGCTGCATTGATGTCAATTGATGTTACTCCGCCAAGCCCTGACCATGTTGCTGATCTCATTGATGAGAAACTGGTGAAGCCAGGCCATCTGCCTAAGAAATATTCTAACACAATGAGGACATTCTATGAATTGTCAAGAAAGATCCTTCATCGGGAGGTCCAGTCAATGCACGGGATTGATTATGACAGGTATTATGCAATGGCTGATGAGTACATCAAGAAGATGAGAGATTTTATTGAGAAAAATGAGAAGTGATACTAATCAAAAACTGATTCTAGCCTAAATATTTAAATAATCATAAATATTCTTTTAAACACACTTTAGGGGGCATGCCCATAATGAACTTCAAACATGAGAAAGAGCAGTGTCTGAAAAAGAAAGACAAATCCTGTAAGAAATCATTCGACAAAAGGATCTTGCCTCTTTTGGACATAATAAACAGGAAAGAAAACTATTACACCACCTCTTCTTGCTCTGGAAGGATTATACTCATTGAAAAGCCGGGCAGAAAAAAGCAGGAATGCAGATGGATATTGGCATCGCATGATAAGGTTTCATTCAAACAATTAAAGGACTCATTAAAAGGATTATCAAAAAAACCAGTCTGGTTCCAGTTTGAGTCATTCATAATCCATGTCTGCTGCAGAGACCTGGATTCTGCAAACACTCTATTGAGGTTGATCAAGGAGCTTGGTTTCAAGCGCTCAGGGATAATCTCTATGCATAACAGGATAATAATAGAAGTGATCGGAACAGAGATGATGCAGACAATTGTTGCAGACAAAGGAAAAGTTTTGGTTGATGATGCTTATCTTAAAGAAATTTTGGATCAAGCTAATAAAAAATTGATATTAAACCAAGAAAACATCAAAAAATTGGAAAAAAAATTAAATATCTAATAAAAGATTAGAGCTAAAATAAAATCAAAAATATGACAAATTTTATATATCAGTATGAATACTCCATATATCACAATGAAATTAACAGTAGTATTGGAAGAACAGGAAGAAGGAGGTTTTACAGTCTATGTTCCTATTTTGCCAGGTTGTATATCTCAAGGAAATAATAAAGAGGAAGCTCTTAAGAATATAAAGGAAGCTATTGAATTATATCTGGAAGCAGATGTTAATGATCTTGTCGAGTTCAAAGGAGAGCAAGTCAAGGTTTTAATATAATGAAGCTTCCCCTGATTTCTGGATTAAATGTTATTAAGCGTTTGAAAAAAGCAGGATTTATCGCTACTAGGCAAAAAGGCTCTCATGTAAGGCTAGAGAAATTTGATGGTGAAAAAACAATAAAGATCACTGTGCCGCTTCACCCAGAGATTAAAAAAGGTACATTGAATAGAATAATAAAAGATGTTGGTTTAACATCAGAAGAGTTTGATAATCTCAAGTAGAAGTAAAATCTAAAAATCTTAAGATTATAAAAAAATAAAAAGAAAGACTACTTTCTTTTCATATTCTTGTCTTCAATCACAACTGATCCAGCAGGCAACCTTCTCATTCTTCTTCTACTGCCCCTCCTCCTGCCCATTGCTCCGATTGTTGCTGCAAAATAGATAAGCAGTCCTGCGCCAAGTATAACCAATATTATCAGCAACAGGGTGTATTCATTGCATATCGTGCCTGTAGTGCATGATCTTGAAGTTATCTGCACTGGCTTTTTGTAGACTGGTGCTCTTACAGTCTGTGCAATCACTCTTCCTGTTGGCCTTGCTTTTGGCAATATCTGTACCAGCACATTCTCAGGCTGCCTCTGCTCGGCATATTGCAGATAGGTTGTTGAAGTTGTGGTTGCAGGCTCTGAAACTGTCTCAAAACAGTCTGTAACGACTAGATTTGTCGTTTCAGTCGCTCCAATCTTGCTGTTATAATAAGCCTTTACTGCTATAGGATATGATCCCTGTGCAATGTCATCTCCGATTATCAGGTTGTATGATTTCATGAAATAGTCATCTTCAGGATTCTCTCCTATCTCAAGACCTTCCTCACTGATGTCTATTCCAAGTGCACTGTTCTCAATGGTTATCATCACATCCTCTTCCTCTTCTTCTCCTACATTGACAACCTTTGTTGTCAGGATTGTGACCCTGTTGCATTCGACTTGTGAAGGGCTTAGGTCTGATCTGATTATCCTTAGGTCATGCTTTTCCCTGTCAACCTCTAAAGTGATCTTCCATTCATCCTTATGGTCAGTGTTGTTCTCATCCTCTCCTTCAGCTAATATGATCACATCAAACTCATCTTCTTCAGCATTCAGAGGGATGTTAAATTTAAGCTTGAACCTTTCGCAGTCATCTGCTTTGATATCCTCTTCATCAGATTCTTCTTCAAGATCATCGCCATCATCAATGTCTTCGATTGTCACAGTCAGCTGGACATTCTCAATATCTATGTCAGCTGCATCTGAGAACTCATTGCAGACCTCTATGTCAAACTCAACCTCTGATCCAGGCAGCGCTTCTTCACTGATTTTGTCTCCATTATCCACCTTATCATCGTCTCCGTCAACATCTGCTTCCACTTCCCTTATCCTTAGTTTTGGCGCTTCTGTTATCTCAAGTCCATATGATTGGGTGTCATTTCCACCAAAGCCGTCTTCAACCATCAGGCTGACATTGAAGTTTCCTAAAACAGCAGGTGTCCATGATATGATTCCTGTTCCGCTGTTGATAGTCATTCCTGATGGATTATTTGTCAATGAATAGGTCAATGTGTCTCCTTCTTGATCATTTGCATTAACATCATATCTGTATTCCTCATCTTTGTAAGCTTTTGTCAATGGTGATGAAGTTATTGTAGGGGCATGGTTTGTCAGGATGATGAATACTGTGAAATGATCAACATCAAACTCTACCATTCCATCCTCTGTTGGCGGTGGTGTGTTGTCAACTAATGTGCAGAAATCGCACTCTTGCTTGATATCATCCCTTTCTGTCGTGAATCCTGAATTGTACATTATCTGAGGTGATTCTAGGTAGGCTTGCTGCAATAATGTTATTGTGCCTGGCTCTCCGCCAAATATCGGAAGTGCAATTGTATCGATTCCGATTGCTCCGGTTGTTATCAGTATGTCCCCGTCAATTCCTGGTCCTCTGAATATTGGTATCTCTGAGACATCAAATGGTCCTGGCAGGAATATCTTTCCTACTCCAACTATCTCAAATGTGGCATTTGTCGCATGCCTTAGCTCAAACTCTGTCCATGTGCTGAAATCAGTTGTGTCTCCATTAAAGTCATCTGTAATAGGATAGCTTGTCTGAGTAAGATCCCATGTGAATGAAGTATATCCGTCAATCACTGCAGTGATGTCATGCTCAAACCTTCCTTGTGCTCCATTTCCCACATAGGTGAACTCATCTCCAGTCTTGTTGAAGATTCCGTCAACATACCAGTCTGCGTCAACTCCAGCTGGCAGTCCTATTGAGAAATCCTGTGTGCCATTCTCAACTATGTATATTGGGATATCTGGATCTGGTATTACAGGGCCTATTGTGCAGTCTTCTATATCAAATGTTGCTACTGCATTCTCTTCCTTGATAAAGAAATATTTTACTTTGATGTCAAGGTCTTGTTCTCCTGTCTCAAGCAATTGTGGTGTTAGGTTCAATATAGTGTTTGATCTTGTATTTGCTGCAATCAAAGGCACAACATAATTCAAGTCAACCCCAATATTATGGTTTACAACAGAGATATTGACATTATTCTGGTCAAACAATCCTGTATTCACGATTGATAGGTTCAACTGTGCATCCACAAGGCATACCATTGGATCCTGCAATACTTCTGCTCTCTCTATCAATAATGTGTTGTTCTTTTTTGTAACATTCAGGAAAACATGGATTTCGTCTCCAAAGCTTGTATGTGCTTCATCAATGTCCTTTGCTTCTATTATGAGCTCGTACACTCCTTCATTGATTATTGCTGGCAGGTTGAAGTCAAAGCTTTTTGTCACTGTATTGCCTGCAGGCAGGTGATTGATGTACTCAAGCCCGCTCAATCCTAATGATGCAATCTCATAAGTGACATCTATTCCAAATAAGTCATCATCATTAAGATTGTTCTTTACAGGTACATTTATAACAACACTTGAGTATGGTTTTGCACTAAGGACTGAATTATTAATAACCATGTTTGATACATCATCTACAATAACCTGCACATGTGATAATTCTATGGTTGGTATCACTGTGAATGTAATCACTTCTTCATCTGTTCCGCCATTGCCATCGCTCACTGAGAACATTATGTCAGCTGTCATTTTTGTTCCTAATGGCGGCAGGTATGTGAATAATCCTGTTGAAGGGTTCAATGATCCGAATGTTGCATTTGTTGAATATGTCAGGACATCATTTGTAGGGTCAATATCAGTTGCACTCAATTGCATGCTGAAGCTTTTGCCTTCATTAGCTTCCTTATCTCCTATTGCATTAAGGGCTGGCGCGTCATTTGTGTTAATTATTGTGAATGTGACAACCTCTGAATCTGATCCTCCTTGATCATCGGTTACAGTCACTAGGACATCACGCACTCCAACATCATTATTTGTTGGTGTAAAGCTGATAATTCCGCTTGCGCTGTTTATTTGCACTAATGAACTATTGGTTGAATATGTCAGAACTTCTGCAGTATTATTGTCTGTTGCTGTGACAGTCAGCTGAAAAAGATCATCCTCTGTGGCTGTCTGTGCTCCGATTGGATTAAGCACAGGGTCAACATTTATCTCAGGTACTACACTGCAGTCAAATGTGATTAATGTGACTAAGTCATTGAAATCACCATTTCCTCCATTGTCAAATGTGTCTGTATATACGCCTGAGCATGTGTATCCGCCATATCCGTCTATGCTGAACTGTGCATTTGTGCTGAATATCATCTGGTCTCCAGTGTCAAAATATCCGTTTCCCTGAAGATGTGTAGGGATATTGTCATCAACTGTTCCAATATATATGTGTCCTGCATTGTCTCCATTGAGCACAGTGACTTTATACATTTTTCCAGCAGTGGCTTTGATTCCATCCAGCAATAATTTTCCTCTTACATAATTTACCATAAGGTCATCTGTTGCATTTGCAGGTGCTCCTGAACTGTCTGTCTGGAATATCAGCTGTGTTGAATTTGCGCAATTGCTGCTTGAGTCGCATGAGCCTACCTTATAATTGTAGGTTGTCAATGGTGAGAGTCCATTCAGGACAATAGAATGTGATGTTGTCATGGCTGGATTTGATCCTTGATTGACAAGGGCTGTCTCGCCATAATATACTTTTGAATCAGAATTCTCATTTGTCGTCCAGATTACTGTAGCTGAATCATCTGTTGTGACTGCTCCAATCCCGCTTATCACAGGAGGTGTTGTGTCTGGTCCTGCTGCTGATATTGTGACTTGTGTATCTCCTAGGATTGAGGCTGCTGTGCCCATTCCTTCAAATGCATATGTTCCAGCAAAGTTTTTTACACCTGGTTCATTAGGCACAGTCAATTGATAATTGTAAGTGATGCTTGTCGCTCCGCTTAGGACTGTCCAGAATATGTGAGGTGGATTAGTTGCACTATCACCACCTCCATTATTTGTTGCAGTCCATGAAGTTGATGGATATGTCTCATCCATAAGGTAGAAAGTTTCCCCTCCATCCACCACTACATCCAGAGTCACAGTCAGTGTGTCTCCTGGACTTACTGTGGCTGCAGAAAAGCTTCTGGTTACGCTTGAAGCAAAAGCAGCTGGCAGTATCAATATGCTTATCAGTACTAATAAAATTATTTTTCCATTTCTTATTTCTTTTTTCATGAGCATCCCACCCCGGTTTTCCAGTTTGATATTGTATTTAATAAATCAGTAATTATGACATTTCCGATCTTCCATCCATTTATGTAATCCAATACTTCAAGGATTTCAACGCATCCATTGCAGTTTGTGTCAGCTTGAGTGTTGCACTCTCCTCCATCATATGTGACTTGAAGGTATGGCTTGTATGTTTCTTCTAGATTATTGTTTGAGAAGAACTGCACATAATTGCCTGCTGATGTCTCTTGCGCACTCACTAGAGCGATTGAAAGTATTTTGTCCTGCTCATTAATTAGTGGCATGACATTAAATTCAACCCTGTCTCCTGAACTTATTATCTTTGAATCAACCAATGTTGAATGGGTTGGAGCATTGCTCCATTTTAATGAAGACTGGCTCCATGAGTCACTGCCTACATAGTATAATTGTGTTGTGAATGATCCGATCCTGGCTACTGGATCAATGCTGAACTTTGCATTGGTTATTGTCTTTCCATCCAGAGGAGCAAGATCAAATTTTAGATAACTTCTGTGTTTTCCATGGTTCTGGTCATTTCCGACACGAAGATCAAAATTATTGAATGTGCTTCCTGCTGCAGAGCTGTCTGTATAAGCATCCTCGCTTGGATAGATTTTTTCAGTTCCTGCTATTACAGTTTGAATTGCCATTATCATCATAAACAGCCAGATTATCTTTTTCATCCATCCACCCCATTTATGGATCATACTCCCAAGTTGTTGCATTGGTTGCCTTCATCCAGTATGATACTCCTGGAACTAATTCAAATGAGTTGAACCAGCCGATGCTGTCATAGTGTACAGCTACTCTGAAATTTCCGTTTGATTCTCTTTTTGAGACTTCAATTATTTCAGGCGGAAGGTCTGTCAGATGCTTGTTGCTTGAGCCTGACACGCCAACTAGGTTCATTCCTTGATTTATAGGAACGCTTTGATGTTCAGTTATTGTTATTCCTTGAATTGTCTCTGAGACTGCTGAATCTGAGAATGCAACATATCCTATATTGTTTGCCAATGTTGTGACTTCAGGGAATGCCCCTGCACTGTATCTTACTATTGAGGTTATTGCTGAGCTGAAAAGATTATCTTTTTCAAATGAATTGGCAAGCACTGGTATTGAGATGAAATTTGCTCCTAATACCATGTTGACAGGGATTGTCACAACTTCTGATGTTACAATGAATTCAAAGACATCTGTCTGGCTTTCCTGTCCTGATGTGTCATTTGCGTAAATGTAGTATGATACGACATCTCCTTCAACAAATGTTCCGATATTTGCACTCCATAGACTGCTTACATTTGTCATATCTATGGATTGTTCTGTTCCTCCATTGACAGTATAATGTAGTATTATCCTGTCAGGCAAGGTTTCTTCAATCTCAACCAATACTTTTATTTCAAGCCCTTGGCTTGGGATTGCTGGATATGTGTAAGGATCTGTTAGGAAGATTGGCGCTGCTGGATCATCTAATGTCAGGGGATTGCAGTCATCATCTGTTCCATTGTAGAGGATCTCTGTCATCCCAATATTTACCAATGGATCAGTGTCATCGCAGTCATCTGCTCCGATATATCCGTCTCCATCTCCATCCATGAGCCATGCCATTGAGTTCTTGAAAAGCTGTCTTGAGGCAGCTGTCCAGTAGTGTGAATCAGTGATTCCAAAAAAGACAGAATCTGCATGTATATAAGTAGTGTCTCCTTCTTTCTCAAGTATGTCACCTGCCCTTACAGTGCCGATGACAATATCTTCAGAATCAGAAACTTTTGAAGCAATAACATCAATATTGCTATATTTATTGTATTGATTCATATGATATATATCAGGTGTAGCGCTTGTATAGACCTGGACATCCGTCTGGGTGAATCCTTGTGTAATTGTGTGATCCAACTGGTTAAGATTGATGTGGAATGGCACATTCTGGTGTGATTTTGATATCCTTCTTGTCCATCCCCATTCTTCCATGTCTCTTCCATTCACGAGCAATGCCTTGACTTCATTTACAGGTATATCTCCTGAATTTGAAAAGTCCTCATTGTTCAGCAGCATAAATCCATATCCTGAGAAATCTGTAGTCAATATATTATCACTGTCTATCAGGTCAAATGTCAGGTTGAGCTCATCTATGACTTCAATGTAGTCATGGTTCGGGCTCAATGGGTTTGACAGGACATATGCCACATCTGTTGCATAGGCTGTTGTTGCAATCACAATCATCAGTCCAAGAAGCAATAATATTGTTTTTTTCATTTTTTTATCACCTTTGTTGTTGAAAAATATATTATTATGCCGATAACGACAATTATAAGAATTATAAATATTCCAATCAGAGGGCTTCTTGATGATCCATCTTCTTGAGCATCATCATTTGAGCTTATTGTGTCAGGTGTTGATTCTGTGGTCGTGCTGTCTCCTGTATCTTCACTATCTGATTCAGTTGCAGTTGTGTCTTCTTGTGTTGTTGGTGTTGGGACATTTCCATTTTCATCTGCCACTATTATCACAAGTGTCTGTGCCAATGCTGCTCCCACTTGGTTTCCGACTTCTGTGAATTTCACAATCAGATCGCCTTGATATACTCCAGCCTCATCAATAGTGATATTGTAGAAGACTTCCCTTCTTTCATCTGCCTGCATCAAGAAATCTTTTTCTCCTAATGTCATTATATTTTTAAGGGTTGAGTCAGGATTAAGATTTATTGTGACACTATAATTATTGTTATTGTTGATGATGACACTTTCTTCAAACATCAAAGGCCCTTCATCAGTTATGTTATGGTATAATACCATCTTAGGCTTGTCTATTGAAGCAGTCAGGGCATGAGCTGATGCTATGATCAATAATGTCATGATTAGATATATTGCTTGTTTTCTCAATTTATTCCCCCCAAATTCATTTTTTTTTCCTTTTATCAAGTTTTGTTATTATAATGATATACACAGCCAATCCGATTATTACAATTATTATTATGATTATCAGTCCTATCAATGCATTTGGCTTTTTCACTTCCCCTTCTAAAATTGTTGTTGTTGTCTCTTCTACTTCAATAAGTGTTGTTGTTGTCTCTTCTGATTCTGATATTGTTATTGGAACAGGCATTGTTGTGCCTGGAAATTCACCCTCGCCATTAACATTGATGACAATCCTCTGCTCAAGGGCAGCGCTTGTGCTTTCATCATCTGCTTTTGTGAACTTTACCATGATTTTTCCATCATATATTCCTGGTTGTGTTATTGTGATCTTATAGAATATTTCTTTCTCCTCATTTGGAGGTAATTCAAAATTTGGCTCATATATCTCTGTCCTGCCTGCTAATGCATCCACTGGCTCAAGCATGATCTTTACTGCATAAACATTGTTGTTCTTTACAATCACGCTTTGCTCAAATACCAATGGCTCTTCAACAGTGATATTTTTATATAATATCATTTTTGGTTTTCCTATGGTTGCTTCTAGGGCAAAGACTGACGAGATTAATGCTAAAAATACAAGTATGTACATTATATGTTTATTTCCCATTAATTTTCCCCCAAATTAAAAAAAATTAAAGTACACAACCCTTTTTTGATATGTCAGAAATATACCACTGGCCTGCATGACCAGTGGACAATAGTCCACGATCCATTTTTGGAAGGCGGTATATTTCTGAGCATGCTCAAAGCCGGCAGGGTGAGCGAAACGAACATGCCACCAGTTTATTGACTGGTGGTCCCTGCCGACTTTGATACTATTTTATAATGAATAAACTGAATATTATATTTAAACACTGTTGTATAAAGACATATAGAATTGAACAACTATTCTTATTAATATATCACTTATTATCCATTATTTGGATATATTATCTTATTTACTATATTATCATATAGATGATACAGAGCATATATCAGGAATATTTATGGTTTTTATTTAATATTTTCCCTTTTCCTTTTAGGAAAAGTATATTTAACATTGATTAATTGCAATAGGGCTCAAACTCACCGAAGAACTTTCTCCATAACAATAGTCCCTTTCTTAGCATAAGAATCATGTGTATTTACATGTTTGTAGCCAAATCTTTCATATAATTTTCTCGCAGGATTGTCAATAAAAACTCTTAATCTTGAAACAGTTACATTCTTATTCCGAAACTCATTCTCAATTAGATCCATAATTTTAATTCCTATTCCCTTTCCTCTAAACTTAGGCAGAATCTGGATTCCATGAATTATTCCAAGATTATTTCTAATTTCTATCTCATAAAAACCTGCTTTCTTTCCATCTACCAGAATTATCTTGCTTCTTTCAGTTTCATAATTATCAGTAAACAGTTTAGGATCCCATTTTCCCCAATGTTTTTCTACAAATGGTTTCATATTCTCTTCAGAGAGATTATAACACCAATCAAAGTCTTCCTGTTTACAATCCCTTAATCCTAATTCTAAATTCGCCATCCTGCTAAGAAAGGGACATAATTTTAAAAATCTTTTGAGTTTGAGCCCTACTTCTTCGGCTTCGCCTCGACCACGCTGTGCTCTCCTCCTTTTAGTCGTCGGGAGACATAACAGAAATTAAATACAATAAAATTTGAATTCCATTAAACTAAAATGAGGAGAGTTCCAAACGACTGAAGGCGAAAAAACCAAACATAATTAGATGGTTTTAGAAAAGCTCAATTGAACTTTTGTAGTACCTATCGGTAATAGAAAAGTTTAAATAATCTAAGATATTACCAACTTGCTATGGTAAAGACAGTCAATTTAAGATTGCAAGAATCGCCAGAAAGCTATAGAAAAGTGCTCTACAACTTTTTCTCTTTTCCACAGAAATCTATAAGTCTTAATGATTTGTCAAAAAATATAAGAGCATCAAAGACTGCAACAAAGACTGCCGTTACACGTTTAATAAATGAGGGGTTCCTCAAAAAAGAAGTGGTTGGGAATGCATGGCGGTTATCTGCTGATTCAAAAGACCCATTCATGGTAACGAGAAAGATACCGTATAATTTAGAACTTATATACGAATCGGGTATTATCGCTAGGGTATACAATAAAATTCCCGAAGCTCGAGCAATAATTCTTTTCGGGAGTTATAGGTGGGGCACTGATAATGAAAAAAGTGATATCGACATAGGAGTAGAAGTTTTAGGCAACCATCCCATGATTATAGAAACACTAATTACTTTTGATAATTTCGGCTTTAGAAAAAATGTTAGAGTAAATTTGCATATCTTCTCAAGAACCAAAATAGATTTAAACTTATTCACAAATATAGCAAATGGGATAGTATTGGATGGTCTATTAGAGGTGCATCCATGATTCGAAGGCAAAAACACCCTGACAAAAAGAATGCAGCGAGTATTTTAGATGCTTCTTCAAAGCAAATGAAATACACATTAACGCTGGAATCAAACGATAACTCTGCATTCAATATAATTAGGAATATTTACGAATGCTTTAGAATGCTTGGTGATGCTTTATTAATCACCCAAGGTATTGAATCAGAAGATCATTTAGCACCAATACACGAACTAATGAAAATAAAAGTGGAAACACCAAGGTCGATAAAACTTATTGATCATCTCAGAAGAATGAGGCATAATATAAACTATTATGGCTATACTCCTAGAAAAGAAGAAGCGGATGACGCAATCTCCTTAGCAAAATCCTGCTTTGTACCGCTACTGGAAGCTACTAAAAGGGACGTAGAACAAAATGAATCATACAAAAGGATGAAACAATGAAATCTGATTCACTAAAAAGAAATAAGGAAAGAAAATTTTTTGATGTTCTTCTTATGCTAAAAATGAGTGGCTAAAACCAGCCCCTTAAGGGGCTGGATACACTGAGAAATGCTTTGCATTTCTGGTGTGTTGCAATCGCTTTGCGATTGAAACACAGCCACTCATTTTGACATGCTCAAGAATCCATTGGATTCTTGGCACCCCAGAAATTTGCTAAGCAAATTTCTTAGGGTCCTAAAAATCCGCTTGTCAAAAGGAGGTGTCCGATCAAACTCCACCCTTTAGGGTGGAGTAGGACACTTCCAGCGGATTTTTATTTTAATAGGGATTGGGCTCTACCGCTTCTTTGAAATCTTCCATAACTTGTTATTAACCTTGTTCTATCATCTATATAAACGTTTAATTGCCGTCCAGAAAAAGGATCGTACGTCCAGTCTGTATGCCACAAGTCATTAGGGTTTTCCATCTCATATCTAACCCATTTTCTAGGCTTCTGCTTCTTTAAATTAGGCTTAACCAAGCCATTCCTGAGAAGCACTTTCTCAATTTGCCTATGGCTAATATTGAATCCTTTCTTCTTAAGAAGCTGCTCAATACGACAGGCACCATAACCAAAACGCCTAAGACCAAGAATTATGATTTCAGCATTCCTATTCATTATTTTTACTGGCCTGCCAGTCATGATCTTTCAAACCATCCCAACCATACTGATTATAAGCCCTTACCAAATTAGAAACAGTCATTCTACTAACTTTCTGTATATTACATATTCTTGATACAGAAACCCCTTTGAGATATTGCCTAACAATCCAAACACGTTTTTTAAAATTAAGCTTATACATAATTACCACCAAAAGTGGTTAATCATACCGGAACTAAAAACGTGATAGCACAGGATTGTTGTGCTACCGGTTGTGGGACAGTGAAATAATCATTTCTTGCTTTTCTCATAAAACTTAAAGACTTCTAATATTCTTTCAACAGTTCCCAAATATTTAATATTCTTAAGGGTAGGATATTTTTTACCAGAAAGAGATTCTACAATGCTA
>JAZDHV010000041.1:0-4212 GCA_043805595.1 Candidatus Woesearchaeota archaeon
CTCAGAAAAGCTTTGCTTTTCTGGCACACTTAGAAATGCTAAATGCATTTCTTGTGCCCAAAAAACACAAGGTGTTTTTTTTAGGGTGTTAAAAATCTGAAAGATTTTTATACAATTCTGACATTTTACCTGCTTCCACCGCAGCCACAGCCGCCGCCACTGCCACCGCCGCAGCTGCCGCCAGCAGGAACATTCACTTCATCAAGCTCTTTTTGGACCTGCTCAGTATTGCTTAGGTCAATATCATCCTTTACAATAAATCTGCCAGGTATCATGCCCATCCAACAGCTCCAAGAGACAACACCCTCTTCATCAGGCGTGAACTCAATGACCTGCTCACCTCTCTTGATATCAAAATTAAGATTATATTTAGGCACTTGGATTGCATTATTGCAGCCATTTATCTCCAATCCATTGATGATCCATCTTACTGGAACTCCTTTTTTCAAGACAAATTTATCAGGCTCCCAGCCATATCTGTTGACTTCCATCCTTATCTCCTGATAGCCATTGTTCATCAAAGGAATGTTTTGAGAATCTGTTTTGACAGTATCACCTCTGATCCTGTTTGAAGCGCTGACAAATGAGACCATTGTGCCTACATCAAAACCAGTACCTGTAAGCACAAGGCCATTATTTAGCATGAATAATCCAAGGATGATAACTATGACTCCTGAAGCTTTCAGTATCTTATGGGTCATCTTAGTAGAAATAAAGCTGGCAAAATAGCCAAACCCTAGCATGACTGGCAGTGTGCCTAGGGCAAACACAAACAATAATTTTGCTCCTTCAAGCATGCTTCCTGTTCCAGCTGCCATTATGTATATGGCTTGCAAAGGTCCGCAAGCAATCATCAATCCATTCAATAATCCTATGATAAGAGGGCTTGAGTTGCTGGCCTGTTTTTTACCAACAAATCTCTGTATAAACATAGGAGTCCTGAACTGAATCTTTCTAAGTACTGGAAAGATATTCAACATCTTTAATCCGAAAAGCATTAAGAAAAGTCCTGCAATAATTCCTGCAACACCCCTCATCATTGGAGTGAAAGCAATTATTGATCCAATCAGACCAAAGACAGCACCTATTATGGTGTATGAAATTGTCTTGCCTAACCCATACATCATATGAGATTTATGGGATTTCCTGCCTTCCTGAGCATTCTTGGCTGTATAGCTCATGACAAAGCCTCCGCACATGCTAACGCAATGAAATCCAGTAAGCAAACCCACCAGGAACAGCAATCCATAACCCATGTTCTGGCTTAACTGCGGGAATTGTATCTGGTCAACCAGATTCAGGATAAAGTATCCTACAATAATGATTCCGGCAATGCCAAAAATCCACCCTAGAATATTACTCTTATTCTTTATACCATTATTAATATTATCCTTGCTCTGGTCTAATATAAAACATTTGTACCCTTTTTCCTCTATCTTGTACAGGATTGTGTCAATATCAGTCTTTGACCTGTCAAATGTGACAGAACCAGACTCTGTGCTACAGTCAAATTCAACTTTTTCAACACCTTCAATGCTTGACGCCTGCTTTTTGATTATCTTTTCACAGCTTTCACAAGTTGTGCCTTCAGCAATGAAATTCATCCTTACAACATTTTCATTTTCCAACTTAATCAACCTCGTATCCTTCTTTCTTTATTATTTCCTTTATCTCATCTTCAGTAATCTCAGATTCATCATAATCAAGACTTAGTGTGCCTTTTTCATGAGATATCTTTATATCTTCAATGTTTCCTGTCTCAGAAAGTGAATCCTCTATAATCATTTCACAGCTGTGGCAACGCATGCCCTTAATTTTGATCTTTAAATTCTTCATCTTATCACCCACCCAGGTTTATGATATTTAACATTAAGAGTAAGAAAAATGAAACCCTTTATATAACAATAAGTGAAACTAGTTTCAAACTAGCTATGCTTTAGAATTACAATATTGGTCATGCCGCGCCTTTTCCTTTCAATAATGCCTTTTCCCTCTAATCTGTCAAGTATCCTTGTGATCTTTACCTTGTTGAAATCTGAGTTCTCAACCAGTTCAGACTGGAATATTGTTCCTTTTGATTCAATGATCTTTATTGCAATCACTTTCTCATCAGGCTCAAGGTTCTCAAGAATGTCTTTGTAGCTCTCTTTTGATATCTCTTTAGGCTTCACCTGATGCTCAATAATATCAATATTTGCAGTCTCTTTTCCTTTTACAAAGAATATAAAGTAAAGTCCGACAAGGATTATGAATACCATAATTCCAATGCTGACATTTGTCTGGAAATCAATTGCACCCCACATACTGCATTCAGGGCCATGATCACAGGATTGTGTCACAATATCAGTCAATGCATTGTTGAATGCAAATATAATAAAGCCTAACAGGATTGCAATTCCGATAATTACTATTCCGACAATTTTGTTATTCATTTTGACTGTATATATTCATTTTGAGGGGTTATATAGCGTTGTTTATAAATCTTAAGATTGTTACAAGCTAATTTGAATATAATCTCATCAATAGTAGTGCATCATCCTCAAGATTAGGCGATTCTGAAATGACTGCTCCTTTAATCCTGAATTCTTTGAAAACATTTATCAGATCTTTGTAATTCAGGTCTGATTGTTTTAGGTTAAGATGATTTCTCTCGCCTTTTTCAGTATAATTTATACCTGATACATGGATGTGCATGTTGTTCAATCCTTTTTTCCCAAGCTTTTTCTCAACTTTTTCCAAAACCTGTCTAAATTCAGCCAAAGTATTTTCCTTTCCACCTGATCTAGCGTGTAGATGAGAAAAATCAATGCAAGGCATGACTTGGTCAAGCTCCTGGCTCAAGTTTAGTATTTCATCAACTGTCCCAAATTGCGAAGGTTTTCCAGTGGTCTCTGGACGGATCCAGATCTTGTTTCCCTGATCTGTTAATGATCTGATAATGTCTTTAAGCTCTTTTTTTACATCTTCATAGATTTTTTCAGGATCCCTTCCCATGTAATAGGCTGCATGAAATGTTACAGAATATGCTCCTGCCAGCCATGCAATTTGCGCTGCATGGATTATTCTTTTTTTGCTGGCATTGATCTTTGCTTTTTCAGGTGATGTCAGGTTGATGTAGTAAGGGGCATGTGATGTCAATATAACATTATTCTTTTTTGCAACCTCTTTCAATTCTTTTGCTGCATCCTCTTTTAGAAAAACCTGCCTGACAAACTCCAGCTCCATGCAGCCAAGACCAAGATTCCTGACTTCTTCAACTCCAGCAGTTGGGCTTCTATCTTTGGAGGAATGGGGTGATCCGGCTGGACCGAACAATAGCTTGTCTATTTTCATCTTATTCAGGCATTTTCATCTTATTTTGGATTTAAATCTTATTTAGGCTTACTCTTCAATTCATTCAGCTCTTTCAAGATTTTGACTTTATCAAGGCCATACATCTCGCAGACCTGTCCTATCTTTAGTGCATCCAGCTCCATCTTAGCCATTGGGCAGGTGACACAAGGAACACTGTTCTTCATAAGAACCTCTTCAGCTCCATCAATCTTGATTATATCCCCTAAAACTGTGTTTTCTTCAACTTTCATATTAACAATGCTCTTTCCTGTCTTCATTTTATTCCTCCAATAATACTCTAAAGAACCACCAGTCATAGGCTGGTGGGATTTACTAAATCCGCAACTTCCTTATGATAGGACTGGTGGTTCTTAGTGCTCAGAATGCTCAGAAATTTTAATAAAATTTCTGGCATGCCAAAAATGCTCTGCATTTTTGTGCATTTTCCAGCTTTTGAAGTTAAAAGCAGGCAAAGCTTGCCACCAGTCAAAGACTGGATGGAAAATTCTGACATTTTAATCCGAATTTCATGCCATTTTTTCCGCGATTGAAATTCGCTACTTAATTTTTCTTAACCTTTTTCTTTAATTAATTCCACATTATAAATTTGTTTATCAATAATCTTAATCTTTTAGGAATTCGAATTGAAAGTAATATCAGCTTCGAATTCCGACTTGATTATATATTTCTATTTTTTTATGTTAATTTAATTTATTGTTTATCTTAATATATGTTAAAATCAATCTTGATTTATTGAAAATTCGATCCTAATACTTCATTCTTTAGAATGAAGATACAGGATCGAATCGAATTTTCAATCCCAAAAATTTGACAACACTAATGCGAGTCCGTAATACCCCATGCTTTAGCATGGGGATA